>JACUTW010000009.1 GCA_014859605.1 Desulfuromonadales bacterium
TTGTCTTCGTATCGGTGCCGCAGCCCGACAGTGATACCAACATCAAAAACGCCGTCAAAAGCGTGAGCGAACGGAATCTCATAAGTTTTCTCCTTTTGGCTAACATCATGATCTTAAATCGTAAAGTCATCATAAAGTAAAATGAGTATTTTCTATCAGTATTCCAACTAAACTTCAAGGGAATAGAAGATTTCGCCTCTATTGATCGGCGGTTAGAATGCCTGCGGGGCGGCAAAACGCACAAAGCTATCAATTCACCCGAAGACAAAAAACAAGTTACAAACACGCCATGATCTGTTATTTTTTCAACTAAAAATTAACAAAAACCAACAGAAAAAGGGAATTATGATGAACCAGCAGATCAACTGGCAGGCCGAACGTGAAGATGAAATCGAAGCCCTTTACCGCTCGGCGGCGGTGCGCTTCGCGATGCAACCTGAATTTGCCGCCTTCCTCCTGACCTTGGCGGAACAAGAACGCGAGCACGGAAAATTGTTACGGCAACTGCTGCGACCGGAAAATGCCGGCACAGCAGGAGTCGATCAACTCGGCGATCCGGACGCCAGACAAAGCACCGAAAAGCTGATCGCCGCCAGCTGGCTGACTTTGGCCTCGGCCAGCTTAAGCGAACAGCGCATGCTCGAAGTCATTGTTCAACTTGAATTCTCCGAGTGGAACAGCCTCTTTTTGCTGACCATGAACTGGAGCGGACAAAATGACGGCGAATTTCGCCGCATGCTCGACGAAATCGAACTCCACCGCAAAACCGTCGAAGATTATTTACTGCAGGCGGCCGGGGCGGACGAACTCTACCAGATGATTCACACCCTGGCGCCCCTGTGGAAAAAACGTATTCTGATTGTCGACGATGATCCGGTCATTGCCCGCCTCCTTGAAATCATCATGACCCCCTTTGGCAAGTTGGAGGTAACAACCCACCCCGCCGACGCATTGCAGCACCTGCGCCAGCGTCACTTTGACGTGATGATTTCCGATGTCAGCATGCCGGAGATGGACGGCATCGAACTTTATCAACAAGCGATCAAGCTTGACCCGGAAATCGGCAAACATTTCCTTTTCTTCACCGCCACCAACCACCAGGACCATCTCCGTTTCATCGCAGAGAACAACATCCTCACCCTGAAGAAACCCGCCAACCTGAAAGTATTACAAGAAGCCATGACGAGTCTGCTGAACTGAGCAAGAATAAAGGATTCCTCACCCGCCCCCATAACCTGACGAAAATACTTTTGCTCGTTGCTCCTAGCCTGCTGCTGCGCTAAACTCCATGGGCAGAATCTGCTTTATCGAGTTTTCACAGGAGGCTCCCCCACATGCCCCGTATCACCCGCCAGATTCACGTCGGCACTGTCGCTATCGGCGGTAACGCCCCGGTTGCTGTGCAGTCGATGACCAATACCGATACCCGCGATGCGGTTGCCACTCTGGCCCAGATAAGCCGCCTGGCGACAGTCGGTTGCGAGATCGTCCGCTGTGCGGTCCCGGATCAGCAAGCGGCCACGGCGTTGGCAACGATCTGCCGCGACTCGCCGCTGCCGGTGATCGCCGATATTCACTTCGACTACAAACTTGCCCTCTCCTCCCTTGCCAGCGGCGTTGCCGGCTTGCGTCTCAACCCCGGCAATATCGGCGAGCGCTGGAAGGTTGAGGAGGTGGTGGCCGCCTGCCGCGAACAACAGATTCCGATCCGCATCGGCGTCAATGGCGGCTCGCTGGAGAAAGAACTCCTTGCCAAGTACGTTCACCCAACCGCTGAAGCGATGGTGGCCAGCGCTCTCGGCCATATCCGTCTCCTTGAGGAACTCAACTACCAGGAGATCAAGGTCAGTCTCAAGGCTTCGAATATCCAGCGCACCGTCGAGGCTTATCGTCTCCTCGGCGCCCAGGTCGACTATCCGTTGCATATCGGCATCACTGAGGCGGGCACCACTTGGGCGGGAACGATCAAGAGCAGCGTCGGCCTCGGCGTCCTCCTTTACGACGGCCTCGGCGAGACCCTGCGCGTCTCATTGACCGGCGATCCGGTCGAAGAGGTCAAGGTCGGCTGGGAGATCCTCAAAAGCCTCGGACTGCGGCAACGCGGCCCGACCTTTGTCAGTTGTCCGACCTGCGGCCGCTGCCAGATAAACCTGATCCCCGTCGCCGAAGAGGTGGAGCGCTGTCTCGCCGATCTACCGGGAGCAATCACGGTGGCGGTGATGGGCTGCGCGGTGAACGGTCCCGGCGAAGCGCGGGAAGCGGATATCGGCATCGCTGGCGGCCGGGGAGAAGGGCTCCTTTTCCGCAAAGGAGAAATCGTTGCGAAGGTACCGGCGGAACAACTCGCTGCGGTGCTGATTGCCGAAGCGCGCAAGCTGGCCAAGGAGTGAGAGTGCCTTGTTGACGGCCATCTTTGCCTCCCGCAGTGGCGCAAGCCCTTTTCCGCGATTGGAGCGCTGGCGCTACCGGCTTCTGCCCCTTCTCCTCTTGCTCCTCCTGCTAAGCGCTGTCGCCCGCGCCGCCGAACCTCTGGAGATTGACGTCAGCGGCGTCAGCGGTGAGGAAGCCCTGGCCAACGTCCGCGCCGCCCTCGTCCTCCCCCCCGGTCTGGTGGAGAATGAGCAGGTCGAACTCATGTGGCTGGAGCGTTTCGAAGAGCAACTTCCGGAACGGGTCCGCCAGGCCCTGGAGCCTTTCGGCTATTACGAAGCAAAAGTCAGCGTGCAGCGGCAACAAACCGCGCCGGGGCAATATCGTCTCGAAGTCACGGTCCTACCGGGCGAGGCGATACGCTTAACCTCGGTGGCGGTGCGCTTGAGTGGTCCGGGGGCAAGCGAACCGCGTCTGCAAAGACTGGTTGACGATTTCCCCCTGCGCATTGGCGAGGTGCTGCGGCAGGATCTCTACGACCAGGGCAAGGGGACCCTCAAGGCGCGCGTCCTTGATCGCGGTTATCTTGACGCCGACTTCACGGTCCACCAGATCCGCTTGCAGCGCCAGGAACGCCGCGCTGAAATCGACCTCGAACTCGCAACCGGCGAACGCTATCACTTTGGCAAAGCCTCTATTCAAGGAGGGGACATTTACCCGACCCCCTTTCTCCGCCGCTATCTCTCCTTTAGCGAAGGGGAGGTCTTCAGCTATCCCCGTCTCGGCCAGACCCAGCTCAACTTTCTCGGCTCCGACCGCTTCCGCGACGTGATCATCACCCCGCATAAGGAGTTGAGCGAAGAGTTCCGGGTGCCGATCGAGATCAAACTCGTCCCGGCCGCGCGCCGGCGCCTGCGGCCAGGGATCGGCTACGGCACGGATACCGGCGCCCGCACCTCCCTCAACTATCGCGATTTGAACGTTCTGCACCGCGGCCACGAGTTCGCCGCTGACCTGAGCATTGCCGAACGTAAACAATCCCTCACCGCCAATTATATCATCCCCGGACTGACGAATCTGGACTCGCAGACCGCCCTGCGCAGCGGTTTCGTGCGTGAAGATCTGGAAAGCTATGAAAACCGCTCCCTCTTTGCCGAGATCGAAGAACAACGCGGCTTCAGCGGCGGGCGGATCGGCTCGGTCTATCTGCGGCTGCTGCAGGAAGATTACATCGTCGGCGACCAGGATGACCGTTCGCGCATGATTATCCCCGGCATCCGCTTCCGCCACAATCTCTACGCCGATCCGATCCGGCCGAAAAGGGGCTTCCGCTACAGCCTGGAAGTCCGCGGCGGCCATCAAGCGCTGGGGTCGGATACCGGCCTGCTGCAGTTTCTCGCCTCGGGAAATACCGTGATCCCGCTGCCGGGGCAGTTAAAGCTGCTGCTGCGGGCTCAGGGGGGGACGACCCTGAAGAATGAACCTTTGGCGGAAATCCCGGCATCGCTGCGCTTTTTTGCCGGTGGTGATCAAAGTGTGCGCGGCTATGCCTATCAAAGCCTCGGCCCCACCGATGCTGCCGGTCAGGTGGTCGGCGGCGAACACCTCGCCGTCGGCAGCGTCGAAGTTGAGGTTCCCCTCGGCGAAGACTGGGGGGTGGCAACCTTCTTCGACCTCGGCAACGCCTTTAACGTCCTGACTGACATCGAATGGGCCAGCGGCGCCGGAATCGGGGTGCGGCGCTACACGGTCATCGGACCGATTAAACTCGACGTCGCCCGCCAGGTCGGGGTCAGAAATCCGTCCTACCGCCTCCATCTCAGCGTGGGGTTCGGATGGTGACGACCGGGCTCAAATACGCGGCGCTGACCCTCCTGCTGCTGACTTTTGTCCTGTTCGGCGCCGGGGCCTGGCTGGTCGGCAGTGATGCCGGCGGCCGCGCCCTGTTGGCCGCTGTCAACCGCTGGTCGCCACTGACGCTCGAAGTCGAGACCCTCTCCGGACGGCTGATTGACGAACTGCGCCTCGACGGGGTCAAGCTGCGCTGGCCCGGCGGCGAGGCCGCGACCCCGACACTGCGCCTGCGCTGGCAGCCGCGGCAACTGCTCCATGCAGAATTGACGATCGAAGAACTCGCCCTCGGGGAGATGGACATCCATCTTGCCCCCGAGCCAAACGTTGCCGCCAAAAAGGAGGAAAAGCCGCTGCAATGGCCGCGCGTCTCCGGTCTGCCGCGCCGCCTGAATGGAAGCATCGCTTCGCTGCAACTCGCCGGCGTGGTCATCCACCGCCCTGAAGCCGAAGCGCAGCACTTTGGCCCGCTGAGTACCCGTCTCGACTGGCAAGACGGCATCCTGCGCCTCTCTGCCCTGCAGGCCCGCACCCCCTACGGCTCCCTTTCCGGCGAAGTGACGGCGGGGATGGCCACCCCCGGCCTTGCCCTCCGCCTGCACGGGGACGGATTCGCTGCCGCCACCGGACTCAACAAGGTTGATCTGACCGTGAACCTCACGGCCGGACAGGGTGGGGAACTCATGGCGGGTCCGCTGGCTCTCAACCTTGACACAACGCAGCAGGGGAAAGTTCAACTCAACGCCGAGGTTGGCGTCGCCAAGGCCGGGGTGGAACTCCGGGATCTTCTCCTTTCCCGCAGCGTTGCTGCCGGCGAAGTGCGCGGCCGGATCCGCTACCGCTTTGACGACTCTGTTTCGCCTCTGCTCCTTCAGCTGCAGCTCCTGGGCGTTGATCTGACGCCAGAGACAGCGATCGCCACCGACCTCTCCGGTTCGCTCGACCTCAACGGCAGTTCTGACGCTTACCGCGGCCAGTTCGATCTGAGCAACCGCGGCGCTGACTGGCGCAACCTTGGCCTCGCCGGACGCCTGACCGGCGATCGACAACAACTCGCCCTGAGTAACCTTGCAGGACAGCTCCTTGCCGGCCAACTCGCCGGTACCCTGCATCTCGACTGGAGCGGCCCTTTCCGCCTGACCGCAGCCCTGCAGGGGACCGGTCTCAACCCCGCGATCCTCTCCCCGCCCCTGGCCGGAGAGCTCAACTTTGATCTCAACAGCACCCTGCTCCTTCCTCCGGAGGCCCCCCTGCAACTGGAGTTAACAGCCCGCCTGCACGACAGCATCCTCAACGGCCACCCTCTGACCGGAGCCGTTTCGGCCCGTCTGGAAAATAGCGATTTACTCCTGCGCCACCTTGAACTTCATGGCAACGGTATCGATCTAACAGCAGCCGGGCGCTTGCAGGAGCGGGTCACCTTCTCTATCGCGCTCCGCCAGCTCGAAGAACTCCTCCCCGACGCCACCGGCGCCGGGGAGGCGGACGGCTGGCTGCGCTGGCAGCAAGGTGAATTCACCGGCGCCTTCAACAGCGCGGGAACAGCGCTGGCTTACGCCGGTCTGAACGTCGCCCGGGGGACGCTGCAGGCGGAGCGAACGACTCCGAACAGTCCGATCTCCCTGCGTGCCGATCTCAATCGTATCGATTACCAGAACCGCCACTTTAGCCGTCTGGAGTTGCAGGGGAAGGGGCTGGCCAAAGAGCATCAACTCTCGGGCGCCCTGATCTGGCCGCAGGGAGAGGTTCGAATCGAAGCAGCGGGGGGATACGAGGCGGGGAGCTGGTCCGGAAAGATTCTGCAGCTGGCGGGGAAAGAAGAGGAGCAGGGCGTCTGGCGTCTGGCGGCGCCGGTGACACTGTTATTCACAAAGGACAGCCTGCGCTTTTCGCCGTTGGAGCTGACCAGTGAGCGCGGTGAACGGATCGAAGTCGCTGCGGATTATGACCATAGCCGCGGCGCGGGGGAGGTCATCGCCCAGTGGGACGATCTGGAGTTGGCCCGTGCCAACCCCTGGCTGGCAGAGTTGCAGCTGGCCGGCGCCAGCTCCGGCAGTGTCACCGGACGTTGGGAGGAAGGTGGAGCCTTGTCCCTGCAGGGGAAGGTAGTGGCCGCCGGCCGCCTGAAACAAGGTGACCTCAACCTGACAATTGAGCGCCTGGCCAGCGACTTTTCCTGGGACGAAAAGGGACTGGCGGCGGTGTGCGACCTCAATCTTGCCGCGCAGAGCCGTGCCTCCGCCCGCCTCACCTCTCCGGAGCCGGGGCAGCTGGCGTTACCGCAGCGTCTGACCCTGCAACTCGACTGGGACGGATTCGGTCCCGAACTTATCGCCCCCTGGCTGCCGCCAACCCTGACGATCAGCGGAAGTCTTTCCGGAGAACTGACAGCCGAGCTTTATCCCGGCCAAACCTTCGAAGTCGTCGGCGCAAGCAGCGGCAATAACATCGTCCTTGCCTGGAAACAGAAACGCGGGGAGGTGAAGATGGCGTTGCGCAACGCTGGTGTCACCTGGCGTTGGCAGCAAAAGACTCTCGACGTCGATCTTGCCTTGACCCTCGTTGAGCATGGCGAGATCGCCGGCAAGCTCTCCCTGCCGCTGCCCGCCACTCTCCCCGTTGCCATCGATGCCGCCGGTCCTATGCGCGGCGAAATCAAAGGGCGATTCCGCGAACGGGGACTTTTGACCACCCTGCTGCCGGGACTGCTGCGGGAAAGCCACGGCGATCTCGCTCTCGACCTGCGCGTCGCCGGCAGCTGGCAGCAACCGATGCTCGCCGGCAATCTGCAACTCAGCGGCGCCGGGGCGTATCTCCCCCAGGCCGGCATTACCCTCCGCGACCTGAGCATCAAGGCTGACTTTGTTGACGACAAGGTGCGCTTTTCTGCTGTCAAAGTTGCATCCGGGGACGGCCAACTGACCGGGGAAGGTGAGCTGCGCCTGCAAAACTGGCAGCTTGCCGAATACCACGGCAAGCTCGACGGAGAACGCTTTCTCACCCTTAATCTCCCCGAGCTGCGCCTTGTTACCAGCCCTGCCCTCACCTTCAGCGGCACCCCCCAAACCGCCAAAGTGCGCGGCGAGATCAAGCTCCCCGAACTGCTGGTGCGCGGCCGGCAGACTCAGGCCCCACTGCGTCAGCATGCCGACGTCGTGATCGTCGATGCGCCACAAAGCGACGAGCGCGAACGCCCGCTCGATCTCGACCTCGAAGTCCGCCTCCTCCTTGGCGAGCGGGTGCTGGTCGATTTCGGGGGGATCGACGCCCGTCTCAACGGCGACGTGATCGTCACCGCCCGCGGCAACGAAACGATCCGCGGTCGCGGCAAGATCAATGTGGTCCAGGGGGCTTATGCCGCCTACGGCATGAAGCTCGACATCAGCCGCGGCACCCTCCTCTTTGCCGGCGGTCCTATCGACCAGCCGACCCTCGACATCCTCGCCCTGCGCCGTGCCGGCGAAGTCCAGACCGGAGTCCGGGTCGGCGGCACGCCGCGAGCGCCGACCGTCACCCTTTATTCCGAGCCGGCGATGCCCGACACCGACATCCTGTCCTATATCGTCCTCGGCCGGCCGATGGGGAGCGATGCCGGACAAGCCGACCTGCTGATGGTGGCGGCCGGCGCGCTCCTCGCCAAGGGGGAATCGACGGTGCTGCAGGACCGGCTGCGGCGCCGCGTCGGCCTGGATGTGATCGACATTCAATCCGGCGACGGTGACCTCACCACTTCGGTGATCACCGTCGGCAAGTACCTCAGCCCCAAACTCTATATCAGCCTTGGCCACTCCCTCTTTACCGGCAGCAACGTCGTCGGCCTGCGCTACGACATCAGTGAGCGCTGGCAGACAGAATCGACGGTCGGCGAAGAGAGCGGGGTCGACCTCTTTTACAAAATCGAATTTCAGTGAAAAACCGGGAGGGGGTCAGCGCACAATCCGGCGGCACTCCAGATAAAAACGCTTTTCGTCGGCATCCCCCATCGAGAAGGTCTTGCGCGGCAGGGCGCCATCGAGAATGATCGTCTTGAAAAAGTCGTACTTGGAGATCGCCGGAAGGTAAAAACCGATGTTGCCGGCCTTATTGCCCAAAGCGCTGACCGGCGCCTCGCCGTGAATATAGTCGATGCGGGCAGCGCGGTTTTCGCTGAGGAAGTGGTCAAGGAAGGTCTGCAACGTCGCAACTTCGAGATGCAGGGGGGGCTGATCAATAACAAAGAGCCCGCACTCCGATCCGGCGACAAAGGGGATGAGGTGACGGCCGGCCTGCTTGAGCGCCTGGGCTTTTTCGACGCTGGCCGCCAGATTTTTGCAGCGCTCGCAGCAAAAGCTCGCCCCTTGGGCGGCGTAAAAAGCTGCCGCCTGCGCCGTCATCGTTGCCAGATCGGCATTGAAGATCACGCGGTGGATCGCTTCAAACTCCAGCCCCGGATCGTGGACATTGACGAGCTCGACCAGAGCGTAGCGGGCGGGATGATCCATGATCGCGGCTTTGTCTGTCGCTTCGGCCTTGAGCTTCTCCCAGATCGCCTTGGCCGTGGCAAAGGAGTGGTTGCCGTCCCCCATGGCGTACAAAACCGGCGCCTGTCCCGCCACCTGGTACTTTGCAGCAAAGTGCGCCGGGTCAGCGAGTTGCGCCAGCGCTGCCCCGACCTGGGCCAGACTGGCCGCGTCATTCACCCGCCAGCCCTTGATATGCCCGCCCCCTTCCATCAGCGCAAAATCGTAGGCAAGCTCAAGATTCCGGTCGAAAAGAGGTTCGATAACCGTCCGCTCGGGGTCGTCGATCAGGACCATGATGTGCGGAAGCTCGATGCTCGCCCCCTGCCGCACCTTTATGCGCGGCGGCAGCCGGTCGAGGATCGTCCCCTCGGTGGCGCGAATCAAGGTCGTCGACCCCGCACGGTAGTCGTAGGCTTCGAGATCGAGGGCAACAACCAGCCCCTTGCGTGAAGGGACAGCGCAGGTCTGGCGATCGACGAGGATGAAGCCGGGCTGCGCTTCTTCCTGCAGAATGCCGGCATCGAGATAGTGCTGCATCGTCGCATTGATCCCGGCAATGCGGCGTTCGGCATCGGCTTCCGCTTCTTCGAGGTAAACCTCGGGAAAGATGAGATTGAGGGTCGAGGGGTTCGCCCCGACAGTGGCGCTGACCTTCTCCCAGTATTCGGGCTCTGACGTATACTGGTCACAGGCGATCACTGCCCACTTGCTCATGTCGGTGCCGAGCTTGGGGAGGAGGATGGAGGGAACATTGAGGCCGATCGCTGCGAAGTCCATGCTATTAAAGTCCTTATCCGTGAAGTTGTCGGGGATGATTTTGCCGGGCTCTATTGGTAGCATGTTTTTGCCCGATTGAAAATAGTGCAATAAATTGGTACGCAGCACCTGTTCCGCCGCTAGTGTCGAAAGAGGATAGCCTGGAACGTCATTGTAGGCACCGACTATTTTATGCAATTTGTAAAAAACTTTGACAAATTGCATAACCACGGCTAACCTATTGACATGATAACTCGCGATGCAGAACAGACCATCCACACTTTGCTGCGTGGATTTCCAATTGTCACCTTGACCGGCCCCCGTCAGTCGGGGAAGACAACGCTGGCCAGAGCCATCTTTGTCGACCGACCTTATGTCTCCCTCGAAGACCCAGACATCCGCCTGGCGGCCCAGAGCGATCCCCGTTCCTTTCTGGAGCGATTTCCGGATGGTGCCGTCCTTGACGAAGTGCAACGCTGCCCCGAACTCTTCTCTTATCTGCAAACACGGGTCGATGCCGATGGCCGCATGGGGCTCTTTATCCTCACCGGTTCACAGCAGTTTGGACTGATGTCATCGATCTCGCAATCATTGGCCGGACGCAGCGCCTTTGTCGAACTCCTCCCCTTTTCACTCGACGAACTGAGTCGCGTCGGCAAAGTGCCGCCGACCGCTGATGCCATGCTCCTGACTGGCGGCTACCCCCCCCTTTACGACCGGGATCTCGCAGCACCGTTCTGGTTTAGCGCTTATGTCACTGCTTATGTTGAGCGGGATGTGCGGCAACTGCTCAAAATTCAGGAACTGGAAATTTTCCAGCGTTTTGTGCGCCTATGCGCCGGGCGCAGCGGGCAACTGCTCAATCTTTCCTCCCTCTCGACAGAGTGCGGCATCACCCATAATACCGCCAAGGCCTGGCTCTCGGTCCTTGAAGCAAGTTATCTGGTCTTCCTGTTGCGACCGCACCATGCCAATTTCAACAAACGCCTGGTTAAGATGCCGAAACTCTATTTTTATGACGTTGGCCTCGTTACATGGTTACTAGGGATCAGAACGACAGAACAGCTGGAGACCCACCCGCTGCGCGGGGCACTCTTTGAAACAATGGTCATGGCCGAGTTGATGAAATCGCGGCTGAATAAAGGGGAACGCCCTCAGCTCTATTTTTGGCGTGATAGCAACGGCAATGAAGTCGATGTGCTCGCCGAGCAAGGAGGGGGTGTGCGGCCGATTGAGATTAAGTCAGGAAAGACCCTGGCCAGCGATGCTTTTGCCGGGATAGAGAAGTGGCTAAAACTGGCTGGCCCTAGCGCACTGGCCCCAGCATTAATTTACGGCGGCACCGACAACTATCGCCAAAACAACGTCGATGTCTGCGCCTGGGAGAAATGTGGGCAGGTGTTGGGGAAGTAGGGGGAATCCAGTCCGTCCACGCAGAAGCTTGACGCTCATCAGCTCATTTATTCGGTGCTAACTTCACAAAGGAAATGACACTTCACCCCAAACGGATCAAACGGGTCAGAGTCCGGTCCAGGGTCGCCGCAAAGCGTTTCCGGTCATTGGCACCAAAGGGGGGCGGGCCGCCGGCAACGAGGCCGTCGTTGCGGAGATCGGCGAGGAGATCACGCATCGACAGGCGTTCGTTGACGTTGGAAGCGTCGTAGAGATCGCCGCGCGGGTCGATGGCGAGAGCGCCGGCGCTGACGATGCGGGCGGCAAGCGGGATATCAGCGGTAATGACGAGATCGCCGGGAGCGACCTGCTGAGCAATGTGGTCATCGGCGGCATCGAAGCCGCCATGCACATGCACCGAAGTAATCAGCGGTGAATGATGCCGGCCCATCGGCTGATTGGCGACGAGACAGACCGGCAACTGCAGCCGCTCGGCCGCCTTGAAGACGATCTCGCGCGCCAGGCGCGGACAGGCATCAGCGTCGATCCAGATGATCATCTCTCCCCCTGCAGAAAAAGGATCTGCGATTCGAGGGTGTCGGTGCCGATAGTGAGGTAGATGTTCCCTTCAGTGATGGTCAGGGACCAGGTGATCGCCCGCTGCAAACGCGCGACGATCTGGGCGACAAAGGCCGGCTCGAGGGCAAGAATCGTCAGATTGTCGATGACCGCAAGCTTGGGGAGGATCGATTCCTGCCAGCGCCAGAAAGCACTGGCACTACCACTGGCGATCAGCATCACCTTTTCGGCATGACGGCTGACCTTGCGCAGCCGTTCAAAGTCGGGGAGACCGACCTCGATCCATTCCCGTACCCGCCCGTCCGGCTCTTTGGTCCAGAGATCCGGCTCATCCGCCGCGGCAATCCCCTTGGTAAAGCTCAAATCTTCGCTGTAGCAAAGGGCGTAGGCAAAGAGGCGGGCGATAAGGCGCTCATTGGTTTCAGAAGGGTGGCGGGCGACGGTGGTTTCGAGTTTTTCGTACAGGTTGCGATCGAGATCAGCAAGTTCAATGCTGGTGCGGTAGATGGTGGAGGGCAGAGCCATGATGGTTTCCTTGAAAGGATTTTGTCGGGGATGCGGCTGACAAGGGGGCAAGTATGGTGTATAAAGTCGAGGTGGTCAACTTGATTGATGCTTTGCCCCTCAAAGGAGAATCCCATGGAAAAACTGACTGAATTGCCGGCCTGGCAGGCCCTGACCGAACATCGCCGCAGCTGGGAAGGGCGTACTCTGCGCGCCGCCTTTGCTGCTGATCCCGACCGCTTTGCCCGCTTCTCTGTCGAATTCGACGGCCTCCTCTTCGACTACTCCAAGCAGCTCATCGATGCCGAGACGATCGCTTCGCTCTGCCAACTCGCCCGCGTCCGCAACCTCGACGTGCAGCGCGATGCCATGTTCAACGGCGCCAAAATCAACAGCAGCGAAGGGCGCGCCGTCCTCCACACCGCCCTGCGCAACCGCAGCGAGCGGCCGGTGATCGTCGACGGCGAAGATGTCATGCCGGCGGTGCGCGATGTCCTCGGCGCGATGCGCCGCTTTTGCATGCAGGTACGCAGCGGCGGCTGGCGCGGCTATAGCAGCAAGCGGATCACCGACGTTGTCAACATCGGCATCGGCGGCTCTGATCTCGGTCCGAAGATGGCCTGCGCCGCCCTCACCCCCTACGTCTCCGGCCTGCGCAGCCACTTTGTCTCCAATGTCGATGCCAGCGATCTGGTGGAAACCCTGAAAGATTTGCACGCCGAGACCACCCTCTTTGTTGTCGTCTCCAAGACCTTCACCACTCAGGAGACGTTGGCCAATGCCTATTCCGCCCGCAACTGGTTCATCGACCAGGGGGGGAACATGGAGGAGATCAGCCGCCACTTTGTCGCGGTCTCGACCAACGAAAAGCGGGTGCACGAGTTCGGCATCGATCCCGCCAATATGTTCGGTTTCTGGGACTGGGTCGGCGGCCGCTACTCGCTGTGGTCGGCGGTCGGTCTCTCCCTCGCCCTGGCGATCGGCTACGATCACTTTGAAGAACTCCTCGATGGCGGTTTTGCGGTCGACGAACACTTCCGCAACGCGCCGCTGGAGAAGAATATCCCGGTCCTCATGGCCCTGCTCGGGATCTGGAACAGCAACTTCTGGGGAGCAGCGAGTCAGGCAGTCCTCCCTTACGATCAGTATCTGCACCGTTTCCCCGCTTACCTGCAACAGCTGGAGATGGAGAGCAACGGCAAGCGGGTGACGACCAGCGGCGAACTCGTCGATTACCCGACCGGACCGATCCTCTGGGGCGAACCGGGGACGAACGGGCAGCACGCCTTTTACCAGCTCATCCATCAAGGGACACAGCTCGTCCCCTGCGACTTCATCGCCCCGGCGCGCAGCCATCATCAACTCGGCCCGCATCACCCCATCCTCCTCGCTAACGTCTTTGCCCAGGCCGAAGCGCTGATGCGCGGCAAGAATGCCGCTGAGGCGCAGGCGGAGATGGCGGCCGCGGGGATGGAGGAAGACGACATCGTTGCCCTTCTACCGCATCGCATCTTCCCCGGCAACCGGCCGAGCAGCACCCTGCTCCTCGAAGCAATCACCCCCCGCAGCCTGGGGATGTTGATCGCCCTCTACGAGCACAAAGTCTTTGTCCAAGGTGTGATCTGGGGGATCAACTCCTTCGATCAATGGGGGGTCGAGCTCGGCAAACAGCTCGCCGGCGCCATCCTCCCCGAGTTGGTGACGCCGGATCCCGTGAGTAGTCATGACGCTTCGACCAACGGATTGATCAACTGGTATTTGCAACGGAAGGGATGAGAAGCACCACCGGTGGTAGATTTTAAAAGGGCACCGCGCCAGCCGCAGTGCCCTTTTCCTTTTATTTACGCAGAATTTTACGGCGGAAGGTCGCGGCGACATGTTCTGCTTCCGGGCAGCGCAGCAGCAGAGTCATCATAAAGAAGAGGAGGATGCCGCCAGTGACGGCGCTGCCGAGGATGATCCCTTTGCTCAACCTCTCCCCCGGCAACGACCAGTCGGCCAGCGTGAGAACCCATGACACCAGGAGAGCCATCGGCAGGGAGGCAAGGAACGCTTTGCCGGCGGTCACCAGAATCGCGCGCCCGCCAAAGGGGCCGAGACGGCGGCGCAGGAACCAGAGGAGGAGGAGCATGTTGACCGCAGCGGCCAGGGTGGTGGCGAGAGCAAGACCGGCGTGCAGCATCGGGCCCATCAGGAGCAGACTGAGGAGGAGATTGACAAAGAAGGCGGCGAGTGCGGTGAGGACCGGGGTCCGGGTATCCTTGAGGGCATAAAAGGCCGGGGCGAGGACGCGAATCAGGGCGACAAAGGAGAGGCCGAGGGCATAGTAAAAAAGAGCCACGCCGGCGCCGTTCACTTCCTTGAAGGTAAAGGCCCCGCCCATAAAGAGGAGAGAAAAGAGGGGGATGGCACAAAGCATCAAGCCGAAAGCGGCGGGGATGGTGACGAAGAGGGTCAGGCGCAGGCCAAAGTTGAGCGAATCCTTGACGCCGCTAAAGTCTTCAAGGGCCGCCTGCCGGCTCATCGACGGCAGCACCGCCTGGGCGACGGCGACGACAAAGACCCCCTGCGGGAACTCGAAGAGACGCTGCGCGTAATAGAGATAAGAGACGCTCCCCTGCGGCAGGAGTGAGGCGAGGATATTGCTGACGGTGATATTGAGATAATAGACGCCGACGCCAAAGATCGCCGGCGCCATGAGGAGCGTAATCCGTTTCAGCGCCGGATGGGCAAAGTTGAAGTTGAGGCGGAGCGGGTAACCCTTCCTCCACAGGACCGGCAGTTGCAGCAGCAATTGAAGTAGACCGCCGATCAGCACGCCGATCGCCAGAGAAACGATCGGCACCTCGAAATGGCTGTGCAACAGCAGAGCCGAGCCGATCATCGCCAGATTGAGGAAGACGGTGGAGATCGCCGGGGTGAAGAAGTGGCGCAATGTATTGAGAATCCCCATGCACAGGGCGACGAGGCTGATAAAGAAGATATAAGGGAAGAGGAGGCGGTTGAGGGTGATGGTCAGCTCCAGCTTGCCGGGGACAGCGCTAAAGCCGGGGAAGAACAGATGGACGATCAGCGGGGAAAAGATAATACCGAAGAGGGTGATCCCGGCCATGACGATGGTGAGGAGAGTGAAGCAGACATTGGCAAGTTCGCGGGCGCCGGCGTCGCCGTGTTTCTCCCGCCATTCGGAGAAGATCGGCACAAAGGCGGCCGTCAGTGCCCCTTCAGCAAAGAAGCGGCGCAGCAGATTGGGGATCATAAAGGCGCCGAAGAAGGCGTCCGTCGCCATCCCGGCGCCGAAGAGGCGCGAAACGACCATGTCGCGCACCATACCAAGGATGCGGGAAAGGATAGTAGCGAAGCCGAGGATACCGGCGGCTTTGACGATCTGTTTTTTTTCGGACATGCAGTCCTTCGCGGCAGGGGATGAAAGTTTTTCGTTTTTACCACAAGGCCCGTTTAAAGAGGAGGGCAAAGTGTTGTACGGTTGACAAAGGACGCAGGGCAAGGGTAAAGATGGAGCGATTCAAGAGTCAGATTCTGTCGGAGTTTTTCCATGAAAAAGATCGCCTTCTCGACCTTCCTCATCATCCTGCTCCTCAGCCTCGCTTACCTGCGCCGTCCTGATCTTGCCTTCCATCAACAGTGGATTTTGGCGCGGGCGGCTCTTTTGACCAACAGCGATGCAGTGCTCGTGACGGAGAAACCCCCGCTCACTTTTCACGACTTTTACCTGATCACCACCACCAGCGACCCGGCAACCGGCAAAATTGTCTCCTTTGGTTTCGGCCACTACATCAAAGTTCTCAACGATGACTGGGGCAGACGGGCTCTCTCTTCGCAGCCAGTCCCCCCGCCCCGCTGAATCCTACTTTCTCCTTCTTTTTGTGAGTCTCCATGCCCTTGATCTCGCTGCGTAATATCTCCCTCGCCTTTGGCGGCCCCCCCCTGTTGAACAATATCGACCTCACTATCGAGCCGGGCGATCGCCTCTGCCTTTTGGGCCGCAACGGCTGCGGCAAATCGAGCCTGCTGAAACTCATTGCCGGCGAACAGCGCCCCGATGGCGGCGATCTCATTCAACCGCAGGGAGTGCGCATCGCTTACGTCCCCCAGGAAGCGCCGCCGGAGCTGGCCGGGCCAGTCTTCGATGTTGTCTGCGGCGGCGTCAAAGAGGCGGCTGCCCTCCTCGCCGAATATCATCACGTCAGCCACCGCCTCGCCGAAACGCACAGTGACGCCGATTATCAGCGCCTCGAAGAATTGCAGAAGGGACTGGAAGAGAGGAATGGCTGGAGCCTGCATCAGGATGTCGAGCGCCTCATTCAGCGCCTCGATCTCGACCCCGAAGCCGACTTCGCCACCCTCTCCGGCGGCACCCAGCGCCGGGTTCTGCTGGCCATGGCGCTGGCGTCCCAACCTGAACTCCTCCTCCTTGACGAACCGACCAACCATCTCGATATCAACACCATCGTCTGGCTCGAAGAGCTGCTGGTCAAGGAGATCCCCAGCTGCCTCTTCGTCACCCACGACCGCGCCTTTGCCCGCCGCGTTTCGACCCGCATCGCCGAACTCGACCGCGGCCGCCTCTTCTGCTGGCCCATCGATTTCGACACC
This sequence comes from Desulfuromonadales bacterium, assembly GCA_014859605.1. Lineage (GTDB taxonomy): Bacteria > Desulfobacterota > Desulfuromonadia > Desulfuromonadales > UBA2197 > UBA2197. The sequence goes on from JACUTW010000009.1 coordinate 16,572, forward strand.
TTTGTGCAACGCCGCGAAGAACTTCTGGTCATCGAAGAGAGCCGCGCCGCCCTCTTCGACAAGAAGCTCGCCGAGGAAGAAGCCTGGCTGCGCCAGGGAGTGAAGGCCCGACGCACCCGCAACGAAGGCCGGGTGCGGGCCCTCAAAGCTTTGCGTGAAGAGCGGCGGCAGCGCCGCGAGAAGCTCGGCAACGTCAAGCTCGAAGTCGCGGAAGCGCGGCGCTCCGGCCAGATCGTCGCCGAAGCCGAACACCTCAGCTTTTCCTTCGACGACAAGGTCATCGTCCGCGACTTCTCGGTCTCGATCCAGCGCGGCGACCGCATCGGCATCATCGGCCCGAACGGCGCCGGCAAGACCACCCTCCTCCGTCTCCTCCTCGGTGAACTGCAGCCGCAGAGCGGCACCATCGCCCTCGGCACCCGCCGCGAGATCCTCTACGTCGATCAGCTCCGCGCCCAGCTTGATCTGGAAAAGACCGTCATTGAGAATGTCGGCGAGGGGAGCGATTACGTCACCATCGGCGGCAAGCCGCGTCACGTCATCGGCTACCTGCAGGATTTCCTCTTCAGCCCCGACCGCGCCCGTTCGCCGGTACGTATCCTCTCCGGCGGCGAACGCAACCGCCTCCTCCTTGCCAAACTCTTCACCAAGCCGGCGAATATCCTCGTCCTCGACGAACCGACCAACGACCTCGACAGCGAGACCCTCGATCTCCTCGAAGAACTCCTCCTCGACTTCAGCGGCACCCTCCTCCTCGTCAGCCACGACCGCGAATTCCTCAACAACGTCGTCACCAGCACCCTGGTCTTCGAAGGGGATGGCCAGGTCAACGAATATGTCGGCGGCTACGACGACTGGATACGGCAGGCGGCCACCCGGACACCCGCCCCCGAGCCGGCCAAGGAGAGCGCCCCGAAGCCGCGTCCCAAGGTTGAGAAAGCGCGCAAGCTCACCTTCAAGGAGGGGAAAGAACTCGAAGGACTCCCCGCGCAGATCGCCGCTCTTGAAGCCGAAGAGGCCGGGCTGCATGCCAAGCTTGCCGATCCCGATTTCTACAAAAGTGCCGGCAACGCCGTAACGACAGTCAATGAACGCCTGGCGGCCCTGGCAATCGAGCTGGAAGCGGTCTATGCCCGCTGGGAAGAGCTGGAGACGATCAAGGCGGAGAGTGAATAAGCGACGGGATTTATGTTCGGAGTCGAGTAGGTCGGGTTGGCGAAGCGTAACCCGACGTTTAACTATCTACATATTTATCAAATTGACTAATTAAATCAAATTGGATATTATCTTACATGGAAAAGCGCACTCCCCACTATAGCCTGACCGATATCCAGGCTGTTGTTGCCGCGCCGGCAAGCCGCCCGTTCACCCTCACCGCCTTACGGGGCGGCCTTGAGTTGGGGTTGTCCGAGCCGGATATGCGGCTGGTGGTCCTTGCACTTTCCAGGAGCGATTTCTTTAAATCAATGACCACCCACTCCGATCATCGGGAGTGGCAGGACGTTTACCACGGCGCCACCGAAGATGGCATCGCTGTTTACATCAAGGTGACCGACTACACGGATGGGCGACCACTGGTGATTCAGTTCAAGGCAAAGTGAGGTAAAAGCATGAAATGTCCAGCTTGTGGCAATGCAGAGATGTGTACAACAGTTCGAGACGAAACTCTTTCCTACGGCGGGCAATCCGTGACTTTGCATACGATGAAGGGCGATTTCTGCCCGGTCTGTGGGGAGGGGATTTGGGATGAAGAGAGTTATCGTCGTTACACTGAAACGCAAACCGCTATTATTCGCGCAGCAAAAGGCGACGTGAGCGCCGATATCCGACGTATTCGTAAGAACCTGAAACTCACCCAGACCGAACTTTCCGAAGTCGTCGGTATCGGTAAAGTGGCATTCTCCCGATACGAGCGCGGCGAGACCAAACCGCCGGCTCCTTTGGTTAAACTTTTACAACTGATGGAAAGACATCCCGACCTGCTCAACGAAATCTGCCCGACCTTTCATCATACGACACACTCCAACGCCCGCGAGAAAAAGCACCAAGGGAGAGGCAGCCATAGCTGAGGCGCGTCGTCTCCACTCGCGAAAGCTGAAGAGGATGGTCCGTCGGCAAAGTCAGTTGAGATTGCCAGGAATAAAATGATCAAACTCTACTCCCCGGAAAACGAGGTTCAACTCGCCATACTGAAAAGCCTCTTTGAGGCGGAAGGCATTCCGATCTTTGTCCACAATGACAATTTTGGCTCGATGCGCTCAGGCATTCAAATCGAGTTGTTCAATAAAAAAACCATCATGGTCAGTGAACAAGATTATGAAAGTGCACAAGCTGTCATCCTCAATTTCCTCGGGAACATTGACGAGGCCGAACAAGAGCAAGAGACAATTACTGCAAGTTATTCGTTCTTGGACAAGCTCCGCATGGTCTTCGAAGGGTTAATTTTCGGCTGGGTCATGCCCGGACGAAGATGGCGGAAAGACAAAGAAGACGGGAAGGAAAACCCGTAAAGATTTAGAAGACTTCAAGGAATCCATTTCAATAATGATCGCGACATTGCGCAATCAGCAGAGCATCACCTTCGACCGAATATACCAAACGGTGGCAACTGTCTATTCTGCGAGACCAGAAACCAGCCAGTTGATGTTTGAGCGGTTCTGGTTTGCCTATACCGGCAAAAGGTTCTCGCTGAATTTCGCGAATAAGTTGATTGATGCGTTTGAGCGTCGCCTTGTCGGTCGTCTGCCAGTAGAGGTAGTCTTCCCATGCTGCGGTTGAGAATTTGATCATCATTCCTTCAAATCTCTAATCTCGCCGCCGCCCGCACGTAGTTCCTCGACTGATTCAAGCAGGCGCTTGGCCCCCTGAGGATTCCGGAGCAGATATGCGGTTTCTTCAAATGCATGGAAATCGTCGAGGGAAAGGATGACAACGGGTTTACCACGCTGGCTAGTCACCACCACGGGAACGTGGTCTTCGTTAACTGATCGCATGACGTCTGCCAGATGCTGGCGTGTATAAGTATAGGTCAAGGCATTCATTGATAGCACCTCCTTGCTAAATATGTACAAAACATAGTACATATCAGCAGGAAAAGCAAGGAAATGACACCTCCCCGGATTTCCTTTTTCCTTCTCAACCAAGGATCCCCCCATGCGTTTCGGCCTCTGCTGCCTCTTCAAGAACGAAGCAATCACCTTTCGCACCACCACCGCCAAGGCCCTGGCTCCCCTCAAGCGCGCCGCACAGCTTGCCAAACTCTCGACCATCTGTCTACACAACGTCGAAAATCTCCACCTGGCCGTGGAGACCGCTCATCGCCTCGGCATCGGCGCCTTCCGGATTATGTCCCCCCTCTTTCCGCGCATGACCCACCCTGACGTCGGTTATACGCTGGACGAACTGCCGGAAGGGGATATCATCGCGCAGCGCATGGCCGCCACCCGCGCCCTGGCGATACACTACGATCTCCGCCTGAGTTTTCATCCCGATCAGTTTGTCGTCCTCTCCTCGCCGCACCCGGCAGTGGTGAAAAACTCGCTGCGCGAACTCGAATACCAGGGGGAACTCGCCGTTGCCCTCGGCGCCGATGTCATCAATCTCCACGCCGGCGGCGTCTACGGCGACAAAGAGCTTGCCCTGCAGCGTTTTGCCGCGGTCTTGGGTGACCTCTCTCCGGCGGTACGCAGCCGACTCAGCGTTGAAAATGATGACAGCAGCTACACGGTGCGCGATCTCCTCCCCTTGTGCGATCGCACCTCCCTGCCACTGGTTTACGATGTCCATCACCACCGCTGCAACCCCGACGGTTTGACGATTGAAGAAGCGACCGACTTGGCGGCCGCCACCTGGCAGGCGCTCGGACGTGAACCTTACTGCCACCTCTCTTCCCCCCGTGCCGGTTGGCAGGAAGGGAATCCCCGCCCCCATGCCGACTACATCGACCTGTCCGATCTGCCGGAGTGCTGGCAAGGGCGAATCATGACCGTCGATATCGAGGCCAAGGGCAAGGAGTTGGCGGTAATCAAGCTGATGGCTGAGTTACAGGATCGGGGCTGGTAAGGGGGACGATTAACCTGGAAACGGCAGTTAGCCGCAGATAAGTTCGGATAAAATCTGATAAATCAAAACATTTATTGTGTTGAATCGGCTTACCCCTTCTGGTGAAATTCTTGTCTCAAGTTTTATCTGTCCTTATCAGCAGTTATCCGCTTTTTCAGCGGCCAAATGCCTTTTTTAGGATCAACAAACGGTCAGGCCGCGTACCAAAGGATGGCGAAGTAATGGCAGGCGGTCCCGGTCAGGACAAAGAGATGCCAGACCAGGTGACCGTAGTGCAGGCGCGCATCGAGGGCATAAAAGGTGACCCCGAGGGTATATGCCAGGCCGCCGGCAAGGAGGAGGAGCAGGCCGGATGTCGGCACCCCGCCGGCAGCTAACGGCTTGATGGCAATAACAATCAGCCAGCCCATCAGCAGATACAGGCCGGTCGAGATGACGGGATGAGACATCCGCGCCAGCACTTTCAGCACGATTCCGACGACGGCGAGACTCCAGATGAGAGCAAGGAGGGTCCAGCCCCATGCCCCGCGCAACACCCCGAGCGTAAAGGGGGTGTAGGTCCCGGCGATGAGAAGGAAGATCGCGGAATGCTCGATAAGTCGAAAGATGTGCTTGGCTTTGCCCGGCGCTAAAGCATGATAAAGGACGGAGGCAAGGTAAAGCAGGACCACACTCGCGGCGAAGATGCTCACGCCGACGATGAAGCCGCCCTCGCCGCGCGCTACGGCCTGGCGGAGAAGATGCGGGGTTGCCAGCAGAGCGGCGACCAGACCGACAGCGTGGCTGACGCTGTTGGCGATTTCTTCTTTGCGTGACTGCTCACGCCTCGATTTGACAAACGCACTCCTCACGACCTGTCCACAATCCTATTAACTCTGACCTGCTCCAACACCCTTCAGCGCAATATTTCGTGGAAAAATTCACCAAAACGCTTCCAGGATTTTTCATCGGCGTCCTGGCGATAACGGTCGCTGCCGAAGACGGTAAAGGCGTGCGGGGCGCCGCTGTAGGTGATCATTTCGTGGGAAATTCCCGCTGTTTCGAGTTCGACGGCGAGATTGGCAAAATGCTCCATGGTCACGCTGCTGTCGGCGGTGCCGTGCAGGATCAAAACCTTTCCTTTGGTTTGGCGGTAATCCTGCCCGGCCGGAGTCTCCAATCCACCGTGAAAGGCAACAAACCCCTTGAGCTCGGCGCCGGACCGGGCCAACTCCAGAATCGCCGTGCCGCCGAAGCAGTAGCCCATCGCCACGGCGTTCTTGACATTCCCCCCCGCACTCTTCGCCGCTGCCAGCCCCCCTTGCAACAGCGCCCGCATCCGGTTCCGGTCACTGTAGAGCGCACCGGTCACTTTCTGCCGCTCCTCGATCGCTGCCGGCCGTATCCCCTTGCCAAAGAGATCGACAGCAAAGACGGCATAGCCCATCTTCTCCAGCATCTCAGCCCGCTTCACTTCATAGTCGGTGAGCCCGTCCCAGTCGTGGACCAGGAGGACAAGAGGCGCCCCGGCCGCGGGGCTGACGTAATAACCCTCGAACTTCTCATCATTGACGGCGTAGGGAATCACCCGCCCGGCAGCAAAGCCAGAAGAAGCAAAGAGAAGGATGGCGAGAAGGGTCAGCAGGGTCTTCATGGCGTTGTTCCTTAGACGGGAAGGGAAGATTTCCGGTGCCTATGGATAAAACTACCATCGGGAGCAGGGTTGTCAATCGTGGGAAAGGAGGGCGGTTGCCTCCATGGCGGCAATGCAATCGACGGAGAATTTTTGGACCGCCAGGGTAAATCCGGCAAAATCTTCTTGCAGCCCGGCGTAGTGGCGGGTCAATTCGCCGCCCCTTATTTCAAAAGCTCGGTCTTGATGGCGTCATCGATAAAACTTTCCTCAATCGCTTCTCTTGCCCAGGCGTCCCGGCACTGTGCCAGAACACGCGCCGCCCCTTCCGCCACCGCCGGAATATCGCTCCACAGAGCGTTGCGCAGGTCATGCAGTTCGTTGCCCACCGCTTTGCCCCCTGCGGCCCAGCCCCGGCAACGCTGGCACAGAAGGGCGAGATTTTCCATCTCCGGAGCAGCGGTCGGCCGATAATCCCAGATCCGCAGCTCCTCCTTGTGACCGCACCACTCGCACTTGAAGCCGGCGCGTTTGCCGATCGCCTTGCCGAGAAGACTGATCTCGTCCCGGTGATCCTTGTTCGCCTGATATCCTTTGGCCATCTGTCGGCCTCCTTGATTTAAGGTCAAAGCAACTTTTCGTTTCCAAGCAAAAAAATCCAATATTACAGGGATACAAGGGATATAGAGGATAAGTCACAAATCAAACACTTTGTAGATTCAACATCAGAAAGAAACCTTGGATTAAGGTTTTTATCCCTTTAATCCCCTTCATCCCTGTTAAATATAACCTCTTCGTAGAGGGCGACAAGGGCTTGCGTCTCCACGGCCGGATCATAGCGCCCGGCATCAGGACGGGACAGGCGGCGGCGCAAGGCGGGGTCGATCATGAGGGCGCGAGCCTGACAAATAAAGGAGACAGAATCGTGGTAAAGGAGACCGTTGACGCCGGCTTCGACAACGGCGGCGTTGCCGGGGATAGCACGGACCAGCATCGGCACGCCGAGAGCGTCCGCTTCGAGAAGGGCGTTGGGGAGACCTTCACTCTGCGAATTATTAAGGATGATATCGGCCTGGCGCAAAGTCGCCGGCATCGCTTCCGGCGGGATGACGCCGAGATAGCGGGCCCAGGGGCGGCGGGCAACCGCTGCGCGAAAATCGGCGCTGTAGACAGGGTCGAGCGCAGGACCGCAGAAGGCGACGGAAAAAGGGACGTTCTCTGCTGCCAGCGGATCAAAAAGGTCGAGAAGTTGGCGATTCCCTTTAACCGGACGGAGACCGGCAGGATGAAGAAAGAGGATGCCGCCCAATGGCGCCAACTCGGCGCGGGGCACAGGCGCCGGCGCGCTGCCGAGGACAATCCCCGGTGGCAGGTAAGCGACTTTGTCAGCAAAGGAGGGAAAGTCACGGCGCAGAGACTCTGTTGTCAATCGATTCTGGCTGATGATCTTGCCGGCGCCGGACAGGACACGGCGGATGATCGGCCCCTCCGCCGGGGAATCGATGCCGTCGTTGATGTCGGTGCCGGTGAGGGTAACGACGTAAGGGATTCCAGGGAGCTTGGCCTCCAGCCAGGGACGGCCGCTGCGATACGCGTGCAGGAGATGGACGACATCGGGGCCAAAGGTTTCAACGCAGCCACGCAGGCGCTCTCCATCGGCAAGGTCGACCCGCGCCAGCTCCACCTCATGGCCCAGGGCGACAAGCCCGGCGCGATGACGTTCGGCCGTAACCTCATTGCCGGTCGCCCGTTCCTGGCGGGGGAGGACGATCAGAATCCGCATGTCAGCTCCCGGAAGCTGATCGGGGTGATGCCGCAACGCTGCAGCGTCACCGCACTGACCGAAGCGGTGAGGGCGAGCAACTCCGTGTGTCGCGCCGCCCCGGAGAAAGGCGAGGTGTTGTCCGGGTAACCGGGGTGGACCATCAACTCCCAGGTCCCCTCCGGGAGACTGCGCAGAGTGGCAAGGAGTGTTTCCTGATTAAGCCAGTTCAGCAGGGGCATACCCAGGAGGCCGTCAGGGGTCGCCAGCCCGCTGCCCCGGATCTGCGCCGCAAAGGCCGGGGCAAGACGACGATAAAGGGCCAGATCGGCACCGAGTTCACCGGCGGGATCGTCGAGCGCCGGCTCGACCGGAACCGGAAGGCGCAACGCCGGGATGGTGTATTTTCTGGCGAGATCGATGAGGAGGGTCGTAGCCACAGGAAAAAGGGAGAAGTGCTGGTGAGTGTCAAGGTGATCCGGGATCAGGCCGGCAGTGAGAACCTTTTCGATCTGCGCCGCCAGTTCGCGATACAAGGGGGCGGGATCGACCTCCTTCCCGACCAGATAGCGCCGCAAGCCGGTCTTGCCCGGAAACTCGCCACCGTCCGTGGTCAAGCCGGCGATCGGACCGCACAGCGGCACCCCCTCGGAAAGGTTAAGGTGCACCCCGAGGGGCAGATCGATCTGCCGGGCCGCCGCAGCGGCGGAAGCAAAGCTCGGGCCGTTAGCGAGAAGCGAGGCACTGCTGACAATACCGTCAGAGAAGCTCTGGATGATGCCCCGATCCCGCTCACTGCCGGAGCCGAGATCATCGGCATTCACAATCAAACGACGCATGGGAGATATTCGCTCCGTAGGTCGGGTTAGCGCAGCGTAACCCGACGTTTTTTAGCCGGCTCTGTGTTGTTGTCGTACACCCCTTCCGCCTCCTTGACCATCCCAAGACCCGGACCATGCGCCGGCACCGCAGCGAGGTTGACGCCGAGGGCGTGTACCAGCTTCAATACCGTGTCGTAACGGGGCTTAGCGCCAGGAGCGAGGGCCTTGTAAAGACTCTCGCGCCCCAGTCCGGCGTCCTTGGCGAGTTGCGTCATGCCGCGAGCGCGGGCCACGGTACGCACCGCCACTAGAAACATCTCGGGATCGGGATCTTCGAGCGCGGCGGTAAGATATTCGGCGATAGTTTCTTCACTGTCGAGATAATCGGCGGCATCAAATGGGGCCAATTTGCTCATGGTCACTCCTCTTCCAGACTTTTCGCCAAGGACTTGGCGCTCTGAATGTCACGGGCCTGGGTCGACTTGTCGCCCCCCAGCAACAGCAAATAGATCACTTCGCCACGCCGGGTAAAGTAGACGCGATAGCCGGGACCGGCATGAATCCGCATCTCAGACACCCCTGCCCCGACCGATGCGCAATCACCAAAATTGCCATGTTGTGCAGCATCAAGCCGCTGGAGAATGCGGGCTTTACCGATCCGGTCCTGTAGTTTTGCGAGCCAGCTATCAAACTTGTCGGTCCTGATAAAGCGGTTCATAATCCCCCCACCATTGTATCCAACTAGATACAAACTACCAATAAAAAAACCTGTTTCTCCATCAAAAAAAATCTTTTTCGATCGCCAAACAAAAAGACGCTAACGCAATCAGCATTTATCTGCTGCTTGCGTTAGCGTCATCAATTGACCGGGACACTTCTATCCCCATCACCCATCCCTTCATCCCCCGGCTACATCTCGACCCGGGTGGCGACGCCGTGCAGACGGCCGGCCGGGAGTTTGTTGAACTGAACAAAGTTAGGGGTGACCTTCTTGAGCAGCGAGAAGACCCGCCAGATCGGATTCTTGGTATGAATCTCTTCGATGCCGTAGAAGATGATCTTCTCGCGCACGCCGTGCTCCTTGATAATCTTCTCGATATCGACGACCGCCATATAACCGGCGTGCACATCCAGAAAATCGAGGCCGGTGGCAATCCCCTCTTTCAGTTGCACCTCCTGGCCAAAGGGGTCATCGGTGCGCATCACCGAGATAAAGACATTGCGCTCGTAAACGATATTCGATTTGAGGATGGTATGCACGACATAGGGAGGGACAACATCGAGCCCCTTGGTGAAGAAGAGGGCGCAGCCGCGGATGCGACCGGCGGCGTAAATCTGCTCATAAGAGGTGAGAAACGTTTGGAGATCAAGAGGATAGAGGGCACGGTAAAGACGCTTTTGCCCATTGGTCCAGATAAGAATGGTCACAAAGGGGAGCGAGGCGAGGATCAGCGACCAGTAAGCGCCGTGCGTGAACTTCGAGAAGGTCGAGATAAAGTAGACCAGATCGATGCAGGCGATGAGGACCACCAGTGGCACCTTCCATTTATTCTTTTTGACGAAGACCAGGATCATCATGATCGCAGTAATCGTCATCGAACCGGTAACCGCCATACCGTAGGCCGCGGCAAGATTCTCCGATTTCTGGAAGAAGAACATGACAAAGATCACCGCACACATCAGCATCCAGTTGACGGCGTTAATATAGATCTGCGACTGGATGCGGGTTGAGGTGTAATCGACCTTCATCAGCGGCATCAAACGGGTGGTAATCCCCTGATAGACAATCGAAAAGACGCCGCTGATGATCGCCTGCGAAGCGATGATCGTCGCGCAAATGGTTAAGAGGAGAAAGGGGATGTAAAGGAGAGCCGACTGCGATTGCACCATCCCGAAGAGGATATTCCGGGTCTCGGGATGCTGCAGAAGGAAGGCCCCCTGCCCGAGATAATTAATGAAGAGGGCAAAAAAGACAAAGAACCAGGCGCGGATAATCGGTTTTTTACCGATGTGCCCCATATCGGCATACAGGGCCTCGCCGCCGGTGGCGCAGAGGATGACCTCGGAAAGGACCACATAGGAAACAAGTCCGTTGTGACGAAAGAAGTCGATGGCGTACCAGGGATTGATGGCACGGATGATCTCCGGCATGCTCACCAGCGAAATCATCCCGGAGAGGAAAAGGGCGCCGAAATAAAGGAGCATGATCGGACCGAAGATGCCGGCCATGCGGTCAGTCCCCTTCGACTGAAAGACAAAGAGGGTCAAGGCGATGAGGGCAGCGATAGTGACCAGCATCCCGGTCTTCATTCCCGAGAGGGCGGGAATCAGCAGCATCCCTTCCACCGCTGAAAGGATACTGATCGCCGGCGTGATCACCCCGTCGCCGAGGAGGAGGGAAACGCCGAGAATGGAGAGGAAGCCGGCAAAGCCGACCACTCGTCCCTTCTTGAAGATTTCATTGATGATTTCGCGCAGCACAATCTCGCCGCCCTGACCGCGCTTATCGAGACTCATGGCGAGCCAGGCATACTCCATGGTCACGAGGATGGTCATGGTCCAGAAGACCAGAGAGAGGATGCCGTAGACATTGACCAGGGTCGGTTTGGTGAGGACGAAGATGACGGTGAGGGTATAGATCGGGCTGGTGCCGATATCGCCAAAGACCAGACCGAGAGCCTTGATCATGCCGCCCAGGGTCGATCCGGATGCATGCTGAGAACTCATACATCTCCCTTCAGAAATTAAAGTTGTCACCACGAAGGGGGGGATAATAACAGGGATGGTCGGAAGATGACAAAAGAATTGTGCGGGGCGAGATTAACGGGTCCGGCGCGGTCGTTCCGGACAGAGGCGGACACAAAGGGTTGAACTCCAGGTCGTCTGATCGGCAAAGCGCGGCAGAACCAGGAGCGCGCCACGGGCATATTGACCACGATTGCCGGGGCCTTCAAGGAGTTTGACCGTCACCGTGCGGCTGTCGAGGGCATGAATGACCCCTTTAGCCTGATGGCTGAATCCGCCCGCCGACCAGCAGGCGATCACCGGCAGATGCCGGCGCAGGCGCAGATCTTCTTCGCGGTAGATATCCATATAGGGAGAAAATATCCTGTTAACTTTAAAAAAGGCTTCAAACCACACCTTACCACCCCTAACCCCTCCTAAAATAGGAGGGGGACTTAGACCTTAAGCTCCCCTCCTTGATAAGGAGGGGCTGGGGGGTGGTCGATTTAAATTCCACAGCTATATACCGCCGATGCAGAGATATTTGATTTCGAGAAAATCGTCAAGTCCGTATTTCGAGCCCTCACGGCCATTCCCGGATTGCTTGACTCCGCCAAAGGGTGCGGTTTCGTTGGAGATCAGGCCGGTGTTGATCCCGACCAACCCCGCTTCGATCGCTTCAGCGACGCGCCACACCCGGGCATTGTCGCGACTGTAGAAGTAAGCGGCGAGACCGAATTCGGTATCATTTGCCAAAGCAATCGCTTCTGCTTCAGTCTTGAAGCGGAAGAGCGGCGCAATCGGCCCAAAGGTCTCTTCCCGTGCCACCACCATTGCGGCTGTGACCTCGGTGAGTATGGTCGGCACAAAGAAGTTGCCTCCGAGCGCATGCCGCGCCCCGCCGCACAGGATCTTCGCCCCCTTGGCGACAGCATCGGCGATATGCTCTTCAACCTTGGCCACCGCGGCTTGATCGATCAGGGGTCCCTGTTCCGTCACCCCCTGCAGCCCGTCCCCGACCCGCAGGGCGCTGACTGCGATCGCTAGCTTGGCGGCAAAGGTGTCGTAAATTCCTTCCTGCACGAGAAACCGGTTGGTGCAGACGCAGGTTTGGCCGGTGTTGCGATATTTTGAGGCGATCGCCCCGGCCACCGCCGCATCGACATCGGCATCATCAAAGACGATAAAAGGGGCGTTGCCGCCGAGTTCCATCGACAGCTTCTTCATTGTCGCCGCCGACTGCGCCATAAGCTCCTTGCCGATCTCGGTCGAGCCGGTAAAGGTCAATTTACGCACAATCGGATTGGCGGTCATCTCGCCGCCGATGGCCCCCGCCGAGCCGGTGACGACATTAAAGACGCCGGCCGGCACCCCGGCGCGATTCGCGAGCTCCGCCAGCGCCAGGGCCGAGTACGGGGTGGCGCTCGCCGGTTTGACAACCATCGGACAGCCGGCCGCCAGGGCCGCGCCGGCTTTGCGGGTAATCATCGCCGCAGGGAAGTTCCAGGGGGTAATCGCCGCGCAGACGCCGATCGGTTCCTTAAGGACAACGATGCGCTTGTCGGGCTGGGATTGAGGAATCACATCGCCGTAGATGCGCTTCGCTTCTTCAGAAAACCACTCAAAGTAGGCTGCGGCGTAATCGATCTCGCCCCGCGCTTCCGCCAAAGGCTTGCCCTGCTCAGCGGTCAGGATGATCGCCAGATCCTCGCGATGTTCAAGCATCAGTTCATACCAGTGCCGGAGAATTTTAGAACGCTCTTTGGCAGTCTTCGCCCGCCAGGCCGGAAAAGCGGCGTTAGCGGCGGCGATCGCCTGACGCGTTTCATCGGCGCCGAGTTTGGGGACGGTGCCGAGAGTGCCGCCGGTGGCCGGATTAGTCACCGGAATCGTCGCGCCACTGGCAGCGGCAACCCATTGGCCATTGATCAGGCATAACTGACGAAAAAGTGCAGAATCTTTGAGTTGAAGCATAATGATCCCTTTCTGGACTGCGGCCGTACCGACCTGTGCTTGCGCCGAAAACCCCGTCAGAATACACGCGTTGAGCAAGAATTTAAATGAAATATTGCTGTCCTGCCCCCCGGGTCGCCTGCCGTGTCAAAGAAATATCTCTACGGCATTTTATAGAACTGTGTTATGGTGATGATTAAAATTTCCGATAAAGGTTGCAGATGCGACTTCCCCGTTTAACCCTGAAAACCAGAGCCACCATCCTCTTCCCGCTGGCGACCACCACCGCCGTCGGGGCTCTCCTCTTTTTAATCGACTCCCTGCTGCAGGATTACATCCAGACGGCCATTTCCGGTTATCAGCTCCCAGTCATCTTCATCCTCTTAATTTTAACTTTCTTAGCACTCCGCCACTACCTGCACAGCTTCACCGCACCGATCGTACAATTGACCGGGCATGTTAAATCTCTAAGGCAGAAGAGGGGTGATGAGCGGATCTTTCCGGTGCAAGGGGACGGTGAGATTGCCATTCTCAGCGACGCCTTCAATGCCCTGATTCGGGAAGTCGATTGGCAGCAATCCGAACTGACCAGTCGCGAAATCCTGTATCGGACTGTCGTCGATTCCTCGCTGGAGATGGTCTTCTGGATCTCGACCGACCGCCAGACCATGCATTACGTTTCCCCCAGTTGTCAAAACGTCACCGGCTATGCCAGCGCCGATTTTTATCTTCACCCCGACCTGCTCGGGCGCATGATCCACCCCCTGGATCGCCTCCGCTGGGAAAGTCACTGCTGCCATGCCGGGTTGCGCGAATACAATGCCGCCGAAGATTTCCGTATTATCACCGCACAGGGCGAAACCCGCTGGGTCAGCCACCTCTGTCGCCTGGTTTACAACGAACAGAACGAATATAGCGGCGTGCGCGGCAGTTTTCTTGATATTACCTTGTGGAAAGAGGCGGAAAGCGCCCTCTATGCCAGCGAAGAGAAGTTCCGTCTCTTCTTTGAGGAAGCCAGTGATGCCATCTTCATCGTCGATCAGGAAGGGATCCTCCGCGTCGCCAATGACGAAGCCTGCCTGCGTTACGGCTTCAGCCATGGCGAGATGATCGGCCGGCCGATGGCTGAGTTTGACGACACCCCGGAAAGCGATTTCATCGCTGCGCGGCTTGCCGAAGTCCTGGCCAAAGGCTCGGCCACGTTTGAGAGCAAACATCGCCGCAAAGGAGCCCCTTCGCTGCCAGTCGAGGTCAATGCCCGCGCCATCGTCTTTGAAGATAAAAAGGTTGTCCTGGCCGTTGCCCGCGACATCAGCGAACGCAAAGAGCACGAAGCGCATCTGCGTAAACTCTCGGTCGCCGTCGAACAGAACCCCGCTTCGATCATGATCACTGATGTTGACGGCCTCATCGAGTATGTCAACCCGCATTTTACCGCCCTCACCGGCTACACCCTCGATGATCTGATCGGCAAGACGCCCAGCATTCTCAAGTCCGATGAAACCAGCAGCGAAACTTATCGCCAGTTGTGGCAAACGATTGTGGGCGGGGGGGAATGGCGCGGCGAGTTTCATAACCGCAAGAAGAACGGGGAGCTTTACTGGGAAGAGGCGCTGATTGCGCCGATCCGTGACGACCGCGGCAGCATCACCCACTTTATCGCCATCAAAGAGGATATCAGCGAGCGCAAAGAACTGGAGGACCAGTTACGGCACGCGCAAAAGATGGATGCCATTGGCCAGCTCGCTGGCGGCGTCGCCCACGATTTTAATAACATTCTGACGGCGGTGATCGGCTATGCCAGCATCATGCATATCAAACTGCCGGCTGGCAGTCCCTTGAAGAAGAACGCCGAGCAGATTATGGAGACCGCGGAACGTGGTGCCAGACTCACCCAGGGGCTCCTCGCCTTCAGCCGTAAACAAGTTTCCCATCCCCGCGGGATCGATCTGAACGAAACTCTCCTCCGCATCAAAGAACTGCTGATGCGCCTGATCGACGAAAATATCACTGTGGAACTGGAATGCGCGCCGCACACCCTGCCGATCATCGCCGACAGCGTCGAGATCGAGCAGGTGCTGATGAATCTGGCAACCAATGCCCGCGACGCCCTCCAAAACGGCGGCAGGATCGCCATCTCCACCACCTCGATCACCCTCGACGCCGCTGTTGCCCAGGCGCAGGAGATTGTCACGCCGGGAGAATATGCGCTCCTCACCTTTGCCGACAACGGCCAAGGGATGGACGAAGAGATCATCAAAAGGATTTACGAACCCTTTTACACCACCAAGGAGGTGGGCAAAGGGACAGGGCTCGGGCTCTCCATCGTCTACGGCATCGTCAAAAAACACCAAGGTTATATCTTCTGCCAAAGCAGCCTCGGCAGCGGCACAACCTTCCAGCTCTATTTCCCCTTGGCGGAAGTCGTCCCGGAGGTCGCCATTTCTCTGCCGGCGCAGGAAGAGATCAGCAACAGCGGCCGGGCGATCATACTTTTAGCCGAAGACAGCGATAGCGCCCGCACCATGATGCAGGATATTCTCGAAGAATTCGGTTATACCGTCCTTTCTGCCTGCGACGGGCAGGAAGCGATTGACCTTTACCATCAGCACCGCGAAAATATCGAACTCCTCCTCCTCGATGTGATGATGCCCAAACTCAAGGGACGCGAAGTCTATGACGCCGTCCGTCGCATCGATCCGACGATCAAGGCCCTCTTTTGCAGCGGCTACGATACCGAGAAGATCCAGGGGCAGGGCGGGGTGGCGCGGGATATGAACTTTTTGTCGAAACCATTCACCCCCAAGGATTTATTGATGAAGATTCGCGATGTGCTTCATGCCGGAGAGTAACGCTGCTGCGGCGGGTAAGATCTTTGTTGTCGATGATGACCGCTTCGTTCTGGAGAGTGTCACCGCCTTCCTGCGCGAATACGGTTTTATCGTCCACCCCTTTGCCAGTGGTCAGGATGCGGTCAAAGAGTTTGTCCTGGAGCCGGTCGATCTCGTCCTCACCGATATCAATATGCCGGGGATGGATGGTATCGAGCTGCTCGAAAAGATCCGCTTTCTCGACAGCGCCACCCCGGTCCTGCTCATGACTGCCTACGCCGATTTCGATGTCGCCGTTAAAGCGATTCAAAAAGGGGCTTTCGACTTCATCATCAAACCGTATCGCCCCCCGGCCCTCCTGAACGCCGTTGAAAAAGGGGTTCACTACAAACGCCTCACCCAGATTGAAACCCATTATAAACGCGAGTTGGAACAGACCGTTGCCAAACGCACTGCCGAGCTGAATGCGGCCTTGGAAGAAAATACGCGCTTGAGTCAGGAGATTATTGAACGCCTGACCTCAGCCGTCGAGATGCGCGACACCGAGACCGGACTCCACATCATTCGTATCGGCGCTTATGCCCGGCGCGTCGCCGAAGCGTTGGGACTGGACGACGATTTCATCGAAACGATTGCCGTCGCCAGCAGCATGCACGACATCGGCAAGATCGGCATTTCCGACTCAATTCTCCTCAAGGCAGGAAAGCTGAGTGATGACGAATTCGCCGCTATCAAGGAACATACCACCATCGGCGAACGCATCCTCAGCGGCTCTGCGCACAAGATCTTGCAGATGGGGGCCAAAATTGCCGCCAGCCACCACGAGCGCTGGGATGGCAGCGGCTACCCCAAGGGACTGCGCGGTGAAGAGATCCCGCTGGCCGGACGGATTACCATGCTCGCCGATCAGTACGATGCCATCCGTAACCCGCGCATCTACAAAAATGCCATCGATCATGCGACAACCTGTCAGATCCTCCTGCACGGTGACGGACGGACCGAACCGCAGCACTTTGATCCACAAATTCTCGCGATCTTCAAGGAAATCAAGGATGATTTTGACGAAATCTATCGACAAGGGCTAGAGAAGTAAGTTCCTGCCCATAAAGAACGGGCCCGGCAGCTGCTGCTACCGGGCCCATTCTTTATTTATTCTCCTGATCAGCCAGCACTGCTTACTTGACAGTCTCCTCGGGATAGGCATGAATCCGATGCACCGAGGAGCAAAAAGAGCACATCACCAGCGTGCGTCAGGGATTGAACCGAACTCTCCATCTTTAAAGACCTCCTCGTCTGGGCGCGGCGCCATTGCCGACGACAGGGGTATTTTCAATTGTTGTGCCGAGAGAAAAAGCGCATAAAATCAATAGATTATCATTACAATGCGAATCCATCATCCCGGAGATGCGAAAAAATGCGCCGGTGCCGATTAAAAAAGGCAACAGGTCGGGCGCAGCAAGCGGCGCCCCTAAACCGACCTATCAGGTTCGCGTAGGGGTGCCGCTTGCTGCTCCCAGATTCTCTTAGCGCCCCGTCGCCGCGGTGTAGCGAATCACCGTCGCCTTCTCCAAGGTAATCATCCCGCCCGCCATCATCGCGTCGATGCGCGGCATGATGGCGTTAATCTTTGCCTCGCTCTCAACGACCTCGACAATCAGCGGCAGATCGGCAGAGAGATCGAGTAAGCGTTGGCTGTGAAAGACCCGGTTGGCGCCAAAACCGCAAAGCCCGCGCAGCACCGTGGCACCGGCAAAGCCCTCTTTACGGAAGAGCTCAACCAGCGCTTCATAAAGGGGTTGATGCGCATAACGGTCCCCTTCGCCAATAAAGATTCGCATCAGGACATTCTCACCGATCAGTTTATTCATGGATTTTTCCCTTCAGGAAAGGGCCCGGATCGTCACAATCCCCAGCCATGTACAAAGGAGACAGATACAGACACTCGCCAGAACATTGACTGCGGCGAGGAGGAGCTGCCCGTCTTCTAAGAGTTTGAAGGTTTCGTAGCTAAAGGTGGAGAAGGTCGTCAGCCCCCCTAAAAGACCGACGGTCAGACCCAGACGCAAGGTGTCGGAGAGAGCGGTGCTGCGCAAGGCCAACTCCATGATCAGACCGATCAAGTAGGCGCCGATAATATTGACAGCGAGAGTGCCATAGGGAAAAGCACGGCCCAACAGAGCGTAGACCCAGCCGGACAGGTAGTAGCGGCTCAGCCCGCCGCCAGCACAGAAGAGAGCAATAATCGCGGCTTTATACATGCAAACATCCTTTTGTGAGGACAGAGATTACGACTTGCCGTGCAGATAGTCGCCGAGGAGCGAGCGGCTGTGCTCGTCGTCATGGCAGAAGATGCAAAGATTTTCCCAGTTGCTGCCGTCGGCCGGATTGTTGTGATGGTTGCCATCTTTGTGGTGAACGGTCAGGAGATGAAGATTGACAAGTTCGAACTCACGGGCACACTTGGCACAGATCCAGCCGTGCAGCTTGAGGGCACGCTCGCGATAGTTGCTTGACGCCTCTGACTCGGCGCGCATGCGCCGGACGGTCGCGTCAATTTCCGCCTGACTTTTGGCCGGCTGCGGCCGTTTGTTGCGGGGACGAAAGGTCGTCATGGTCTCTTCCTTTGGTGAGGGATCACCCTAAAGCGACGTCGAGGATCATCATCACCGTAAAGCCGATCAGGGTTCCGACCGTCGCCAGGTCGGTATTCTTCTTTAGCTGCGACTCCGGGATCAGCTCTTCGACAACCACATAGATCATGGCTCCAGCGGCAAAGGAAAGGGCATAAGGGAGAAGAGGTTGCATGGTCAGCACCGCCGCAGCACCGATCACCGCCGCCACCGGTTCCACCACGCCGGAGAGTTGGCCATACCAGAAACTCTTGAGCCGACTCATCCCTTCGCGCCGCAGCGGCGCGGCGACGGCCAGACCTTCGGGAAAGTTCTGGAGGCCGATGCCGATCGTCAAGGCCAGAGCCCCGGCGAAATTACTTTCAGAGAGACCGGCGACGATGGCGC
The DNA here is from genome assembly GCA_014859605.1 of Desulfuromonadales bacterium. Lineage (GTDB taxonomy): Bacteria > Desulfobacterota > Desulfuromonadia > Desulfuromonadales > UBA2197 > UBA2197. The sequence continues at coordinate 35,354 of JACUTW010000009.1, forward strand.
CGAAAGCAACGCCGATCGCCAGCCCTTCGGGAATATTATGCAGGGTAATGGCGAGGACAAGGAGGACGCTGCGCTGCCAGTTGGTCTTCGGTCCTTCGGCTTCGCTCATCGGAAAACCGAGATGGAGATGGGGAATGAGCTTGTCAATACTCCACAGGAAGGCGCCGCCGCTAAGAAAGCCGATAGCGGGGGGGAGCCAGGGGATCCCTCCCGCTGCTTCAGTCATGGCGATCGCCGGCGCCAACAGCGACCAGTAGGACGCGGCGATCATCACCCCGGCGGCAAAACCGAGCATGCCGTCGAGAAGTTTGCGATTGACGGTGCGAAAGAAGAAGATGCAGGCCGCCCCTGCTGCCGTCAACCCCCAGGTAAAGAGACCGGCCAAAAAGGCCTGTAAAATTACGGGGAGGGCGGCAAAGTCGCTAATCATGACTGTGCGGCTCCACGAGATCATCGTGATGGTGATGATGGTGCGCTTCCGGATCGTGCGGCGGCGGCAGGGTGCGGGAACAGACCGGACAGCTTTGCAGCCGCAGCGGCGCCTCGAGATGACTGCGCTGCAGCAGCTCAGCATCATGGAAGATCTCCAGGGTCGGCCGGTCGGCCATGATTCGGCCTTGATGGATGACGATGGTACGGGTGCAGAGATCAAGGACGAGATCAAGATCGTGGGTGGCGATGATCCGGGTGTGATGAAAAGAGGCCAACAGGTCGATCAACCGGCGCCGGGCCGCCGGATCGAGACCGGTGGTCGGCTCATCCATGACCAGAATCTCCGGCTGCATCGACAGGACCGAGGCGATGGCCACGGCGCGCTTCTCGCCGCCGGAGAGGCGGTAAGGCGGGCGATCGGCGAGATGTTCGGCATCGACGCGCTTGAGCGCGGCGGCAACGCGAGCTTCGACTTCATCGAGTGGCAGTCCGAGATTCAAGGGGCCAAAGGCGATATCATCCCGCACCGTCGGCATGAAGAGTTGATCGTCGGGATCCTGAAAGACCATGCCGACGGTGCGCCGCGCCTGCGGCAGGGTCTCTTTGCTGAGAAGAACATCGCCGACCTGCACGGTGCCGCGCTGCGGCGTCAGGTAGCCGTTGAGATGGAGGAGGAGGGTCGACTTGCCGGCGCCATTAGCGCCGACAATGGCGACAGACTCGCCATGTTCGATCCGGAAAGAGATCCCCTGCACCGCCGGGGTGCCGTCGGCATACGCGTAATGGAGGTCTTGTACGGCGACAATATGATGACTCATCTCATGAGCCTTTCGACTAGCAGCCCGAGAGTCTGCGGCAGATTACAGGTACGGAAAAGGAGAAAGGTCGCGCCCCAGCCGCCGACAAAGACAACCTCACGGATGCCGATATGGAGACGCCGGGTCATGCGCACCTCGCCGTCAAAACCACGACAAAGCATCGCCATGTGAATCCGCTGGGCGCGATCAAGAGTACGGAGCAGCAGTTGGCCGAGGAGGCTCCCCAAAACCTTCAAGCCCCGCCCCTTGCCGTTAAAGGAGCGCAAAGTTTGCGCCCGGTGCAGACGGGACCCTTCGTCGATGAGGACAAAGAGATAGCGATACAGAAAGAGGAGCTGTAACACAAAGACCCGCGGGGCGCCGAGCTTCTCCAGGGCAAGACAGACGCCGGTAAAACTGGTGGTGGCAATCAGGATCAGAGCAGCGCTGACCGTCAGGGTAAAGCGCAGCATGATTGAGGCAAAGGAGAGCCAGCCGCCGCTGATCGCCCAGCCGTGCAACTGCAACTGCGGAGCAGAGTCAAAAAAAGGGTTGAAGACGCCGACAAAGAAGGCAAAGGGAGCAGCGATCAGCAACTTCTTGCAGAGATAGTCGAGGGGAAGATCTGCCACGGCGATGAGAGCGAAAGGGAAAAGGAAGAAGGGGAGAAGGGCGCTGACTTCATACTTGCCGGAAGAGACGACCATGACGACAAAGAGCAGGGTGGTGACGACTTTAGCGCGGGGGTCGAGACGACTCAGCCAGTTATCGCGACTGGCAAGGCGATCGAGGGTACCGATATCAAAGAAAGCGGATTCAATCTTGGCCATCAGGGTCCTGGTGCAAAAAGTTATCTAGTTCGAGCACTGATTAGTACAATAAGTGCGCCAGCGGCAGAATCTGCACCGATACCACGAAAGCCAGGACACACCAGACAGATTGTTGACATTTCCCTTGCTTCGAAGTCCGATAAAGGCAAATATTTAAGAGTCTTTAGCACAGTGCATCAGTCGGGTCAAGACGATCACCGCAGTCATTCCTGCCCCACCGCTAGTTTGGCATAGTGATTGTAAACATAGTGCCGCAGATGACATGGAGGCAATAATTTATGCACATGGCAGACGCTCTTATCTCTCCGGCCGTCGGCGCCACCTTCTGGGTCGCCAGTGCTGCGGCCCTCGCTTATAGCGCCAAAAAGCTCAAAGAGAGGAGCGAAGAGAATCGTATCCCCCTGATGGGGGTCCTGGCCGCCTTCATCTTTGCCGCCCAGATGATCAACTTCACCATCCCCGGCACCGGTTCGAGCGGCCACCTCGGCGGCGGACTGATCCTTGCCATCCTCCTCGGCCCCTGGGCCGGCTTCCTGTCCATGGCCTCGGTCCTCACCGTCCAGGCCCTCTTCTTTGCCGATGGCGGCCTCCTCGCCCTCGGCTGCAACATCATCAATCTCGGGGTGCCGACCTGTTTTATTGCCTACCCCCTCATCTATCGCCCCCTGATCGGCAGCAGGCCGAGCGCCAATCGCACCCTCATCGTTTCTCTCTTTGCCGCCATCGTCGGTTTACAGCTCGGCGCCTTCGGCGTTGTCCTCGAAACGACCTTTTCCGGGATCTCCGAGCTCCCCTTCAGCACCTTTCTCCTCGCCATGCAACCGATCCATTTCGGCATCGGTATCGTCGAAGGGCTGGTCACGGCGGCAGTCGTCTCCTTTGTCTACAAGGCCCGCCCTGACTTCATCTGCACCACTGAAGCAACGCAGACCCCGGCGCTGACCATCAAACAGGTTACTGTCACCCTGCTGGCGGTCGCCCTCTTCACCGGCGCCTTTGTCAGCTGGTTCGCCTCCGAATATCCCGATGGGCTTGAATGGTCGATGGCCAAAGTCTCGGGCCGGGAGGAATTGGAATCGCCGGAGCACGGCATCCATGCCGGCCTTGCTGCTCTCCAGGCAAAGACCGCCATCCTCCCGGATTACGGATTCAAAGGGGGGGAAGACTCAAAAGCCGGCACCTCGACATCCGGGGTGATCGGCGGTTTTTTGACCTTGGTCGTGGTTGGCGGCATTGCTTTGCTGTTGCGCCGGAAAAAGGCCTGAACCACTTTCCCGAATCGCGTTCACGGCGAAAATGACCCGCTGTAAGCCAAAGGGCCGCCGGATAGTTCCGGCGGCCCTTTGGCTGTTGCAAGCAAATATCCGCGGCTAATCGGTCTTGTGACAAAAGAGGCAGCGCATGACCCCGGCGCCGGGTTTGGCAGGATGGCTCTCGGGGAAGGGGATCTGCACGCCATCGTGACACTGGGCACAAAGGGCATCGACTTCAATTTTAGCTTTTCCTTCGGCCCGCATCTGGGCAAAGGGAGCATGGGTCGGATCTTTCGGCAGCTTGCGGGTCTTTTCCTTGCCGGTCAGGGCAAAGAAAATGCCGAGCACTACCAGAACCAGCACGATAAAGAGAGCATCACTTTTTTTTAAACTCATGCAGAGAACTCCATTCTCATAATTGGCCCCTCACTCTTCCTTGATAAAGACGAGATAGATCATCAAAGCGACGATGGCGACGCCGCCGCCCAAAAAGAAGATCATGCTGTTGCTTTGCAGCCCCTCCGTGACGTCTGTCCCCTGCGCGACCGTATAACTGACCAGCCAGGCCAATCCGGTCAAACCGACAATCGTCGCCAACAGGATGCGCCATTTGAAGATCAGGCAACAGATGGCCAACACAACCATCGCCCCGAGAAACCAGGGATTATGGATGTATTCAGCAATCTGCATTTGACCAAGAAATTCGATAATATGATCATTATCCAGCTCCTTGAGCTTCGCCAGAATGGAATCAACAGACAGAGCCATATCTTTTACCCCTTTTAAAAAGATGCTCTACTTTACCATAGCTCCTTGCGATGATTGTCATTTTTTTTGCGTTCGCATTAAAACCCCCTTAAAAGCCATGCCGTTACGGACCAAGCCAGCTCTTCAGTCTTGACTTGCCGGAAGATGTTCGCTACGGTGCTTACCTCTTTTTGCCTTGCCGCCCCCGGCATGCGGGGCTGACTATATGTTTGATTTTCTCAAGGATTAAGTGTACGTGGCTGACAGAGCGATTGGTATTTTTGATTCCGGGGTCGGTGGACTGACCGTTTATCGCGAGATCGCCCGGCAACTGGCCGGTGAAGAATATCTTTACCTCGGCGATACCGGCCGCGTCCCCTACGGCACCAAAAGCCCGAGCACTGTCTTGCGTTATGCGCAGGAAGCCGCAGCCTTTCTCGTCAGTCATCGCGTCAAGATGATCGTCGTGGCCTGCAATACCGCCTCGGCCGTGGCCCTGGCCGACCTTGAAGAACGTTTTCGCCTGCCGGTCATCGGTGTCATCGAACCGGGTGCCCATAAAGCCGTGGCCGTCACCAGAAACCGGCGGGTCGGCGTCATCGGCACCGAAGGGACGATCAAGAGCGGCGCCTATACCCGGGCGATCCATGCCATCGATCCGCAGATCGAAGTCGTCTCCGTTGCCTGCCCGCTCTTTGTCCCCTTGGTCGAAGAAGGCTGGGCCGAACATCCAGTGACCCGTCTCGTCGCCGAAGAATACCTGGCGCCACTGCTACAGCACGATATCGACACCCTGGTCCTCGGCTGCACCCACTACCCGCTGCTGAAACCGACTTTGCGCTCCCTCCTCGGCGACGACCTGACCCTGGTCGATTCTGCCGCTGAGACGGCCAAGAGTGTCCGCGAGGTGCTGCACCGCGACCATCTGCTGCGACTCTCACCGCCCGCAGCGCCCCGCTTCTTTGTCACCGATCTCCCGACCCGTTTTGAGCAGGTCGGCGGCAGTTTTCTTGGTGACCTGCTCCCCAACGTGCAACAGGTCGAGATCGGTTAATCGATCGGATTGGTCGCCATGGTCTCACCTGACTCCCCGCCGAAGAAATGGTCACGTCTCCCCCCGGAGCCGGTTGCAAAGAGTTCGACAACAGGTCGCCTGCTCCTCCTGATTGCCCTCGGTGCCGCTCTTCTCGGCTTTGCCACTTACCGCTTCTTCCTGCAACCAACCACACCAGCCCGCAGCACAGCGCCGCCGGCCGAGGCGGTGGTCGATTCCGGGCGCATGGTCAGCCTCTTTTACCCCCTTGCCGACGGCAGCGGCCTCGCCAGCACCATCCTGAAGCGCCCCGCCTGCCAAGAGGAAACCGCCTGCCGGGAAGATCTCCTCCTCGCTCTGAGCGAAAACCCCGGAGCTGGAAGCTTCTCACTCCTCACCCTGCCGAACGGCCCTCCGGCCATCGACATCGACGGCGCCACCGCCACCATCAATTTCAGCCGTGAAACCATTCAACACCTCCCCGGCGGCGTGCAGAGCGAACGCCTGGTTCTCGCCGCCCTCGCCAACACCCTGGCGGTCAACTATCCGCAGGTGCAACAACTTTCCATCGAGATCGACGGCGTCCCGGCCGAAACCTTGAAAGGGCACATCGACCTGAGCACCCCCTTTGCCCCCGACTTCTCGCTGGTACGGCGCCCTCTGCTGCCATCTTTTCCCATCCAATCCGGCAACAATTCTGAACGGAGTTTATAAGTATGAGCCACTTTCTCCAAGCCCTTAATGAGCGGGTTCTGATCCTTGACGGCGCCATGGGGACCCTGCTGCAAGAGCGAGGACTCCCCCCCGGCGGCTGTCCTGAAACGATGAATCTGCAGGCCCCCGAAGTCGTCGCCGGCATCCATCGCGAATATGCCGAGGCCGGTGCCGACATCCTCGTCACCAACACCTTCGGCGGCAGCCGCAGCAAACTCGCCCACTACGGGCTGGAAGATCAGGTCGCGGCGATCAACGCCCGGGCGGTTGAGATCACCCGCAGCGCCGCCCGCCCCGGCACCTTTGTCGCCGCCTCCATCGGTCCGACCGGACGTTTTCTCGAACCGGTCGGCGATGCCGGCTTTGACGAAATGGTGACGATCTTTGCCGAGCAGATTCGCGCCGTTGCCGAGGCCGGGGCCGATGTGATCAGCTTTGAAACCTTCCTTGATATCCGCGAACTGCGCGCCGGCATCATCGCCTGCCACGAAGTCTGCGACCTGCCGATTATCGCCCAGATGACCTTTGACGACGGCGGGCGCAGCGTCCTCGGCACCCCGCCGGAAGCCGCTGCAGTCACCCTCGACGGCTTGCGCGTCGATGTCATCGGCTCGAACTGCGGTCTTGGCGTCGATGGCATCTACGACATCCTTGCCCGGATGCGCACCGTCACCCCCCGCCCCCTGATTTCTCAGGCGAATGCCGGCCTGCCGACCCTGTGCAACGGTGTCACCATCTTCCCCGGCACCCCCGAAGAGATGGTCGCCTACCACGAACGGATGATCGCCCTCGGGGTACGGATCATCGGCGGCTGCTGCGGCACCACCCCGGCTCATATTCGCGCCATGCGGACAGCCCTGAACGGCCAGGAGCAGCGCTGGACGCCGCCCGCGCGCCGTCTCTTTCTGTCGAGCCGCACCGCGGTCGTCGAGATCGGTGACAACGCCCCTTGCGCCCTGATCGGCGAACGGATCAATCCGACCGGCAAGAAGGGTTACTCCCAGGAACTCCGCGAAGGGAAGACCGCTTATATCCGCCGCGAAGCCCAGGAGCAGTGCGCCGCCGGCGCCACCCTCCTCGATATCAACTGCGGTACGCCGGGGATCGATGAAGCCGCGGCTCTCGAACGCGCTGTCTTTGCGGTCAGCGGCAGCGCTGCCGCCCCCCTCGTCCTCGACTCCTCCGACCCCCTCGCTCTGGAACGCGGCCTCAAAGCCGCCGACGGCAAGGTTCTGATCAATTCCGTCTCCGGTGAAAGCAAGAGCCAGGAAAGCATCCTGCCCTTGGCCTACAAATACGGCGCGGCGATTATCGGCCTCGCCCTTGACGGCGCCGGTATCCCCGAGAGTGCGGAGGACCGGGTGGCGGTCGCGCAGACGATCGTCGACGCCGCGACCGCGGCCGGTCTTTCCCGTGAAGATGTTGTCATCGACTGCCTGACTCTGACCGTCTCGGCCGAGCAGAAGCGGGCGGCCGAGACCTTGCGCACCTTGCGGCTGGTTCACGAGCAGCTGCAGCTGCCGACCGTCCTCGGCGTCAGCAATATCTCCTTTGGCCTCCCGGCCCGACCGATCCTTTCCGCCACCTTCTTTGCCATGGCCCTGGAAGCCGGCCTCTGCGCCGCCATCGTCAACCCCAAGGAAGAGCGGATGCTCGATGTCTGGCGCGGGGCGATGGTCCTGCTCGGCAAAGATGTTCGCGCCGATCGCTACATTGCCGCTTATGCCAATCTGCCGGCAACCGCCCCGACCCCGCTGGCGAGCGGCGAAGAACCGCTGCGCACCAAGCTGAGCAACGCCATCATCAATGGCGATCGCGAAGGGATCGTGGCCCTGGTCGAAACGGCCCTGGCGGCCGGCCTGCTCCCCCTGGAGATCAGCAACGAAGGGCTCTTGCCGGGACTGGAGGAGGTCGGGCGGCGTTTTGGCGACCATCGCATGTTCCTCCCTCAGGTCATGCTCTCGGCGGAGACGATGCAGACGGCCTTCACCCGCCTCAAACAGGAACTGCAGGGGGTCGGCGTATCACAAGGGAAGATTCTGATGGCGACGGTCGAGGGAGATATTCACGACATCGGCAAGAATATCGTCTGCACTCTCCTCGAAAATCACGGCTTTGAGGTGATCGATCTCGGCAAGAATGTCTCAGCGGCCAAGATCCTTGCCACCGCGCGAGCGGAAAAGGTCGATGCCGTCGGCCTCTCCGCCCTGATGACGACCACCCTTTGCCAGATGGAGAAGACCATCACCCTGCTGCGCCAGGAAGGAATCAAGGTGCTGACTATGGTCGGCGGCGCCGTCGTCACCCCGGAATATGCCGCCTCGATCGGTGCCGACCTTTATGCGGCCGACGCCCTGGAGGCGGTCGCCAAAATCAAGGAGCTATTCCGCCAAAAGACTGCATAGCTCCTTGTGTTGTGGCGCAGGATATGTTAAAAATGTGAAAAATTAAGGGTCTCGAAGGGTCGCGCATGGTCGTCGGCTTCAACCACAACTTCAGCTACAAAGGGCAGGTCTACCACGTCCAGACCGAAGATAGCGGGATCAAAAATCCGCATATCATTACTCTGCTGTATCGCGGGGGGACGATCCTGTCCTCAAAAAAGACCTCTTATGCCGACATCATCAAGATCGACAACCTCGAAGCCGTTGTTGAAGATTTAATGAAATCGCAGCATCGCGAGATGCTGCGACTGTTGAAAAACGGTGACCTTGACGAGCTCCTCGGCCTCCCCCCGACCACCGCCAAAGCCGTCGTCCCGCCGCCGGTTATTGCTGCAACTCCACCGATTGTTGCCCCAACGCTTACGCCGCCTCCCCCGGCAGCAGCGGTGCCAACCACCGCCAGCGCGCCGGTAATGACGCCGATCACTCCCCCGGAAAAGAAAACAGCACCCCCCTCTCCGACGGAACTGAGTCTCGATGAGATCATCCTTTCGTACATGGTCGGCGAGGACAATAAAAAATGAGCCGTCGTCCCACAACCAGGATCCACGAGGTCTGATTGCTATACAACAGCTTGATCGTCAGAGTGATCCTTCTCAATATCCTGCTGATGGCAGTCGGTATCGGCATCTTCACGTTGATCAATGTCCGGCGGGAGCAGGTTCACCTCATCGAATCGAACCAGGTGACGGCCAATCTCCTCCTCGCCACCATCGAAAAATCGATCTTCACCGCCATGAAGAATGGCGACAGCCCTCAGGTCCAGCAAATCATCGAGGTCGTCGGCAAAGGCGATCGCCTCCTTAATCTACGCATTTTTCATCCCGACGGTACGATCCTCAAGTCGGCCAACCCCCACGAAATCGGCCGGCAAGTCAATCCTTCCGACTTCAATGTCTTTAAAGAGGGGCGCTCTGAAGCGACCTTTCGCGTCAATGGCCGCGACGCACTGACCGTCATCCGCCCGATCCTCACCGATGAACGCTGCTACCTCTGCCATGGCGTTGGCCGCCGGGTGGTCGGTGTCCTCAATATGAACTTTGACCTGACTGAGACGATCCAACTGCTCCATGAATCGGCCAACGTCTCCTTCTCGTCGATGCTCATCCTCATCTCCCTCTTCTCTCTCGGCATCACCTATATTCTCCTGCGCTTTGTCCGGAAACCGATTCAAGAGATGACCGCCAAGATGGCAAAGGTGGAGAATGGTGATCTTTCCGTGCGCCTCACCCCACGGAATCGCGACGAAATGGGGCAGCTCATGGGGAGCTTCAACTCGATGGTCGACAACCTTGAACAGACCAAGATCGAGTTGGAGAAGTACCATTATCAACAGATGGAACGGGCCGATCGTCTCGCGGCGGTAGGCGAGATGTCGACCGGTATTGCCCATGAAATCAAGAACCCCCTCGCCTGCATCAGCGGTGCAATCTCGGTGCTGGCGGATGATTATGATGTCAACGATCCGCGCCGCGAGGTGGTCACAAAAGTCCTTGAGCAGATCAACCGTCTCGACAAGACCGCCACCGACCTTCTCGCCTTTGGCAAACCGGGCACCCCGGAGTTCTCTTATGTCGACATCAACGACCTCCTGAAGAAGACCCTCTTCTTTGTCGCCCAGCACCCGGAAGCCCGCAATGTCGAGCGGATTCTCGAATTGACCCGGGAACTGCCGCCGGTCTGGATCGATGTCAAACAGATTCAGCAGGTCTTCTTCAACATCATCATTAACGCCATTCAGGCGATGCCGGAAGGGGGCACCCTCACCCTGACCACCGAGAGTGTCGAGCGGGATGAAAGCGAATTTGTAAAGGTCACTATTCGCGACACCGGCAAAGGGATTGATGCAGAGGTGCTGGCCAAGATCTTTGTCCCCTTCTTCACCACCAAAACCCAAGGGACCGGACTCGGACTGCCGATCTGCCGGCAATTGGTGGAACACAACCACGGCAGCATCGACGTCGAAAGTTCCCTCCAGCAAGGAACAACCTTCAGCATCCTCCTCCCGGCAGTAACTTTGTCGGGAGACCCGACAGGAGTAAACTACCGTGAGCCGACATAAAATTCTGGTTGTTGATGACGAACATTTGATCCGCTGGTCTTTGGAGCAAAACCTCAAAAAACAGGGGTACGAAGTCCAGACTGCACCTTCCGGCGAAGATGCCCTGCGCCTGTTGCGCGAAGACCCGCCGGAACTCGTCCTCCTCGACGTCCAGCTCCCCGGCATGAACGGACTGCAGGTCCTGGAGAAGATCAAGGAGATTGACGAAGAGATTATCGTCATCATGGTCACCGCCCTCGGTGTCCTTGAAACCGCGGTCAAAGCGATGCGCATGGGCGCTCACGATTATCTCAACAAACCCTTCAATCTCGATGAGATGGCGATCGTCATCAAAAAAGCTCTCGAAACCGGCGCCCTCAAACGCGAGGTTGCGCATCTGCGCGGCGAACAGACGAAAAAATATGGCATTACCAATCTGATCGGCGGCAGCCGCCACATGCAGAACGTGCTGGCAATGGTCACCAAGGTAGCGCGCAGCGACGCCAGCACCGTCCTGATTCAAGGGGAGAGCGGCACCGGCAAGGAGTTGATCGCCAAGGCCATTCACTACGAAAGCGCCCGGGCCCACATGCCCTTTATGGCGGTCAACTGCGCGGCCGTCCCCGAGACCCTGCTCGAAAGCGAACTCCTCGGTCATGAAAAGGGCGCCTTCACCGATGCCAAGGCGCAGAAGAAGGGGCTCTTTGAACTTGCCGACGGCGGCACCCTCTTTCTCGACGAAATCGGTGACATGGAACCGGGGATGCAGGCCAAACTCCTGCGCGTCCTCGAAGATCGCATCGTCCGCCGCGTCGGCGGCAGCCGCGATATCCAGGTCGATGTCCGCATCGTCTCCGCGACCAACAAAGACCTGCTTAAGGCGATGGAAGATAAAAGTTTCCGCCCCGACCTTTATTACCGCTTGCAAGTTATCCCCATCTTCCTCCCCCCCTTGCGGGACCGCCGCGAAGATATTCTGCCGCTGACCACCCACTTCATCAATCACTTCAACCGTGAATTCGGTAAATCGGTGAAAGGGGTGTCGAAGATGGCGGAGAAATTCCTCGTCGAGTACTCCTGGCCGGGGAATATCCGTGAATTAAAGAATATTGTCGAGCGGGCGATCATCCTCGAAAACGAAGAGACCCTCCTGCTCGAACATCTGCCGCAAGAGATCGTGTCCCGCACCGGCGGCGGTTCGACCGGCCCTCTCTCCCTGCGCCTGCCGCCGGAAGGGATCGATATCGAGGATGTCGAGCGCGAGCTGATCCGGCAATCCCTGGAAGTCTCGGAAGGGAATCAATCGAAGGCGGCCAAGAAATTAAATCTGGGGATCGATGCTTTTCGTTATCGCATGAAAAAATTCGGATTTTTGCAGTAGACTTGTTAACAGATCACTTACATTCCACAGGAGGAGTAGCAACCATGGGAAAGAAAGTGCACTTTAGCGAACTTGGACTGGCCAACACCCGCGAGATGTTTAAGAATGCCGTGCATGGCGGCTACGCGATTCCCGCTTACAACTTCAATAATCTTGAACAGTTGCAAGCGATTGTCAGCGCCTGTGCCGAGACCAGCTCACCGGTGATCATTCAGGTCAGCAAGGGGGCCCGCGACTACGCCAATGCCACCATGCTCCGCTACATGGCGATGGGGGCAGTGCAGATGGCACGGGAGATGGGCTCCAACATTCCCATCTGCCTCCATCTCGATCACGGCGACTCCTTCGAAATCTGCAAGTCGTGCATCGACAGCGGTTTCTCGTCAGTGATGATCGACGGCTCGCACCTGCCTTATAACGAAAATGTCGCCCTCACCCGCCAGGTCGTCGACTACGCCCATCAATACGATGTCACCGTCGAAGGGGAACTCGGCGTCCTCGCCGGGATTGAGGATGAAGTCTCGGCCGAGCACTCGACCTACACCCGTCCCGAAGAAGTCGAGGACTTTGTTAAAAAGACCGGCGTCGACTCCCTTGCCATCTCGATCGGCACCAGCCATGGCGCCTATAAGTTCAAACTGAAAGAGGGGGAATCGGTTCCGCCGCTGCGCTTCGATATCCTCGCCGAATGTCAAAAGCGCCTCCCCGGCTTCCCGATCGTTCTGCACGGCGCCTCCAGCGTCGTCCAGGAGTATGTACAGCTGATCAATCAGTACGGCGGCAAGATGGATGGCGCCGTCGGTGTCCCCGAGGAACAGTTACGGCAGGCCGCCGCCAGCGCCGTCTGCAAGATCAATATCGATTCCGATGGCCGCCTCGCCGTCACCGCCAAAGTGCGGGAATATCTCACCAAGAATCCGGGAGAATTCGATCCGCGCAAATATCTCGGCGCCGCCCGTAAAGAGTTGGTGACGCTGATCAAGCATAAAAATCAGGCGGTCCTTGGCAGTGCCGGCAAGGCGTAAGGACGTAATTTCTGTTAATACCAATAAGAAAAAAGCGGGCGGGACACTCTCTGTGTCTCGCCCGCTTTTTGTTCCAGTTCCATTTGACTTTACACAACACAAGGTGTAATCAATTGTGTAAAGGAGGTGCCCATGGCAACAAATCTGGCTATTGACGACAACCTGCTCGAAGAAGCCCGCCTCGTCGGCAAACATGCAACCAAGAAGGCGGTGGTTAATGAAGCGCTTGCAGAGTATGTTCAACGCCGCAAACAAGCCGAAATCATCAACCTGTTTCATAAAGTTGAGTATGATTCCGACTATGACTACAAAGACCAGCGTAAAAAAAGATGAGAGTCCTTGTTGATACCTCCGTATGGTCCCTGGCACTACGGCGCAATCAGCCGACTGATAGCCTGGAGGTCACTGAATTAATCGAATTGATCAGAGAAGTAAGGGGCCAGATGATTGGGCCAGTGCGCCAGGAACTCCTCTCCGGGATCAAGAACCAGATCCAGTTTCAAAAACTGCGCAATCACTTGCGAGCTTTCCCCGACCTGGAAGTAACAACCCGCGATTACGAAACAGCGGCTGAGTTTTTTAATCTTTGCAGGGGAAAGGGCATTCAAGGATCAAACACTGATTTTCTCATCTGCGCCATAGCAGTGCACCACAAGATTCCGATATTCACCACGGATGAAGATTTTACGCTCTTTCAACCTTACCTGCCGATAACGCTCCATACGCCCCGTGCCTTAAATACTTGACCCTTCCCTCTTCAACCCCCCTGAGCTGACAATGCAGACCTTTACCAAACAACCTGCAATCCCGCAACATTTGCCAGCTTGCGGTCTGAAGTCACCAGTTTTGCTTTCTGAGTTACAGCGGTGGCGGCGATAAGCCGGTCGGCAGGATCCCCATGGGGACAAAATTCCGGCATGGCGCTTTTAGCGGCAATCTCCGGGGTGATCGGGATGACGACAATTTTTCGGGCCGCCAGAATAAGCTGAATAAACTCCTGGGCATTCGTTCCAGGATAAAGCCGTCCTTTTGCCACCAGCATGGCAATCTCCCAGAGCGAAATATCACAGCAGGCCAACTTCCCGGCAGCGTCAGCCTGGGCAATCGTCGCTGTCGCCTTCTTGCTGAGACGATCGGGATCGAGAGAATCAAAGATAAGGGCGCAGGTATCAAGGATCAACACGATCGACCTCCCACTCCTCATCAACGGAAGAGATGACATCATCGATGCGGCTGGTTGCACGCAGCTCGGCCAAACGTTGCCGCGCCTTTTGCCGTTCATCCTCTGGTGGTAAAAGGCGAGCAATGACCTTACCCCGCGAGGTCAGGGCGATATCCTCACCCTTGCGCACTTTGTCGAGATAGGCAGGAATGTGATTGCGGAATGTGGTGACAGAGACTTCAAGCAAGGCGCACCTCCTTATCTGTACACTTTAAACGTACATCTATTGCAAGGCGAGGTCAAGGAGTGAATCTGTGGCGCGGGATATGATAAAAGAGGGGCGGCCGGCTTCCTCTGGGAATGATCAGCCGGGGCGGGATCTGCTGCTGATTTCTAATTGACCCCATATTGATCATACACAAATTGACTGAATCGCTGATCCAAGGCAGAAAATTTCCTGTCGTAGTAGTTATCTGCACTATACATAGAAGCTTTTCCCCCGGCCCACGAACCAGCAACACCGCCAATAAGTACCCCCGCAGTTGTACCCAACGGCGATCCTGTCGAACTGCCAAAGACACCACCAGCCCATGATCCCAAACGCCCACCCGTAGCACTCCCTGCAAGAGTCCATTGCGAAGTCCAAAATGCTTTTGAAGAAATATCATCCGCGAGATATCGGGAAATCATAAATGCCTCACCTGAAGCAAGCATCAGTGTAGATGCAG
>JACUTW010000078.1 GCA_014859605.1 Desulfuromonadales bacterium
GGGGCAACCCTCCCGCTCCTTCTCGCCTCCGCTTTTTTATTCCTGTGCTGCGCCACCGATACCTTTCTCGGTGAAATTCCCAACCCCCTTAATCTCACCCTGATCTTAAGCGCGCTCCTTTACCACGACCTGACCGGCGGCGCGGGCGCAATCGGGATGTCCCTGCTCGGACTCCTCCTCGGCGGTGCCCTGCTGATCATCCCCTACCTCCTCGGCGGTACCGGCGGGGGAGATGTCAAAGCTCTGGCGGCCCTCGGCGCTCTGCTCGGACCGGCGGCAATCTTTCAGATGTTCCTCTACACCGGCCTGATCGGCGGCTGCTTGGCGCTGCTACATTATTTCACTTCTCAGGCAGCGACGGAATCACACTCCCACCCCCTGCGCACTTTTCTCGGGACCGGCAACTGGAGTGCACTCAGACCACAAGGTGCCGCCGCCAAAGAACGCTTCCCCTATGCCGCGGCACTCTGTTTCGGGTTTTTTGTCTACCACTTCTGGGGGGGGGTGTTATGAAATCACTGCGACACAACGAGAACGGCGCAGCCGTCATCGAATTTGCCATCCTCCTCTTTCTGCTGATGCCTCTCCTTTTCGGCATCATCGACTTCGGCTTTATCTGGGCACAGTCGCACTATCTCAGCCAGGCCACTCGCGAGGGGGCGAGGGCCGGGGCGCGCATTGCCACTTATGATAGCGGAGTTGTTACCAACCCGGGCGATGTGGTGCTCGCCGTCAAAGAATCGGTCGAAACGTCTCTGTTCCAGTTTTATAGCAAACCCGGCCAACTCGCTGGAATTATCAACAAGATTGACACCCCGGAACTGGTCACTGTCGGGTCACAAAAGGCGCTCAAGGTCAGCGTAACCATCAATTCCGACAAAATCTGGACCCCGGTGTTATGGCAATTTTTGTCCCTGATCCCATCGAGTGACAAAAAATACAGCAAATTCGAACAGTTGACTGATAGCGCGGTCTTCCCCATTTCCAACCACTAACAGCAACCTCGCAGCGAGAGCTTATGTCCAGACGGCAGCTTCGCCATAACCTTCATTTGAACCAGCGCGGTGCCGTGGTGATTGAATTTGCCGTTGTCGTTCTTCTGCTACTCCTCATCCTCTTTGGTATCATGGAGTTCAGTTTCACTTTTTTACAACGCCACTTTGTTGCCAATGCCGCCCGCGAAGGGGTACGCATTGGCGTGCGAGCCCAAAACTATAACTGCTTTGATAAATACGGGTCCGCATCCTGCCCCACCACTAATCGGGTTGACCGCGGGGCAACCGTGATCAATCAACTAACCGACTGCGACAACGGGGGATATCTCTGCACCCTCTACAAAAATGACATTGCTACAACTACAGACAACGTCACCCCGGAACGTATCATTAATCCTGACGGCACAAAGACCCTGACTGTGACCGTGACGGTTCCCAACTTCTTTCCTACACTCATATCCGGCCTGGTCCCTGGCTATCAGCACCCTACGACTATTACTTATTCAGCTTCCGGCAATTACGAGAATGCGGACGAGCCTTGATCCGGCTGTACCGCCTTCCCTTCCCATATTCGTGCATCAGCAGACATAAAGCAGCAAAGGAGGTTGGCAATGAAAAAATATAGCACTTTTATCGCCCTCGGACTGGCGGTGGTGTGCGGCGCTCTGGCGGTCTGGCTGACCAGCCAGTGGTTACAAGCCCAGGCGGCGGATGGTCAAGCGGTCAAGGAGACGGTTCCGATGACCCGTGTCGTTGTCGCCGCCCAGGATATTCAAATCGGCACACTTTTGGGCGAAGACAACCTCACTCTCGCCGACTGGCCGCAGAGCAATGTCCCCAAAGGCGCCTTTGACAATATCGAAGCCGTAGCCGGGCGGATCGCCGTGACCAGATTGCCGGCCGGGGGGCCGCTGCAAGCGGCCGAACTGGCCGAGCCGGGCTCCGGGGCCGGCCTGGTGGCGTTGATCCCGCCGGGGCGACGGGCCATGTCGATCAAAGTTGACGAAGTCAGCGGCGTGGCCGGTTTTATCCTCCCCAATACTTATGTCGATGTGATCTCAGTCAACAACAAGTCGAACCGGGATGCGCGCGAGGCCAAGACCATCCTCAAGAAGATCAAAGTGCTGGCCATCGCTCAAGAGACGACCACGGATAAGGGCAAGGCCAAAATTGTCAAATCCGTCACCCTCGAACTTTTACCCAAAGAGGCCGAAACCCTGGCCCTCCATTCCATTCTCGGCAGCATCCATCTGATCTTGCGTAATCCGCTGGAGCAGGAGGAAGCCGCACCGGAAGTCGCTCCGGTAATAGCCCCTCGCCCGAGAGTTGCGAAAGCAAAACCACAGCCCAAAGTTGTTCAAACAGCCCCGGTCGCCCCGAAACCAACAGGGCCGGCGAGCTATTCCGTTGAGGTGATCAAAGGGTCGAATGATCCTGAAAAAATCAAGTTCAAGAGTGTCAATTCGGATGAAAGACTTTAGGTGAGGGAGGCTCCAATGAAATTGAATGGTTGGTTCAACTTGCTGATCATGGTCGTGGCGCTGGTCGATTTCACCGGCGGAAATGCCACGGCCGCAACCGCTAATCGACAAATCGTCCTCAAAGCCGGAGGGTCCGAACTCAAGGATACCTCCCATTACTGGCCAGAGCTCAAAGAGCCCCGGCTAAAACGGATCTCCGCTATCGACGACAAGATTGTCGACGTGCAAATTGTCTCGCCGAAGACCTTTTATGTGCTCGGCAAAGATTTTGGCTCGACCAGTCTGATGATCTGGGAAAAGGATCTGGAAGACCCGATCAAGATCGATGTTGTCGTTCTCCTCGATTTAACAACGTTAAAACAAAAACTCTACGAGCTTTATCCCAATCAGCAGGTCGACGTCTACGCCTCGGAAACTGGGGTTGTCCTCTCCGGCACGGTCTCGGGACCGGAAGTCGTCGAAGAGATCATCCGTCTGACCCAGAATTTTTTGCCGAAAAAAGCCGAAAGTGACAACAAAGGCGACAAGGGCGGAGCCGCCCTCTCTGGTGCGGGGATTACCAATCTCCTCAGTGTCGGGGCCGTGCAACAGGTTATGCTTGAGGTCAAGTTTGCCGAGGTTGACCGCACCTCCAGCCGGGACTGGCAGGCCGCCCTCGGCCTGATCAATCAGGACAAAAACATCCGATTCGGCGCCGGGGTTAACCCCATGAGCGGGAAATTCATTAAAGGGTTTAATACGGATGGATCGCCAATTTTTGATATTGGCAACCTCGGTCAGAACGGTGGACAAATACCGGGCTGGGGTGGAGCGCCCGGCGACATGCTCCTGAACTTTGCCGGTAATGCCGCCAATATCTTCCTTAACGTCAAGAACCTGACTGCATCCTTGAACCTGCTGGAGAACGAAGGACTGGCTCGCGTTCTCGCCGAACCGCGCCTCGTCACCCTCAGCGGCCAGGAAGCGAGTTTTCTGGCGGGGGGTGAATTTCCGATTCCGGTCTCGCAGGGACTCGACCAGACCACCATCGAATTCAAGGAGTTCGGCGTCGGTTTGCGCTTCACGCCAATTGTCCTCAGCAATGGCAAGATCAACCTGCATGTGGCGCCGAGCGTCAGCGAAATCTCCTCGAACAGCATCATCCCCACCGGCATCGCCGGCTCCAGTCTGATCGTCCCGAATCTGACCACCCGCAAACTGGAGACCACCGTCCAGTTACAGGATGGCCAGACCCTGGCACTGGCGGGTCTGTTACAAGATTCTTTGCGCGAGAACGTCAGTAAAATTCCCGGGCTGGGCGATATCCCTATTCTCGGGATGCTTTTTCGCAGTAGCGGTTTTGTCCACCACAAGACCGACCTGCTGATCGCGGTCACCCCACATCTGGTCCAACCGGTTCAGGAAGGTGAACTGTCGTTCCCTGGCGAGTTTCTCCGGCCGCCCAATGCCCTCGAATTCTACCTGATGGGCAAACTCGAAAACAGCTGGTCGCACGACGATCCTTCCCTGCTCAGTCGCCATGCGTTCACCCCCAGTGCGGCGACACCGCAACCCGGGGGGATGGAAGGGTCCTTCGGTCAAGAAGCGCCGACTGTACAGTAACAACCTCTAGGCTCGGGAGATTCTCATGAAAACATCAATCGTGATCATTACTGCCGCCATGCTCCTTTCCGGCTGCGCGCTCTTTTACGACGCCCCCCGCATCGATGCGGATCATGGTCTGGCGCAGGCAAAGACCTGGGAAAGCCAGATCGCCTTTCCCGATTATCGTTATGCCGGAACAACTCCGGAAGGTCTCGGCGGGATTCCCGCCGAACAGATCATGAAAGTCTATAATCAGTCCTTCGGCGAACAAGCGAAAAAACAAGAGGTCTTCAATCTCGATCTCACCGGCATGTAATGCCATGGTAGGGGCGCCCCTTGTGGTCGCCCGCTTAAATCTAACCCCTCCAAACCTCCCCTTAACAGGGGAGGCTTAAAAACTTCCCCCTTGTCAAGGGGGGGATTGAGGGGGGTTGGGTACCAACTGAACCTATCTATTCTTGTAATTACGTCTGACGAGGTAGCGGCTATGAGCCTATCAAATGAGCGCGGTTCCGTCGTAGTTCTGGTCGCGGTCATGCTCTTTCTGATCTTCTTCTGTGTGGCGCTGGTGGTCGATATCGGCCATATCCACAACGTCAAGATCGAATTGCAGCGCGCCGTAGATGCGGCCGCCCTGGCCGGAGCGCAGGAGATCCATGGCGGGGATGTCGTCACCACCGCCGTGGCGATGGGAAACGCCAATCAGGTTGATAATGACGCCGTGGTCATCAAAGCGGAAGATGTCGTGCTTGGCTGGTGGAATCCTGAGATCATCACGGGAGAAAACGCCTTTGATCGCTTTTCTGCGGGAGGAACGCCGATCAACGCGGTCAAGGTCAGCGTAACCCTCAAAGTGCCTCACTTCTTTTTCTTTCCGCTAGAAGATTCAGTGGTCACTGCCGATGCCATCGCCGTCGCCCAAACCGTTAATCCGGCAATTCCGCTGGCCGTAGTCAGTTGTATCCCGAACGACTTAAGTGAAGTGCCACCAGGGACCCTGCGCGACATGACGATTTGTGGCATCCGCAGTTTCGATTTCAATAGCGACGGGAACGATGATGGCGCCTGGACGTCGCTGACCTTTAACGCCAGTGCCACCGAGATCAACTCGTATATGAATTCGACTGAAGGGCGCGACAAATTTAACCGCGTCATTTACGGTCGGGATCTTGATAATTTGGGCATAGAAAATACCGACGTCGCCACCCCCGGCAGCGGCTGCAATCCAGTGGGTTATTCTATTGGCTGCGGTCTGGGGCGCATTGCCGGCAAGGATATCGCCCGTCCCGACGAATTTCCGGCGCCGGCAGGATCATCCAGCCCGTTGTCGATAGGCGAAACCCCCGCCGTCATTCCGGCTTTCGATCCCTTGACCGATTACGCCGCAAACGGTGCTCTGCCGCGTTGGTATAATCTGAATAATGACGGTGAGTTTAAAACAGATGATCACTTTGTTCGCATCTGGAGTCAGGATGGAATTCTTCTACAAGGGGCATACGAGAGTGCTACCGCTTATCAAGCGCGTTTGAAAAGTTATTTTGAGGGCAAAGACGTCAACGACAATGTCGTCAAACCTTTTGGCGACGACCGTTTCACCGATGCGGGAGGAAAGATGGTCGTCAAAAAAGGAAACACCTACAAACCGGATTACATGGAAATCCTTAAGCAGGCCGGGTATCCGCAAGTCCAGGTTAATAATGGCGTTATCGGAAATGTTATCCCTACTTTTATCGACAATGAAAGCGTATCAGATGGCACTGATCTCAATTGTCACGAAGATGACGCCCTTCCTACAGGTCAGCAAGCCGTGATTTTAAAGACGCCGGTGATCTTTGTTGGCGCATGTGAGGACTGGAAAGCGATCGGAACGGCCTCGTATGTCGGTATGGCAAAATTCCTGTTAACGCGGGCTTGGGCAACTTCAAACAAATACGACTGTGGGAGCAAATTTGTTAATGTCGGCGGTTGCTCTACCTCGTTCGATCCACCTTCCTCAGGGGGATTGCTTGAAGCGATCGGCTCCTATCCGCCGGCAACCATTGAGGGTCTGACCCTTCTCCCCACTGCTGACGGTGAAGAGACCAATGCCAGCTTGATCCGCATTTACCTGGTCGAATAACTCGTCTCAAAAAGGTATTTTTACTTATGACAAAAAAGATCACCGTTGCTATTGAAATCGCTGATACCGGTTGCGTCAAGACCCTGGTTGAGGCGCTTAAAAATTTACCTGGGGTCGAAACCGTCCAGTGGTTCGCCGGCACCGGAGAAAAGGGGTCCCTGGCGGTCAAGGAATCACCCGAGGTCATCATCATCGACGATCAAAGGGAGACGTCCTTCTCGGTGACCGAACGGATCAGCAAGTTACATCATGCCTTTCCGCAGGCGGCGATCTTTGTCGTCTCGGCAGATACCAGACCGGAACATATCGTCGCGATGATGCGAGCCGGGGCGTCCCAGTTTCTGGTCAATCCCATCAACCCCAATGCCCTGAGCAATGCCATTGAAGAGATCCGCGTCCGTCTCGCCACTTCTGAAAAAACCACCAAGGGGACGGTATACAGTTTTATCAGCAGCAAAGGGGGACTCGGAACGACGGTGATCACCGTGAATACCGCCGTCACCCTGGCACGCAACCGCGCATCAAAGGTGGCGCTGTGCGACATGAGCCTGCAATCGGGGGATGCATCGGTGCTTCTCGACCTTCTTCCCGCCACGACGATCACCGATTTGAGCCGCAATTTTCACCGGCTCGATGCTTCTTTTTTGCGGGGCGCAATGAGCCAGCACCGCAGCGGTCTTGCTTTTCTTTCTGCTCCCGCCGACCCCGAAGAGAGCGGCGAAGTGAGCCCCGAACAGATTGCCCGTATCCTCGACCTTTCCCGGCAGTTATTCGATGTTGTTTTGGTCGACTGCGCCTCGATGTGGGTCGCGGACCGGACCATGGAGATCTTCAACCTTTCGGACAAGATCTTTATCGTGACCGACCTCTCTGTTCCGGCGGTGCGCAACGCGGCCCGTCTTTGCAAGTTGATCGCCAAGCTGGGGATTGAACAGAAAAGGATCGAAGTGGTGGTGAACCGTTATCACAAAAGCGGCGCACTTTCGATCGA
This sequence comes from Desulfuromonadales bacterium, assembly GCA_014859605.1. GTDB lineage: Bacteria > Desulfobacterota > Desulfuromonadia > Desulfuromonadales > UBA2197 > UBA2197. Next base: position 7,171 of record JACUTW010000078.1, read on the forward strand.
AGAGGTGGAAAAGACCCTGAAAAAACCCATTTACTGGCTCTTCCCGAACGATTTCGTCGACATTGTTTCTTCTATCAATCAAGGCGAACCGATCGTTGAAAAACAACCCGGGGCGCCATTTGCAAAAAACATCATCGAATTCGCCGAAAAACTCGGCAACCCCCGTGCCGATGCCAGCTATCGCGGTATTCGGGGGGCCTTCGGCAAAGCGATTTAGGAGGCTACCGTGTCACTGAAAGATCTGCTTAAAAATGCCAGTTTTCTCGACAGCAGCCGGAACCTCTCGGAAGCCGCTCCCCTTTCTCCTGCCGACACAGCCTCCCCCGGGGGTTTGCGGGACGATTCGTTTTATCAAATAAAGCAAAAGATTCACAACCGGTTGATCGAGGAAGCCAATCTCGCCGCCCTCGACACGATGTCAGCGGCCGAGATTCAGGCCTCCGTTGCCAGCGTCGTTAATGCCTACCTTAACGACGAAAAAATCCTGTTAAACGCCGACGAAACCCGGGCCCTGGTCGAAGAAATTCGCGATGAACTGACCGGCCTCGGCCCCTTGGAGCCTTTCTTCAAAGATCCGACGGTCTCCGACGTGCTGGTCAATACCTACAAAAATATCTATGTCGAGCGGCGCGGCCTCCTTTACAAGACCAAAGGACGTTTTTCCGACAATGCCCATCTGCGTAACATTATCGACCGCATCATTTCGCGGGTCGGCCGCCGTATCGATGAATCGATGCCGATGGTCGATGCCCGATTGCCGGACGGCTCGCGCGTTAACGCCATTATCCCGCCGCTGGCCATCGACGGCCCGATCCTCTCCATTCGCCGTTTCGCGGTTATCCCCCTCAAAATCGAGGATCTGGTCAACGGCAAGACGATCACCCCGGAGATTGCCACCTTCCTCGCCGGATGCGTCAAAGCCAAACTCAACATCATGATCTCCGGCGGCACCGGCTCGGGGAAGACGACGCTGCTCAATGTTCTGTCGGCCTTTATCCCCAACAACGAACGGATTATTACCATCGAGGACTCCGCCGAACTGCAACTCCAGCAGGAACATGTCGTCCGACTGGAAACCCGGACGGCCAGCATCGAAGGGACCGGAACCGTCACTCAACGCGACCTGGTGCGCAACAGTCTGCGCATGCGGCCCGATCGAATTATTATCGGCGAAGTTCGCGGTCCGGAAGCTTTTGACATGCTGCAGGCGATGAACACCGGCCACGAAGGGTCCCTCACTACCATCCACGCCAATGCACCCCGTGATTCGCTGACCCGCCTGGAGTCGATGATCTTGATGACCGGCGCCAATCTGCCGGAGAAGGCGATGCGCTTCATGATCTCTTCGGCCCTCGATCTGATTATCCAGGTCTCCCGCTTCACTGACGGCAGCCGCAAAGTGGTCTCACTCTGCGAAGTGGTCGGAACCGAGGGGGACGTCGTCACTCTCCAGGATATCTTTGTTTACGAAAAACGCGGGATCGACAAGGACGGCAAAGTCCTCGGTGGTTTTCGGGCCACAGGGATCAGGCCGAAATTTGCCGATAAACTGGAAATGGCCGGCATCGAAGTCCCCGAAGACCTTTTCATCACCACCAAGAGCTACGAATAGAAAAGGTGATTGCCATGAACTCTCTGACTATCCTTATATTGTGTTCGGTTTTCCTTTTTGTCTTTTTGTTGGTTGTCGTTGTTTACGGCATCTTGAATGAAGGCAAATTCGCTGAAAAACGGGCGGTCAAGAAGCGTCTCCTCTTCATGTCCGCCGGCGGCAAGCACGGCCAGGAGAAACTGGCGCACTATCGCAATGCCGCATTAAAGGATGTCGGCGCCTTTGAGCAGATGTTGCTCAAGCTGCCGCGGATTTCGTCATTGGACCGCATGCTGGTTAAAGCGAAAGTCTCCGTCAATGCCAGCGTCTTTATTCTCGCCAGCTTCGGCCTGGCTCTTCTCGGTTTTCTTCTTGGCTACACCTTGCTGCACCGGATCTCCAGCGGCTTCCTGATCGGCTTGCTTCTTGGCCTGGTGCCCCTGTTCATGCTGCGGATAGCGGTGCGCTCCTATTACGACAAATTTCAGGAACAACTCCCCGAAGCCCTTGATTTACTCGGCCGGGCGCTGCGCTCAGGACACGCACTCACTTCGGGTCTCAACATGGTCGCCGAAGAGAGTGTTGATCCGATCAAGGGGGAATTCTCCATTACCGTCGACGAACTCAAGCTCGGACTGACCGTGAAGGAAGCCTTTGACAACCTCTGCCAGCGGGTTCCCAGCCCCGATCTGCGTTTCTTTGTCGTCGCCGTGACGATTCAGCGCGAGACTGGAGGAAATCTCGCGGAGATTCTCGACAGCATCAGCCGCTTGATTCGCGAACGGGTGCAATTCGGCCGTCATGTCCAGACCCTGACCGCCGAGGGACGGTTATCGGCGTGGGTTCTCATCTCCCTGCCGTTTATCATGTTTCTGTATATCTATTTTGCCAACTACGACTACATTTCGATGCTGTGGACAGAGCAGGTCGGCCTGATCCTCCTTGTCGGCGGGATTGTCAGTCAAATGATCGGCGCCTATGTGATGAAGCGGATCGTCGCCATCGAAATATAGGCAGGAGGCTGGTATGGATATTATCTTGCGCTATTATTACAAGTTTCTCGGCAACATTGATGTTGTCACCATCCTCACGCTGACGTTCATCACCACGGCGGCCGTCGTTCTGGGTGTGGCCTTTTTGTTCACGCGCCGGGGGCGCATCCAGCAACGACTGGCGCGACTCCTGCCGGATCAGCCGCAACCAGCAGCGCAACCCGGCAATGCAGAAGGTCTGCTGCGGGAGGAACAAAAGGGGACTGTTGCCAAACTGACCCGCCCGCTGCACAATATTGTTGCCCCGAAAGTGGGGAGCACCCGCAAAAAAATGCGGCTCAAATTGATTCGGGCCGGTTTTCGCTCGGAGCTGGCGTTCTACAACTTTGTGGCTGCGAAGATCATTCTGGTTCTGGCGCTGCCGTCCATCTACATCCTGGTCCGGGTTTTTTACAAACTGACCCCGGATGCCATTTTGGTCTGTATTCTTCTGGCTGCACTGGGGTTTTTTATCCCGGATTTTATCGTCTGGGCCAATACGCAAGCCCGGCAGGACCGTATTACCAAGGCCCTCCCCGATGCCCTCGACCTGATGGTCGTCTGTGTCGAATCGGGCTACGGCCTTGACATGACCTTCAAACGGGTCGGTGAGGAGATGCGTGCCATCAACCCCGACGTCAGTGACGAGTTTTCACTGACTAATATGGAAATCCGGGCGGGGCGGACCCGGGACGAAAGTTTTAAGGAGATGGCGATCAGGACCGGCGTTCCGGAAGTACACAGTCTGATGACCATGCTCACCCAGACGAGTCGCTTCGGCACCAGTCTGGCCAAAGCGTTGCGGATTCACGCCGATGCCATGCGGATCAAACGCCGGCAGCTGGCGGAAGAACAGGCGGCGAAAACAGCAGTCAAGCTGGTCTTCCCCTTGATTCTCTTCATTTTCCCGTCTCTTTTGATCGTTCTCGCTGGACCGGCCTTTATCCGGATCTATCAGGCGTTGTTGCCGGCGCTGGCAAAATAAGCGCAAGGAGGAGTGGATTTATGACCCGACCGAGCATCACCATCACCGTCCTGGCGATCGTTGCAGTCTGCACCCTCGGCCTCAGCGGCTGTGCGAAGAATAAATTGCCGCCGATTCGCGCTGATATTCCCTTGTCGAGCGGAGCACAACTTTCTCCTGATGAAAGCCGGCGCATGGAAAATCTGCCGGCCGCAGAGGTTATACAACGCGGTAAGTTGGCCCTCGCCAATGGTGATTACCAGATGGCCGCGGTCTACTTCAGCACAGCCCTTAATAAAGAACCACAGTCGCTGCCGGCCCGCCTTGGCCTTGGCCAAGCCGCACTGGCAGCAGGAGATTATAGCAGCGCACGCACACTGATCGACGAAGTCCTCAGCGTCGAACCCGACTCCGTGCCGGCCCTCACGGCGCGCGGCCGGATCTTGAGCGCTTCGGGCCAACTCGACGGCGCTATTGCCGACTTCTCTCTCGCCCTTGAGAAAGAGCCGAATAACAGCGCAGTTCTCACCGAGTTGGCGATGACCTATGACCGGATTCCGGAACGGGTGATTGAAGCTGAACCCCTCTATCGCAAGGTCCTTGAACTTACTCCCGACTCAGCGGCAGCGCGTAATAATCTCGGGTTTAATTTCCTTTTGCAAGGGCGGGCAGAGGAGGCAGTGACGATCTTGTCAGGGGCGCTGGCCCTCGATACGAAAAATCCGCGGATTCTCGCCAATCTGGCGACAGCGTATCTTCTCAAGGGGGATCAAGGGAGGGCGCTGCAAATCTTCCGGCAAACTGTCGGGGAAGCTGAAGCGTATAACAACATCGGCTATCTCTACATGACGCAAAGTCGCTGGGACGAGGCGGAAAAAGCTTTTCGCAAGGCGCTGGAACTGAGCCCCCGTTACTACGTCCGTGCCGGCGCCAATCTGGAGCGCCTGCAAGAACTGCGGGTTGCCAACAAGGACAACCATTCTGCTAACTGAGCTGCGCGGCGGCTCTTGCCATAATCGTGGCAAGAGCCGCCGTCAACCCCTTCCCCGCTCCCCCCTGCACCATATCAGAATCATTGACTTCTACCCTTAGCCGGTACAAAATTCCCAACATCATCTTTTTG
>JACUTW010000079.1 GCA_014859605.1 Desulfuromonadales bacterium
ACTTCTTTTAATCTTCTGTGCGTCTGCTATTCAGTTTTCAAAGACCAGCTTTTTTTCGGCAGCCCCTTGCGGGTTTGCCTTGCAACGAGGTCGGAATATACTGATCGACTCGCGAACTGTCAAGCACATTTTTTATTTATTTTCAGCAAAGACGATTTTGACGAATTTACGTTTTCCCGCCTGGAGAATAAACTCACCAACCGGAGGGATTTCAAGATCCGCACTGCCGACCTTTTCACCGTTCAACTTGACTGCCCCCTGCTGAATCAAACGCCGCGCCTCCCCATTGGAGGAGAGCGTACCGCTGGCACTGAGGAGAGAACAAATCCAGACCGGCTCCGTCGCAGCAAGGTGGTAGACCGGGATATCGTCAGGAATCTCTTTCTGCTTGAACTGCTGCACAAACTCTTCTTCAGCGCGCAGAGCGGCTGCATCCCCGTGAAAACGGGCAACGATCTCCCGTGCCAGCGCTTTCTTGCTTTCCATGGGATGGGCACCGCCCTGTTGATTTTCGACCCCATCACGAACCTGTTGCAAGCAAGCCAGGTCGACATCGGAAAGGAGTTCGTAATACCGGACCATCAGGGTGTCACTGATACTCATCAGTTTGCCGTAGATCTCCTTCGGCGGCTCCGTGATGCCGATATAGTTCCCGAGAGACTTGCTCATCTTATTGATGCCATCCAGCCCTTCCAACAGCGGCATGGTGACGATATCCTGTGGCCTCTGCCCCATCTGCTTCTGCAGCTCCCGACCGACAAGGAGATTGAACTTCTGGTCGGTGCCGCCGAGTTCAATATCGGCATGCAGTGCCACCGAGTCGTAACCCTGTACCAGCGGATACAGGAACTCATGGATGGCAATCGGCTGCTGGCCAACAAAACGCTTATGAAAGTCGTCCCGTTCCAGCATCCGAGCCACCGTATGCCGGGCAGCCAGACCGATGAGATCAGCTGCCGACATCGCCCCGAACCATTCGCTGTTGAAGACGACTTTTGTCTTCTCAGGATCAAGGATCTTAAAGACCTGCTCACGATAGGTCTCGGCATTTTGTAGCAACTGCTCACGCGTCATCGGCTTGCGCGTCTCATTCTTGCCGGTCGGGTCGCCGATCATCCCGGTAAAATCGCCGATAAGAAAGAGGACCTGGTGACCGAGATCCTGGAAGTGTTTGAGCTTCTGTATCAGAACGGTGTGACCGAGATGAAGATCCGGTGCGGTGGGATCAAAACCGGCCTTGATCCGCAAGGGGATACCGGTCTTCTGCGCTGCGCGCAACTTCTCGGCTAACTCCGTCTCCACCAGAACCTCTACCGCGCCGCGGCGGATGATCGCTAATTGTTCTTCAACACTGATCATAATCGTCCATTTCTCCCCGCAGCTAGCGGGCAAAAGCTTAACTAGTCAACAGCCACCTGAACGCGCTCGATTGCCTGAGCCTTGCCACTGGCTTCATCGATGGTCACTAATGCCGCACAAAGCCAGGGATCTTTCTTGGCCACTTCAAAGCGAATCGGCAACTGGGTCAGAAAGCGTTCGATCGCTTCCTCTTTGCGGACACCGATGACCGAATCGCGACTGCCGGTCATGCCGACATCGGTCAGATAAGCCGTACCGCCGGGAAGAATCCGTTCGTCGGCGGTCTGCACATGTGTGTGAGTGCCGACCATCGCCGTCACACGGCCATCAAGGTAGTGACCGAGGGAGATCTTTTCACTCGTCGTCTCGGCATGAAAATCAACAAAGATAATCCGCGTCTGCGAGCCAATCTCCTCAATGAGCGCATCCGCCGCCCGAAAGGGGCAGTCGAGATTATTCATGAAGGCGCGGCCTTCGAGATTGATCACACCGACCTTGATCCCACCTGCGGTCTTAAAGACCTCGCCCCCCTTTCCCGGCAGTCCCGGGGGGTAATTCGCCGGGCGCAACAATCTGGGCTCTTTTTCGAAAAGGCCGAAGACCTCTTTCTTATCCCAGATATGATTGCCGGAAGTGATGACATCGACACCGGCAGCAAAGATCTCCCGCGCCACCTCCACTGTCAACCCGAAACCGGCGGCGGCATTTTCGCCATTAGCGATGACCAGATCAACACAATAACGATCGACCAGGCGCCCGAGAGCATGGGTCAGGGCATAACGCCCAGGACGACCAACAATATCACCGACAAAGAGGAGCTTCAATCGTCGCCCCTACTTCGCAAACTCAGTGGCGCGAGTTTCACGGATAACATTGACCTTGATCTGACCGGGATAGGTCATTTCGTTCTCGATTTTGCGGGCAACATCTTTGGCGAGGAGGAAGGACTGTTCGTCGGAGATCTGTTCACTTGAAACCATGATGCGAATTTCCCGGCCGGCCTGAATCGCATAGCAACTCGTCACCCCGGTGAAGGAAGTCCCAATCCGCTCAAGCTCTTCCAGTCGCTTGACATAAGTCTCCAGCATCTCGCGCCGGGCGCCAGGACGGGCCCCGGAAAGAGCATCCCCTGCCTGCACAAGGATCGCCAGGATCGACTCCGGCTTTTCATCTTCGTGATGAGCGGCAATAGCGTGGACGATCTGCGGAGTCTCCCCGTATTTTCGGGCGATATCGGCACCAATCACGGCATGCGATCCTTCAATTTCATGGTCGACCGCTTTGCCAAGATCGTGTAACAGGCCGGCACGCTTTGCCTGCTTGACATTAAGCCCCAGCTCAGACGCCATGATGCCGCAAAGAAAAGCAACTTCCAGAGAGTGCTGTAACACGTTCTGGCCATAAGAGGTCCGGAACTTGAGACGGCCGAGGGTCTTGATGATCTCCGGATGGATGCCGTGAACACCGACATCAAAGGTTGCCTGTTCGCCAGCTTCACGAATGGTATTGTCGACGTCAATCGTCGCCTTTTGTACGACTTCCTCGATCCGGGCCGGATGAATACGACCATCGGCAATGAGCCGTTCCAGGGAAAGACGGGCAACTTCACGGCGCACCGGGTTAAAACCGGAGATAATCACCGCTTCCGGAGTGTCATCGATAATCAAATCGATCCCCGTCGCTGCTTCGATCGCGCGAATGTTCCTCCCTTCGCGGCCGATGATCCGCCCCTTCATCTCTTCAGTCGGCAGCGGCACGACGCTGACGGTCTTCTCGGCGACATATTCACCAGCATAGCGCTGAATCGCCAGTGCTAGGATTTCCTTGGATTTTTTATCGGCACTCTCGCGCGCTTCGTCTTCGATGAGCTTGATCTTTTTCGCTGCATCGTGCCGGGCTTCGCTCTCCATCGCCTCAATCAGTCGTTGCTTGGCTTCTTCTGCACTCAGGCCGGCAATTTCTTCCAGCTTTTTGGATTGTTCAGCGACGAGACTGGCGATCTCCTTTTCGCGACTGCGCACCTGCTCTTCGAACTGTGCAACCTGCTTCTCCTTTTTGGCGAATTCTTCGTCGCGCTGGTCCTGCTGCGCCCCCTTACGATCGAGGTTCTCTTCCTTCTGCTGCAGACGCTTTTCCTGCACCGTAATCTCTTTCCGCAGTTCGCGGCATTCCTTTTCCCATTCGGCTTTGGCTTCCAGCACCACATCCTTGACAGTAATGTCGGCCTCTTTCACCATGAGTTCGGCTTTTTGACGCGCCCCTTCGAGGAGCAACTTCGCTTCACTCTCGGCGTTGGCCAGACTCGCGCCGGCAAATCGACGCCAAACAATGGAACCGATGGCAACACCAGCGGCCAATGCCCCTACAGCAATAAGTATAATGAGTTCTATCTTCAAAGCGTGCCTCCTCAGCATGCTGTTAATGCGGCATTCCAAAACGACGCCGCAGGTTACATAGACAGGATCCTTCTTTCGGTCACAACAAAATCAACAGGAACGTCGTACACCTCTCTCGGCAGAGCGGAAACGACCTGGAAATCATAAGCCAAGCCGATCAAGGTTGGCCGCAGTCGTGCGGCCAAGGCACGGTCATAACAGCCCAAACCATAGCCGAGACGAATCCCTTGTGCATCAAAAGCCACCCCCGGTAGAACGAGTAAGTCAATCTCTGCCAAAGGAATCGGCGCCCCTGCCCTCGGCTCGAAAATCCCAAATCGACTCGCCGTCAGCGCTTCCAGACTTTCGATCGCGACGAACTCCAGAGTCGTGCCGACGGTCCGCGGATAAAGGATACGCTTACCCGCTTTAACCGCGGCAGCAAAGATCTCAAACGTCGCGACCTCAGAGCGAATCGAGGAGTAAAGAACCAGGGTCGCGGCGGCGGCGTAGGGATCACTAGACAGAAAGTGTCCAGCGACGTCGCGACTCAGTAAAGTGACTTCCGATGGCGACAAAGCGTCGCGGCGGCTTAAAATTCTTTTTCTGATGGCGTTTTTTGACAAATCCAGATACCACCTTTAGTGGCGGTCTCTACTGACGGAGAGAAAAAGACAGGTGGGCGGGAAGGACAGAGATCGGGCAACATTGCCGGGCCAAGAAATAGCCGGCTTATCAATATACACAGTCAGGACAGCAAGTTTGTAATGAGGGATCGCGGCACGATCGACTTTCCAAAGATGTTGCCCCTGTCGAACCTGCTGCACAAATTCGACACTCTCTGCGTTATCCTGAGAATCTATATTGCGTTACCTGATCATACATGCGCGTAAGTGCGCTGGTTCCTATGCCGATCTATCTAAAAAATCCCCTTGCAGAGACTCATAACTACTTTATCTGTGGAGCATGATGCAGCAGATCTTCGACACGCTGCGTCAAACGATCCATTCGCTCGATCAAATCCTGCTGATCCCTTTTGTGAGCGGACTGCAATTGCAAATAAGCCTGCGTAACATTAAGAAAGGCGAGAAGCGTCACATTCAGAGAATCGGCAACGCGGTTGGTCGTAATAACTTCATCAATGGCCTGATTAACAACATCAGCGACCCGATGCACTTCCTCGGCCGACGAATCCGTGCGTAAAACGAAGCTTTGTCCGAAAATCGTAACAGGAATCGATTCCTTCACGCTGATTCTTCATCAATCTTGGCAAAACGCGCCAGAATTCGATCGATTTCCTCACGCATAAACTGTCGCTCCCGGAGCAAGCTATCCCGTTCAACGCTCAGAGAGCTATTCTCCACTTTCAGCTTATTATAGGCAGCGACAAGCTCTTCAAAGCGGGACTCCAAGCGTTGAATTGTTTCGCCGAGCATATCTCATCTCCCACTTTAGTCATAAAGATTACGCAAAAGACGGCCTTTGAGTCAAGCAAGTAATCACTCCGAAGCGAAGATCGCCTCGACAAACTCATCGATCACAAAAGGACGAAGATCCTCCAGTCCTTCGCCAACACCGATATAGCGCACTGGCAAACCGAGTTCGCTGCTAATAGCAATGACAATACCGCCACGGGCAGTTCCGTCGAGCTTGGTCAGAACAACCCCGTCGACATCGACGGCATCACGAAAGAGGCGCGCCTGATTCAACGCATTCTGTCCGGTCGCCGCATCAAGGATGAGCAGCGTTTCGTGTGGCGCCCCGACGATCTCGCGCGCGAGAATCCGCCGGATCTTCTTGAGTTCCTCCATAAGATGAACCTTAGTATGCAACCGCCCGGCGGTATCGAAGATAAGAATATCCTGCTTCCTGGCGACCGCAGCGCGCGCCGCATCGAAGGCGACGGCTGCGGGATCAGTCCCTTCGGCATGGCGAATCACATCGACGCCGGCCCGCTCCCCCCAGATCGCCAACTGCTCGGCCGCGGCGGCGCGAAAGGTGTCGCCGGCGCCGAGGGTCACCTTGCGACCGGCCTGCAGATAACGGTGGGCAAGTTTACCGATCGTCGTCGTCTTACCGACGCCATTCACACCGACGACCATAATCACATGCGGCCCACCGGTCGTACTGACCTGCAAATCCTCCTTGACCTGCTGCAAGCGGGCACGGATGGTCTCACGAATCACCTCTTTAACCGCGGCAGCATCCTTGAGGGCACCACTACGGCGGCGCGCCTCCAGGGCGGCCATGATCTCGGTCGTCATCTTGACCCCGACATCGGCGCCGATCAGGATCTCTTCGATCTCTTCGAGGAGCTCTGCGTCGATCTGGCTCCGTCCGAACAAAAGGGCATCCATACGACCGAGAACAGCCGTACGGGTCTTGGCCAAACCATTCTTGATTTTATCAAAGAGACCAAACATGAGACATCAACCTTCCTGGTCGGGAGGAGAAACGATTCTCCTTCCCTCGCGCTGCCGCCGCACGAGAAGAAAGAGCAAGAGCCCGGTGATCAGAGCCGTGACGAGCAGATAGATCAAGATCAGAGCATACATGGTCGCCGACGCGGCGGGGATCCCCATCGCTATCAGCAAGTTTAAAAACTGCTCGATGATTCGGGTCAAAGTAGCCATCATCGCACCGCCGCTAAAGGATGTCGGCGCGCAGGCGCAGGGCACAGCGCCGCACCTCAAAGAGCGCACGCCCCAGGGTCTCTTCTTCTTTGCGGGCAGTAAAGACGAGAAAGTAGTCGCGGGTGACGAGACGCACAATCATCTGCATGGTCGCGGTGGACACGACCATCTCTTCAAGTTCGTCATCGTCGAACCGGTCGACGGTGGAGCGGAGATTCATGAGAATAGCACCGCTGTAAGCGCCGAGGACCTTGAGTTCATAATCGTCCATGCCCGTAACCTGATCGACGGCTTCGCCTTCCCAGTCGACAAGAATCGCACCGAGAGCGCCGGGGACGCTGGCCATGAGCAGGGACAAATCTTCTTTCATTGCCACGACTGACCTCCTGTCATAACTGGAGATTGACCGAAACGAGCTTGGAAACACCCGGTTCTTCCATGGTGACGCCGTAAAGGATATCGGCAATCTCCATCGTCCTCTTGCTGTGCGTGATAATAACAAACTGCGAGATGTCGGCCATCTCTTTCACCATCTCATTGAAGCGGCCGATATTGGCTTCATCAAGGGGGGCATCGACCTCGTCAAGAATGCAAAAGGGGGACGGTTTGACAAGAAAGATCGAAAAGATCAGAGCGACCGCAGTCAGCGCCTTTTCCCCCCCGGAGAGGAGACTGACATTCTGCAACTTCTTCCCCGGCGGCTGGACGATGATGTCGATGCCGGTTTCAAGAAGATCCTCTTCGTCGGTCAGACGCAGCTCCGCCTTGCCGCCGCGAAAAAGACGGGGGAAGATCTCCTGAAACTTGACATTAACGAGGTCGAAGGTCTCGCGAAAGCGCTTGCGGGTGGTACGGTTGATCTTGCCGATGGCGGTCTGCAACCCTTCCAGCGACTGTTTGAGATCTTCCTGCTGTCGTGTCAGGAATTGGTAACGCTCGTCCAGTTCCCGGTACTCGTCGATCGCCATAAGATTGACTTCGCCGATCTCTTCGATCGCCCGCCGCAAAAAAGCCTGGCGCTGCGGTGCCTTTTCCAGATCGATCTCCACCTCGGCAGAACCGACAGGAAGGTCGGCAAGATCGCAACGAAAACGGTCGATCAGCGATTCGCGCAGGTGCTCGATCTCCAGCTCGATCTCGCGCAGTCGCAACTGCTGGCGACTGAGGAGTTCGCGCCCGGACTGCAGGCGCTGACGCAAGACCTTGAGAATCTCTTCGCGGGCCTCAATCTCTCCGCTGCGCGCATCGAAGGTGGCACGCAGCGCGTCGAAGCGGGCCTGTTCCTCGCTGCGCCGGCGCAGAAGGAGTTCCAACTCCACCTGTAAACGCTGCCGCTCCTGCTGCAAGCCCTCCAGGGCAATGCGGGCCTCTTCGCTGCGCTGAATGAGGAGCGTCTGCCGATTGTGCAGCTCCTGGCGCAGGCGCAATAACCGCTCGGCCTGGCGCCGGCTCCCCTCTTCCCGCTCCTTGAGGCTGGCTGCCGTTACGCGAACCTTGGTTATTGCTTCACGCAGAGTCTCGACTTCCTGGCGGCGCAGATCGACTTCAGCTTGCAGCGTCCGCACCAGGGTCTCGAACTCGCTGCGCTCCGCCTCCTTGGTGCTGCGTCCGCTGCTGGCAGCAACGAGCTGGGCCTCAAGCCCCTGCTGCTCTTCATGAAGCTGATCCTCTTCGAGATTGAGCACCTCCAGCCGGTCTTCGCAACGACGGACATCCTGCTGCACACGCGCCAGATCCTTTTCCAGGTTGACCAGCTTCAATTCAAGGTGATGCAGCGCTGTGGCAAGATCACCGACCAGAACTTCGGACTGCTGCAGCTGCGTCCGCAACTCCTCGCGCTCTTGCGCCAAAATCGCCACCGCTGCTTCGGACTCTTTCAGGGCGAGGCCGAGTTCACGAATCTCCCGCTTCTTGTGGAGGAGACCATCACTTAAACCGTTATTAGCGCCGCCATTGAGCTCGCCGCGCCAATTCAGGCTTTCACCGCGCGGGGTCACCAGGATAACGCCGAGGGGGAGATCGCTGGTGGTGAGATAAGGGGCGAGGCTCTCGACCAGGTAAAAGCCGTCGAGCAAGCGGTCGATCCGCTCACGCACCGCCGGTTGCGGGGTGACCAATGAGCTCAGGGACTGACCAGCCGGAAAGGCAGAAGAGGCGCAAGTCGGAAGGGTCGGCAACAGGAAGCTGCTGCGGCCGCCTTGATCGCGCAACAGCTCCAAAGCAGCGGTCGCCGTCTGCACATCGGGAGCAAGCAGGGTCTGCAAGCGCTCGCCGAGGACGGCTTCGAGGGCGACCTCGATCTCGCCAGGGACATCAATGAGATCAGCGAGCATGCCGGTAAAACTTTGCGCCAGGCGTTGATCGCGCAGCACCGTCTTGATGCCGCTGCCGTAGCCTTCGAGATCCTGCTCCAGGCGCTGCAGTGATTCAAGACGCGATTTGACCCGGTTGAAGTTCTCCCGGCTGCGTAGCAGCGCGTCTTCATTCCCCTCAATCTTTCCTTTATAAATACGCACCTGCTCCAGCGCCGCGTCTTTCTCCCCCTGCAGGGTGACGCGCTGCTGGCGTAGGGCGATCAGATTCGCCTGCAATGAGCTGCTCTGCTCCTGGGCCGTGGCGAGAGTTTCGTGCACCGTCACCGCTTCCTGACGATTACGAGCAAAACGCTCCTGCTGGGCACGCAAGCGGCGCTCGGCGTTATCATGCTCGGTGCCAAAGCGGGAAAGTTCGGTAAGGAGGGCATAAAGGCGGGTACGCGCCGTCTCCATCTGCGTCGCCGCACCCTGGGCGGCGCTCTGTGCCATTTCGAGATCACGCTGCCCTTGATCGAGCTGCCCCTGCACAAGGAGGAGTTCCTGGCTGAGCTCTTCACTCCCGCCCTGATGTTGCACCTCTTCACGGTCACATTCGACGAAGCGCTCTGCAACTTCCAGACTTTCAAGCCGAAGGCGTTCTGCCTGTAACTGCTGGCTCTCGATCTCACGACCGGCAAGGGCATGGCGATCTTCACTTTTCTGAATCTCAGCAGAGAGATGATAGAGGCGGTCCTGTCCGGCTGCCACCTCCCGCTCCGCCGCCACCTGAACAAGGCGGAATTCCTCCATCTGCGCTTCGCTGGCCGACAACTCGGCGAGACAACCTTCTTGCACCAGGTTCTGCTCGACCGCCACCCTGCTGGTCTCGGCCTCTTCTGCGCGCAGGGCATCATAGCGCTGCCGGGCAAAGTAGAGTTCAATCCCCTTGAGCTCCTCGCGATACTCGCGAAAACGCTCGGCCTTTTGCGCCTGACGTTTGAGGGCGCCGAGCTGGCGCCGCACTTCGCTGACGATATCGCTGATGCGCAGCAGATTCTGCCGTGTCGCCTCGATCTTGCGCAGCGCCGTCTTCTTGCGGGATTTAAACTTGGTGACCCCGGCCGCTTCTTCGATGAGATAACGGCGGTCCTCGGCTTTAGCGCTGAGGATCATGCCGATCTTCCCTTGCTCGACAATTGAGTAGGCACGGGCGCCGACACCGGTATCCATAAAGAGTTCGCTGATATCAAGGAGCCGACAAGGGGTTTTATTGATCAGATAGTCACTCTCGCCACTGCGGAAGAGACGGCGGGTGACCATGATTTCGGCATAATCGCGAAAGGCGACCGGACCGCGCCCTTCTTCGTTAGCAAAGACCAGCGAGACTTCCGCCATCCCCAGAGGTTTGCGACTCTCGCAACCACCGAAGATGACGTCTTCCATCCCCTGACCGCGGAGATTTTTAGCGCTCTGCTCCCCCATCGCCCAACGAATTGCATCGATAATATTGCTTTTGCCGCAGCCATTGGGACCGACAACTGCGGTGATTCCAGCCTCAAGATCGAGGACGGACTTGTCGACAAAAGATTTAAAACCAACGATTTCAATTCGTTTAATGCGCATTGACCCGACCCGGACGACTATAAATTCACTGCAAGACTGAGGCGCTGTAAGCCGCGCATGTTAACAATCGGCAGCAAAGGAGTAAAGAGTTATCACTATATTGCGAAGGACATGCCTTAAAATAACTCCTGAGGATCAAGCTGAACAGCCCGTTGCCCGTGGGTCACAAGCGAAATATCAGCATTGACTTTTTAACGATATTTACGTTAAATGATCAGTCAATTTCCTTGCTCGACAGGGAAAGCCCCTGCTTAAAATCGCTAGTATCTCATCAAAACAAATGGATCAAACCTGACACGATGCAAGGAAACGCGGCCTGGCCCCAATGATAAAACCTTACTGTAAAGGCTTAGCTTTTCTCCTGATCGTCGTTCTCCTTGCCACCAGGCTTGGCAGTTATACGCACGAAATGTTTGCGGGCCCCATCCAGGAGCACATTCTTCAGACAGCAATTGTTTGCGCCGATGAAGAATCCCCGGCGAAAACGCCTTACCTCTTTAAAGTCAAAAGACTTTTATCGGATATTGTCAGCCCGGAACAGATAGAGATAGTATTCGTCCTGGCGCCGGTACTCGACCCGCAACTTCCCGCTCAAAAGTTCACCATGCCCCCCGATGTCTATCTCGACATCGTAGTGCCTCCCGACGAAGATTCTGCCTTCTTCAGCTAAACGGAAGCTTTTCTTCTCTACTTTTTCCAGGATGCTCGCAAGACTGTGCACAAAAGATCCTGGGCAACCAACTTTACGAGGTTCACAACATGAATAAAGTTCTTTTTATTGCCGCCACACTCCTCATTTTTGCTCTTTCCGGTTGTGCGACCAAAACAGCCCCGAAAGCCACCGACACTCTTCCGACCACGAGCAGCGCAACCACGACCGATGATTCGATCAGTCAACCGAAAGCATCAACCTCAGCAATTGAAGGTGCCGAGATCACTGACCGCGGTGGAAAATCTCTCGCCGAGATGGGCATCGCCATTGAACCCGTTTATTTTAACTACGACTCATTTTTGCTCAGCGATGCCAGCAAGGCATCCCTGGTCAATACTTCGCAGGTTTTCCTGCAGAATCCCGCCCTCAAAGCAATCGTCGCTGGGCACTGCGATGATCGCGGCTCTGAAATGTACAATATCGCATTGGGCGAAAAGCGGGCTCTTTCGGTCAAAAACTACCTGACGACCCTCGGCGTTGAAGCGGACAGACTGGAAGTGGTCAGCTACGGGGAAGAGAAGCCTGCCGTCAGCGGTTTTGATGAAGAAGCACGCGCACTGAACCGGCGGGTGGAGTTCATGTAGTAGCAGTGATACGTTACGAACAAAAATAGCGCAAAAAAAGCGTCGACCGAAAGGTCGGCGCTTTTTTTGCGCCCAAAGAGTGCTTTTTGATCTCACCCGGTGTGCGAGTCAACATACAAAGAAAAAGGGACCTGCAAATTGCAAGTCCCTGAATTCTTTTGGTTGCGGGGGTAGGATTTGAACCTACGACCTTCGGGTTATGAGCCCGACGAGCTACCGGACTGCT
>JACUTW010000080.1 GCA_014859605.1 Desulfuromonadales bacterium
GAAGAACATCGGAAAGCCGTGTGCGGGAAAACCGCATGCACGGTTTGATGAGGGAAGGCAGGGTGAAACCTGTCTTCTACTCTACCCTGTTCAAATCCGTCCCCTGTTCAAATCAAAGACCTGTTCAATGACCTCACGGGCATCGCCGCGCATGATGCAAAACGCGAAGAATTTGCACTGTCGGGCTACGCAACCGATAAATGACGATAAATGGCGTACCAGTAACAACCAATTCCTTGCTATCGGCAAGTCGGCCCTCTCTACCGATACCGGGGTATTCCAGTAGATATACAACTGCTTCAAGTATGCGTGCGGCCATCGTTGCCGCTGCCTGTGGGTTCTCTACAGCAATGTAGTCGCCGGCCTCCCTTAGATCGCGAACGGCCGGAACGGTCCATTTAAGCTGCATTGCGCTTTGCTCCCCAACTGTTCAGCACCTTTACGGCCTCTTCATGACCCACCATCTCTCCACGGTCTGCCGCGTCAATTCCCTCCTTTATCGCTTCCACTTGCCATTCCTGCAATGCCAGGTAATCCTGGATAGCCTGTGAGGCTATGAAGGATTTGGTCTTCCCCGTTGATTTGGCAAGGCTGTTCAAACGGTCTGCCAATTCTTCTTCAATGCGAAGTGATACCAATGCCCCTTTTTTCATCGCTGAAGCCTCCTTGATATTTTTTTGTAATATTGAATATTACAAAAAAATAGGGCGTCGTCAAGTTCGGCGGCGACCTTGCAATCCGCTGCTTGGTGACGGGCCAATTCTTCTTTCCTCTGCCGGTCAGTCCCTTAAAATTATCTCTCGATACCACCGGGTGACTAAGGGGATACTCTTGTTTTATTGCTTTAAAGAGAAACGCGTAAAGATAGAATGAACGGGGATGCAGGCATTCAGCGGTGATAAGGAGAAAGGATAATCGTACCGACATCGCGTATTTCACCCTGGTTGAGGCCACGACACCCTTCTGCACCTTCCGTAAGAAGACCGTAAGGCTCACCTTCCTGAGGTTGGCCGCGGGTTTTGGTACGAGCGGCCAGACAATAGCTGCCGCCCTGCGGGAGATAAAGGATGAAGCGGCCATCTTCTCCGGTTGCGGCAGCTGTATAATCGGGCATCCGGTGATAGTCCGGGGAACGATAAGCCAGGGCAATCGCCCCGGCGACCGGATGGCCGGCAGTATCGACGATCCGGCCGGTAAAACCGCTGTCTCCGGACGCCAGACTCCCCTCTTTGAGGAACATCGGTTGAGTCACGCCCCGCAGCACCAGATCGGCGCGACTGGTCATCCCCGACTGGACGGTCACCGGGTTATGGCCAAAGACCGCCCAGCCGTCGCCGGGGCGGGGCGGCCCGGCATCACTGCCGCTGCGCCGCAGACGGGCGGCGAGATGGTAGGTCCCCTCGACCAGATCGAGAAAATAATCACCTTCGGCCCCTACAATCGCTTCAAAATCGGCCGGGCCACGCAAGCCCCCCTTGGGACTGCGATAAGCATACACCGCGGCGCCGAGCGCGGGTGCGCGCTCTTTGTTGGTGACCTGTCCGGCAATGCCGGTCGGTCCGGGAATCGCGGACAGCGGAGGTGATGACGGCGAAGAAAAGTGACAGGCCGAGAAGAGGCAGAGAGTGAACAGAAAGCAGGAGAGGCGCAGCAGCACTAATGAGATCTCCTTTGAGGGAAGACGAACAAGGGCATCAACGCCGGCGGCGCTGTTTCTTCCTCGGCACCCCGGAAAGGTCACCACGATATCCGCAGTGCATCGGCAGCCAGTGGAGTTTCGGCACCATGGCAGGGGTCAACTTGATACAAGAAGGATTGATCTCTAGTCGCCGCTCAAAGATCCGGCACTGCCGGGAGACAACGTCGAGATAACGACAGGGGATCTGAGTATAGGTAATCCGGCCATCTTCATCTTCAAGTTTTTCAAAGCAGCACAGGCCGCACCCTTTACAGAGTGCGTCCCATGCCTGGTCATCATATTCGTCACGAATCATGGGTGCCCGGTTCGTTCATCTATCTGACAAAATTGGTGTAAACCTTACGCTCCAGGGCCGGAGCCGGGTGCGTGCTCTTGCCGGCCTCGATCAACTGCAGCAGCCAGAGCATATTGCGGCCTAAAACCCGCATAATCTGCTCGCCCTCTTCATCCTTGACGGTATCGCCGGGACGGGTGCCGTGGATGACGTTCCAGTAATTGGATCCGGGCATGACCATTTCAGCATAGTTGATATAGTGGTTCAAGGCATCAAAGGTCGTCACGCCACCGGAACGACGGACGGCCACAACAGCAGCGCCGACCTTGTGACGCAGCAGCGAATTATTGACCCCGGTGACGTAAAAAGCGCGATCAAGAAAAGACTTCATGGTGCCGGCAATCGCCGCGAAGTGCACCGGCGAGCCTAGGAGAATACCGTCGGAATTCTTCATCAACTGAATGTAATCGTTAACGTTGTCTGTTTCGATGATGCAACGCTCATTGCGATTCTTGATGCAGGCACCGCAGGCCGTGCAGCCGCGAATCACTTCTTTGCCGAGATGAACGAAGTTGACGGTGACTCCCGCCCCCTCCAGTTCGGTCGCGACCAGTTTCAGTGCGGCCGCAGTATTGCCATTCTCTTTCGGGCTACCATTAAAGGCGACAACGTTCATCGACAACTCCTTAGCAAGGGGTGAAATCTCAGAGATACAGTAAAATCGATGCTGCATATTGTAGAGAAGCTGCCCGTGTTGTCAACCGGATTGCGCAATGACCATTGTCAACCAAATAATTTTCAAGCGGTTGACAATGGGGTGAGAGCATGGTAATTTCGCGCCATTATGAGCCAACTATTCAGCATCCGCATGCGCGCCGCGCAATCGAGCGAACACATCTCCGGCGCCGAACGGATTGCTCCGGCTCAGGATTTGGCGGCCATTGCCACGGCAATGATCAGCCGGGCCCTGGGGCATTCCCGTGGTACTCCTGACGCGATTCGCCTCGCTATCGACGCCTTGCCGCCGGCCGCCATCAAAAACGCCCCCCTCCCCGATATTACAACCGTCCTGGTTCCAGATCATCATGCCGGTCGCGCTGCTGCCAGAGCCGAACTGTTACGCGCCGGTGTCAGCGATGCTGCCGCGACTGCCGCCATCGAGGCACTGGCCAGTGGTGCTGCACCGGGCAGGCACGTCATGCGCGGCGCCATGCTCGTCGATGCCGACAGTGGCGAGCGCCTGGAGAATGACGCTGCCCGCGGTCTCCGCGTCAGCCGCATGGATCTCAGTCCGGACGCCCACAGCGCCTTGACGGCCGCGCTGCACGGGAGCGGTCGCGACACGACTCATCTGCGCGAAGCTCTCGCCCTGGCCGGCAAAGTCCTGTTGTCACCGGGGATTGTGGCTGAACTCTGCTGGTCCGACGATCCCGATTATACGGCCGGTTATGTCGCCTCCCCGTTGCGAGGCTATGTACGTTTCCCGCACCTGAAAGCAAAAGGGGACAAGCTTGGGGGGCGCGCCTTCTTTTATCAGCGTTCGACCTTCAACCTCGCAGAGATCACCGCTTTTCTTCAAGAAGAGCCGGTCCTCTTCAGCCAAATCGGGCGGATTCATGCTGACGAGGTCTTTGCCGGATGAACGATCTCCTTGCCGACTATCGCAATGATCTGGCCGCCCTCGAAGCCAAGGGGATGCGGCGGGTGCTGCGCACCATTGAGAGTGCTCCGGCCGCCCATGTCCGCATGAACGACCGCGACACTCTTCTCCTCTCCTCCAACAACTATCTCGGCCTCGCTACGCATCCGCAGCTGATCGCCGCCGCCAGCGCCGCCATGGCCCGCTTCGGCGTCGGCAGCAGCGGCAGTCGTCTCCTCTCCGGGTCACTGACGCCGCATCGGGACTTTGAAGAAGAGATCGCCGCTTTCAAAGGAACAGAGGCCGCGCTCCTTTTTAACTGCGGTTATGCCGCCAACACCGGCATCCTCCAGGGTCTCTTTAACGAAGATGACATCATCTTCTCCGATGCTCTCAATCATGCTTCGATCATTGACGGTTGTCGCCTCAGCTCTGCCCGTACTATCGTTTATCCGCACGCCGATGTTGCTGCCCTCGAAGAACTCCTTGCCGCTGAATGGCCGAACCGGCACGGGAAATGGGTGATCGTCACTGACGGCGTCTTCAGCATGGATGGCGTGATTGCCCCGTTGGCGGAACTGGTGCGGCTTAAGGAGAAATACGATGCTCTGCTCATGGTCGATGATGCGCACGGCACCGGCGTCCTCGGCGCCACCGGGCGCGGCAGTGCCGAATTTTGCGGTTGTGCGAGCGCCATCGATCTGCAGATGGGGACGCTCGGCAAAGCGCTCGGCGGCGCCGGGGCTTATCTGGCGGCGGCCCGGCCGCTGATCGACACTCTGATCAACCGCAGCCGCTCCTTTATCTTCTCCACCAGTCTGCCGCCGGCAGTGCCGGCCGCTGCCAGCGCCGCACTCCGCATCGTTGCCAGCCCGGAAGGGGCGGACCTGCGCGCCCGTCTCGCGGAAAATCGCCAGCGCTTTACCGCCCGACTCCAGATGGCCGGTCTCGATCTCCTCGGCAGCACCACCCAGATTGTGCCGATCCTCACCCATGATCCGCAGCCGACCATAGCCGCGGCCAGCGCCCTTTTGGCCGCCGGGATCTGTTTGCAGGGGGTGCGTCCCCCAACTGTTCCGGTCGGCCGCTGCCGTCTACGCGCCACAGTGATGGCGACGCACGACCCGGTCGAACTCGAAGCTGCGGCCGAAAAGATCATTGCCATCCTCAAAGGTCAGGAGGGAGCCGAATGAATTCTCTGCTCCTGCCCGATGGCCGCACCTTTGCCTGGCGCGAAAACGGCTGCGGTGCGCCGCTTGTCCTCATTCATGGATGGGGAAGCTCTGCGACGATCTTTAACGAACTGATGAGCCGACTCGCCGACTGCCGCTGTCTTGCCCCCGACCTCCCCGGTTACGGCGCTTCGACAGCAACGGCAACGCTCGATCTCGCCGCTCTTGCCGAAGATTTACTCCACTGGTGCGATGCTCTCGGCCTGGAAAAGGTGACCCTCCTCGGCTGGTCGCTGGGGGGGATGATTGCCCAGGAGCTGGCCGCCCGCTGGCCGCAGCGATTTGAGCGACTCATCCTCCTTGCTACCACGCCGCGTTTTGTCGCGACCCCGGATTGGCCGCACGGTTTAACGGACACCGCGGTGCGCGCTCTTGCTCGCGATTTCAAACGGGCGCCAGCTCCGACCCTCGCCAACTTCTGGTCTCTACAGTTTCAAGGGGAAACTCTCCCCCCTTCCCCGCTTCAGGTCGATGTGGAAACGGCCACCGCCTTGGGCGGGCTGGAACTGCTGCGCCGCAGTGATCTGCGCCGCCAACTTGCTGCCATCACCCTGCCGACCCTGGTGCTGCACGGCAGTGCCGATGTCATTATCCCGATCGGGGCCGGACGTTTTCTCGCTGATTCTATACCGCACGCGCATTTTCATGAATTTTTTGGTTACGGCCACGCCCCATTTTACCGCGCTGCTTCACCGGTGAGCGCCGTCATCCACGACTTTCTGTCATGAATAATCTTATTCCCGTCTCCACCCGCCAGGTGCGCCAGCACTTTTCCGCGCACGCCAGCGAATACGATTGCTATGCCCAGGTGCAGAAGCGGGTGGTGGCCGGATTGATCGCCCGCCTGCCTGATGACCTCAGACCTTATCATCTCGCCCTCGATATCGGCACCGGCACCGGCGATCTCGCTCACAAACTGCAGGAACGAGCCCCAACCCTCCCCCTTCTCGTCGCTGATATTGCCCACGCCATGACCTGTACCGCAGCGACACGGGTCGTCACCGTTGCCGCCTTTGATGCTGATGCCGAAGCCCTGCCGCTGCGCTCTGCCTCGCTCGGCCTGGTCCTCTCTGCTTCAATGTATCAATGGGTCAACGATCTCCCCCGCGCCTTTGCCGAGGTGCAGCGGGTTCTGCAACCGGGCGGCCTCTTCGCCTTTGCCCTCTTTGGGGCCGGAACTCTTGCTGAGCTGCGCAGCGCCCACACCGCTGCCCTGGCCGCGGAAGGTCGTGTCGCCAGCTCTCACATGCAGCGCTTTCCCGATGAAATGACCGTTGCCGCCGCGCTGCAAGCCGCCGGCTTGACGGTCGAATTGGAGTTGCAGAACGAACAGGAAGAACATCCTGACGTTCCCCATTTGCTGCGCAGTCTCAAAAAGATCGGCGCCCAGAACGCCGCCAGTCATCGCCCCACCGGACTCTCCGGACGGAAAACGACTGAACGGATGATGGCCATCTATCAGGAACGATTCGGCAGCAACGGCCGCATCCCTGCGACCTATCAGGTGATTTACGGGCTGGCAAAGAAAGATCAGTTCCAGTACGATGCCTCAACCGACAGAACCTGATTGACTCCATTGTGGTTGGAATCCAAGAGAAGAAGTGAGAAACTTTATGAAAATAGCCATTGTCGGCGCCGGGGCGCTGGGACTTTATTACGGAGCACTGCTGCAGCGCAGCGGCGCGGATGTCCATTTTCTCCTGCGCCGTGATTACGACGCCATTCGCAAAGACGGACTCAAGGTCTTTTCGATTGACGGAGATTTTATCCTGCCGCAGGTGCAGTGCTACCAACGCAGCGAGGAGATCGGCCCGGTCGATCTTGTCCTGGTCGGACTGAAGACCTTTACCAATGATCGCTTTAAGGAACTGATCACACCGCTCCTTGGCGCGGGGACACAGATTCTCACGCTGCAGAACGGCCTCGGCAATGAAGAAGCGCTGGCAGACCTCTTCGGCGGGGAAAGGATTTTAGGCGGCGTTGCCTTCCTTTGTTCCAATCGCGGCATCCCCGGCGAAGTCCACCACCTCGGCGAAGGACGGATCGTCCTCGGTGAATATCAGCATACAGATCGCCAGCGCCTTGAGAGACTGGTGGCGATTTTCAACCAGGCCGGCGTCGATTGCCGCGCCACGGACGATCTGAAGCGGGCGCGCTGGGATAAGCTGGTCTGGAATATCCCTTTCAACGGCCTCTGCGCTTTACTGCAACAGTCGGTCGATCACCTGTTGACGGTGGGAGCTCCCCGCCAACTCGTACGCGACCTCATGCTCGAAGTTATCGCCGCCGCCAATGTTCAGGGATTGCAGAGATCGATTCCCGAAAGCTACGCCGATAAAATGCTCGAATTCACCGACAGCATGGGCGCATACAAACCGTCGATGCAGATCGACCGGGAAGAAGGGCGGCCACTGGAGATCGCTTCCATCCTGGAGGCACCTCTCGATTATGGCCGGAAAGCGGGGATTGCCATGCCCAGGGTAGAGATGCTGGCGACGCTGCTGCGGCAGGTCAGCCGTTAAAATCTGTTACAAAGGAGTCATCTGTGCGTATTGCTGAACTGTTGTCAAAAGGAAAACCTTTCCTTTCTCTGGAATTCTTTCCGCCCAAAGATCGTGCCGAGTGGCCGACCTTTTTCGCTACGGTCGAGCGGCTCAAAGTGCTCAACCCGCTCTTTGCTTCGGTCACCTACGGTGCCGGCGGCAGTACCCAGAGCGACACCCTGGAGATCGTGGCCCGTCTCGCGCGGGAATACGGCTTGGAGACGATGGCGCATCTGACCTGTGTCGGCGCTGATACGGCAAAATTGACCGCCTTCCTTGATCAGTTGGTGGCGGCCGGGGTGCATAATGTTCTGGCCCTGCGCGGCGACCTGCCGCAGGAAGCATCTCCGGAAATCTTTGCCTGTCTCCCCTTGCAAAACGCTTCCGACCTGGTCGCCTTTATCCGCGCCACCCATCCCGAGATCGGCGTCGGGGTGGCCGGTTATCCGGAAACCCATCCTGAGGCTGCCAGTCCAGAGACTGATCTCCGCTATCTCAAGCTTAAAATCGATCAAGGGGGGGACTTTATCGTCACCCAACTCTTTTTCGACAATCAGTACTATTTCGATTTTGTCCGCAAGGCACGGGCGCTCGGAATTGAAAAACCGATTATCCCCGGCATCCTCCCGGTCGTCAGTCTCAAGGTCATCCAGCGGATCGTCTCCCTGTGCGGTGCCACGATCCCTGCAGAGCTGCTGCGCGAACTCGAAGCCGCCGACCAACGCGGCGGCGCGGCGGCGGTCGAAGCAGTGGGGGTGGCCTTTGCCCGAAAGCAGGCACAGGAGCTCCTTGCTGCCGGAGCCCCCGGTGTTCACCTTTATACCCTCAACCGCGCCGATGCCGTTCTGAATCTGGCGCAGGATCTGCTCCCCGCAACTTAGCAGAAAACGAGAAAGGCCACCTCAACCGGGTGGCCTTTCTCGTTTTCTGCGGATCACTTCCTTCATTTCTTCAAGAGCAAAAATAATCCGGCCACACTGCTGATGGCGCCGCCGATATAGCGGTACATCACTTCATCCGGCAGAGCTCCGGTCAGGCCCTTTGTCAGTTTTGAAGCAAAGGCGCCGGACATCTGGTAACCCCAGAAAGCCATAGCGAGGCCTCCTATCAAAAGGACCAGACCGATGAGTTTGACCATTGAGTTCGAATTTGTCGACATCCTGTGTTTCCTTTCCTGGAGAGATTTCAATCATTTACCCATACAATTTGACCGTACCACTTCGACCATTCGTCCGACCAGCTCCGAATGGCTCTGCACATGAAAAACCTAACGCGGCACGAGTTGTCATAGGACTAAAACAAGATTAAATTATCTTTTACATTTATTTCTCCCTTTGCAAAAGTTATTTTTTAAAAAGTTGCCATTATCCCCTTCAGGAGTCATACCATGTCGGTACGTCGTCTTTTCCTGCTTCTTCTCTGCTGCACCTTACTGCCAATGACGGCACTCGCCGCCGACCCTTACAACTACATCAGCGCCGCAGCCCTCGAAGCCCGTCTCACCGCCAAGGAGCCGATCCATCTCGTCGACATTCAGGTCGAAGAAGAGTTCGCCAAGCACCACATCACCGGCGCCACGGCGACCTTTGCTTATCCGGTCAAGACTGACGCAGAAAAAGCCAAGATTCAGGCGGTACTGACCAAACTCCAAGCCGACAATGCTCCCGTCGTCGTGGTCTGCCCGCGCGGTGCCGGCGGCGCCACCCGCACCTACGATTACCTGCTCAGTCAGGGGATTGCTGCCGAACGTCTGCTGATCCTCGAAAAAGGGCAGGAAGGTTGGACCTGCACGGCCTTGACCGAAGGGGAATAGAGACCCGGATTGTCGTTCAGACGCAAAAAAGGCGGCGAATCGGTCGCCTTTTTTGCGTGAATTTCCTGCCGGTTTCCCGTTTATTTCCGCCCGGCGATTTGTCCCCGCAACACCCTGGCCCGCGCCTCGCCGGCGGTTATCTGTGTCGGGGTCAGCTGGCGTGACAGCTCGGCGTGATGGGCAATGGCGATGGCATTCCCCGCCGCGGCGGCGAGACTGAGCCAGGCGTAGGCTTCGATCCGTTCCTGCGGCTCTTTCGACCCGGCGTAAAGTTGAAAGCCGTAGTTACTCTGGGCGAGGACATAGCCCTGTTCTGCGGATGCTTTGTACCAACGCCGCGCTTCGGCAATATTCTGACGCTGGCCGTGCCCCATCTCGTACATGCGCCCCAGAGAGTTTTGCGCGTCCGCCAGCCCCTGCGCAGCCGCCTGGCGATACAGATTAAAGGCCTGCGCGTCATCCTTCGGCACGCCCCGCCCGCTTTCGTACAACAGGCCGAGACGAAAACGCGCCGTGGCATCCCCCTGCCCGGCTGCCAGCGCGTACCAGCGCGCCGCCGCTGCTGGATCGACAGTCACCCCTAATCCCGACTCGTACATCACCCCAAGATTATACCGGGCGCCGGCATCTTCCTGCCCCGCCGCCATGCTCCACCAGCGGCGGGCCGCAGCGTAATCCTGCACAACCCCTTCACCGGATGCATACAGGACCCCAAGCTGTTTCTGTGCGGCCGGATCTCCCTGACGCGCCGCTGCGGTCAACGCGGCTACGTCGGCCTGCGCCAGCACAGCGCCAGGCGCGGCAACGAGTACCAGCAGTGCGGCTAGCATGATCCATCGTTTCATCGGGACTCCTTGTCGAGCGTGTTGACAACAGATCTTTAAATATCAGGTTCTGGTCATAATGGCGAGGACGATTGCCAAAAAAGCAGGAGCGTTGACCGAAGTCGCGGCATCGGACTGCCTGTCGGGCGCGGCTGCCATGCACAACCTCCCCCTTTGCCAAAGGGGGAATGAGGGGGATTTCACTGTCCATTTCTGGAAAGATTTCTTGCCAACAATACTCCTATCCGGTAATATTTATTTCCAGATACACATTATTCTAGAATACAGAATAGCCGGAGACGACCGTAGATGATCGAAATCATCAAAGAGATGATCCTGGATTTTCAGGAAGTTCCCTTGGCAACCGGGGTGGCGCGCCGCGTCGAAGTCACGCCGGTAGCGGGAAAGGCGACAATTTGTATCGGGGTTCGGCGTAGCGGCAAATCGACATACATGTTCCAGCTCATGCAACGCCTCCTCAACACTGGAGCCAGCCGCCAGAATATCCTCTACCTGAACTTCTTCGATGATCGCCTGCACCGCTTACAACACGAAGGGTTGGGGGTCATTCTCGAAGCATACTTCTCCCTCTACCCCGAAAAGAAGAACACTGAAAAGATTTACTGCTTTTTCGATGAGATCCAGGTTGTTTCCGGCTGGGAACCGTTCATTGACCGCTTGCTGCGCACGGAAATTTGTGAGGTCTACATTACCGGCTCGTCCGCGCAGATGCTCTCCCGGGAGATTGCCACCCAGATGCGCGGCCGAGCCCTTTCCTGGGAGATCTTTCCTTTCTCTTTCCGGGAGTTCCTTGATCTCAAAGGGATTGAGAGTGTCGAACCATTTACCACCAGGAAGCGACTGGTTATTCAGAAGGCATTTGAGGAGTACTGGCAAAATGGCGGATTCCCCGAAGTCGCCGGACTCAGCCGGCAACTACGAATCAAGACCCATCAGGAATACTTTCATGCCATGCTCTTCCGCGATCTGGTTGAGCGCCACGACATCTCCCACCCCAGAGCGATCACCGATCTGGCGCACTGGCTGGTTGACAACTCAGCGTCCCTCTATTCCATCAACAACCTCACCGGCTACCTGAAATCACTGGGACACAAAGCGCCAAAAGCGGCGGTCTCCGATTATCTGGCGTGGTTCGAGGACGCGTATATCCTCTTCACCGTTCGCATCTTTGACGCCTCCCTGACACGAGCCAATTCCAATCCGAAGAAGATCTACTGCATCGATCATGCGTTGGTGACCTCGGTCAGCACAGGAATACTGACAAATTCCGGCCATCTCCTGGAGAACCTGGTCTTTACTGCTCTGCGCAGGATCACCCCGGAGATCTATTACTTCAAGAGTAAGAACGGCAAGGAGGTCGACTTCCTTGCCCAGCGGCCAGATCGCTCCCGCATACTTGTGCAAGTGTGTGAGTCAATGGCCGACCCGCAAACCCGAAAGCGGGAAATTACCGCCCTTGGTGAGGCCATGGCCGAGCTGAATCTGTCATCCGGGACGATCGTCACGCGAGGCGAGGAAGAGCAAATCGCCGTGGACGCGGGAAAGATCGATGTCATCCCTGCGTGGCGCTTTCTCTTGCGCCTGCAAGACGCTATCGGAACAGGTAATTAATGACCCACGAAACTCACCAAAGCTGGCGACACTGAAGAAATACGCCCAGGCCGTCGGCTGCACGCTCGAAATTCATCTGGTCCCGGC
>JACUTW010000081.1 GCA_014859605.1 Desulfuromonadales bacterium
ACGTCGCTCAAATCATCGGCGTTACCCCCTCCTCGATCTGGAACTGGGAGCACGGACTAGAACCCGAACTGCGTTATCAACCACAGCTCATCGCCTTCCTTGGTATCAATCCCACCCCCCTGAGATGAAGCCCGACTCGGAACAGTTGGCGGACTGGCTCAGCGCGCGCTGTTATCCTTGCCGCAAAGAACGGTCATTTACCAAATAGAACCATCATCCTTTTTGATTGATTGTCACAAGATCGTTACGCGATCCCTACATGACCGCAACGTTGTTGTCACATTGGCATCCTATAAATTTCATCAGTGATAGATATCTAGATAACCAGTTATTCGATGAGGAGACAAGATGAGTTTATATGCCATTAACCGTGAAGGTGGCACAGCGATATATGTCCAGATTGCGCGGCAGATTGAGCAGGAAATCGGCCAGATGTATGGGGTCGGTGAATGGCTGCAATCTGAATCGGAGCTTGCTCTCAGGTTTGGAGTTAATCGCCACACAGTGCGCCGGGCGATAGACGACCTTGTTGATGGCGGTCTTCTCGAACGCCTCCACGGTCGCGGCATTCGCGTCATTGCCTCTCCTTTCGATTACAAGATAGGCATTGATACCCGTTTCACAGAATCATTACTTTCCCTGGGGGTCACGGCCGAAAGCCAGGTGCTGCGCAAACAGAGAGTTCCTGCGAGTGAGGCTGTGGCGCGAAAGCTCTTTATTCAACCTGGCGAGCGGGTCTTCTGGATCGAAACCCTGCGCATGGCTGATACGTCCCCCCTTTGTGTCATCTCGCACTTCCTGCCGGCTAAAAAGTACCCAGAAATGGAACATGGCTACGCTGGCGGTTCATTGCATCACTTTCTGCAAAACAATTATTCCCTAACCCTACGCCGGACCGAAAGCCTGGTGACTTCATGTCTGCCGCAAGGAGACGATGCGCGGCTTCTTGCCATGCCTCAGAATCGTCCGGTGCTCCGGGTGAAGAGCCTGAATGTGGAAGGAGGGACTGGAGTCCCGGTCGAATATGCCATCACCCGTTTCCGGGCGGATCTCGTCCAGTTGTCGATCAGTTTTTAAGCATTGAACGCCTGCAACACAACCCAAGCAAGGAGGAAAATCATGTTGGTAAAAAAACTGTTTGTCGGGCTCACGTTCATGTCGCTTCTGGTTTCAATGTATGGCACGGCTCTGGCCAAGGATCTGGTCATGGGACTCATCCCGGCTGAAAACAATGAGGAGATGGTCGCCAAGTTCGAGCCGATGCGCGCCTATCTCGAAAAGAAGCTGGGGCAGAAGATAAAGGTCTTTACTGCGACGGATTATACCGGGGTTATTGAGGCGATGAAGAAGAAACGCGTCGATATCGCCTGGTTCGGGCCGCTCTCTTATTACCTGGCCGAGCAGGAAGCCGGCGCCGAGGCCTTCGCGGTCGGCGTGCGGGATAACGGTAAGAGCACCTATCGCAGTATCTTCGTGGTGCCCGGCGATGCCCCTGCAAAATCACTGCTGGATCTGAAAGGCAAGAACGTTGCCTTCGTCGATCCGGCGTCAACATCCGGCGGCCTGATGCCGACCTATATGGTGAAGAAGGCCACCGGAATGATGCCGGAACAGTTTTTCGGCAAGTTCACCTATGCCGGGTCCCATGATGCCGCCGAACTGGCGGTCAAGAACAGAACGGTAGACGCTGCCGCCGACAACGACATCACCTACCCGAAGATGCTTGCCAAGGGGCTTATCACCGAAGAATCCAACCGCATTCTCCTGGAGTCCTCCGACCTGCCCGGTTCACCACTGGTCTACCGCGGGGACCTGCCCGCCGAGCTGAAGCATAAGATCCAGGACGCCATCATCAACGCACACAAGGACGTCAAAGTAAGCGGCTATGGCAATATCATCCGCTATGAAGCGGTCACGCCGGCGGACTATCAGTTGATTCGCAATATGGTGAAAGAACTCGGCCTGCGCAAAGAGCAGATGCTCAAATAACCGCAGGCATCCCCCGTCACTGGCCGGGGGATGCCTGATAGATAAAGAGGAGATCGTATGTCCATTATTTCGATAAAATCAGCGACCAAACGCTTCCCGAATGGGTTCGAGGCAATCAAGGGGATCAGCACTGAGATCGCCACCGGCAGCTTCACCGTCATTCTCGGGCCAAGCGGTGCTGGGAAATCGACCCTTTTACGGCTGATGAACGGTCTTGAAACCACTACCAGTGGGAGTGTCCATGTTACCGGAGAAACACTTAGTAAATCCAATTTACGCAAAACGCGTTCACGCGTTGGCATGGTCTTCCAGCAATTCAATCTGGTTGAGCGGCTGTCGGTGGTCACCAACGTGTTGACCGGTCGGTTGGCCCATCGTTCTTGGTTGGGTAGCCTGTTTTACCTCTTTCGCAACGAAGACATTGAGATCGCCCAGGAAGCTTTGGCTCGAGTCGGACTTACCGACAAGGCCTGGAGCCGGGCCGACAAACTCTCCGGTGGACAGCAGCAGCGTGTGGGGATCGCCCGAGCTCTGGCCCAACGTCCGAAAGTGATTCTGGCCGACGAGCCGGTGGCGAGCCTTGACCCGGTCTCCAGCGAGGAAATCATGATGTTGCTGCGTGAAATCTGTGATCGTGACGGCATCACTGTTGTTGTCAATCTGCATCAGGTTGATCTTGCTAAACGTTTCGCCGATCGCATTATCGGTATGAACAGCGGGCGAGTGGTCTTTGACGGCACCCCCGCCGAACTTTCTCCGCTGACACTGCAAACTATTTATAAACGGGATGAAATTGAAAATGACACCAACCTTGATCTGGCGCTGTCCTACGCGTAACGGACTGCCACCGCTCCCGGCCGTCGCATCTGTCGTAACGGTGCTGGTGGCAATGTGGTCGACTGCGTCACTGGTCGAGGTGGATTTCGCCCGCCTTATCGGTTCGCTCGGCAAAATGGTTTCCTTTGCCGGCAATATGTTTGTTATGCCGGAGTGGAAGTATCTCCCCCATCTGCTCGGCAAGATGCTGGAAACGATCGAAATGACCTTCCTGGCGACTGCGATTGCTCTGGTTGTAAGCCTCCCGCTGGGTCTTCTCGCCGCACGCAACGCGACTCCGCATCTGATTGTCTACCGACTGGTCAGAGATCTGCTCAGTCTGATGCGCGCTTTGCCGGAACTGGTCTGGGCTCTGGTCTTCGTCTCCGCTGTCGGTCTGGGGCCCTTGCCCGGTGTGATGGCGCTGGCTTTCGTGACCGTCGGCTTTATGGGCAAGTTTTTCGCCGAAACGATCGAGGTGATCGATCAAAAACAGGTGGAAGGCGTTAGCGCTCATGGCGCCGGTTGGTTCCAGGTCCGGATGTTCGGCATGTTGCCCCAGGCGTTGCCCGATTTCGTCGGCACAGTGATGTATATCCTCGATCACAATCTGCGCGCGGCTACGGTGCTCGGCCTGGTCGGCGCGGGGGGGATCGGCTACGACCTGGTCATGTCCATGCGCCTCTTCCAGTACGACCGCTTACTGCCAATCGCTGTTTCTATCTATCTGGTGGTGACTCTGCTTGACCGGCTCTCGGATCAACTGCGCCGGCGCATTATTCACGGGGCAAAGGCAAAGATATGAAACCCAAACAAACAACTCCGTCAACATCGACATTGCCCCCCAAACCCCGCAACCTCTTTCCTGTCTGGCTGGCGGCTCTCCTGGCCCTGCTCTGGCTGATCGTACACGACCTGGAGATCTCATTCGAGGCACTTGCTTACGGTCTGGCCGATATGGGGGAGTACTTCAGCCGTTACCGCAAACCGGATTTTTCAGAGTTATCTAGATATCTGGACCTCATGAAGATCACGCTGGCAACTGCCCTGTGGGGGACGGTCTTTGCTCTCGTTGTTGCAGTTATTCTGGCGCCACTGGCCGCCCGCAATCTCGCACCACATCCGCTGGCCTATCGTGCAGCTCGCGAAATCCTGAATTTCATGCGTGCCATGCCTGATCTCCTCCTGGCGCTGATCTTTGTCGCCGCCCTTGGGCTCGGTCCGTTGCCGGGGGCGCTGGCATTAGGGGTTCATACCGCCGGCTTCCTCGGCAAGTTCTTCGCTGAAAGCCTGGAGCGCGTCGGCAAGGGTGTCTATGAAGGTGTCACCTCGACCGGAGCCAACTTCCCGCAAATCGTCATGTACGCCGGCTGGCCCTCCATTCAGCGTGAAGCTCTGGGCTATCTGCTCTATATCATGGACCGCAATGTACGTATGGCTTCGGTGCTCGGCCTGGTCGGGGCGGGCGGCATCGGTCTGGCCCTGCACGACACCCTGAGAATGTTTAATTACGGGCAGTCAGCGGCGCTGATTCTGATCATCCTCGGGTCTATATTAATTATCGACTACGCCTCGGCGTGGCTGCGAAGGAGATTAAGTTGATCGATATAGCGAGACAAGAGTGGGCGGCAGCACTTTCTGCGCTCCCTACCAAAGAGGTCAAGGAAGCAGCTGAGTCATTTGCGTCCAGTTGCCAGGTTCGAGACGTGACGCTGCCACAATCCGGGTTGGGACTGCTCACGCTGCGTGACGGAGCTTTCCATGAAGCGTTTCATCTTGGTGAAGTGCCGGTGGCCCGCGCTCACGTTCTTCTGCGCACTCCGGATGGGCAGGAAAGCAGCGGTGGCGCCATCCTCATTGACGACCGTGCCACGGTCGCCCGGGCCATCGCTATTCTTGACGGAGCGCTCGCCGGCCGCCTGCCGGGTTGGGAAGCGGTCGCTGCTCTGGTCGAGCGTGGCTATTCTGCCAGAGCTGAAAAGTTTGCCGTACGCAAACAGATCATGGCGTCCACCCGGGTCGATTTTTCACTGCTCGGTCAAGCAGATGAGGAGGAGGGTGATGAGTAACGTACAAAATCCCATGGCATCCCATGGATTGTGGCTCCCGCCGATGCAGCAACAGATATTTCGTGACCTGCTCCATGTCTTCAGTTATCCCGGCCGGGTGGCTGAATGTACGGCGGAGTCGATGACCTGGCTTGCCTTGCTCGCCTCGCTCACCGATGGCGAAGTATCGCTGGCTGATCCGCATGGACTGATCACAGCCGATATCTGGCCCAAGCTGGAAGCGCGGCCGACTACGCCTGATACCGCAACATTTATTCTGGCTGACGGAGGACGGGCCATGGATTTTCAACCATGCACCGGTTCGCTTGAATCCCCGGAAACCGGTGCGACGATTCTGCTGCGCGTCGCCGCGCTGGGAGAAGATTCGGCGGGTGGATTTCAGCTGAATTTATCCGGCCCCGGTATCCAGGGACATACGGAGCTTGCTGTCAGTGGCCTGCATCCCAGTTGGTTGATTGCCAGAGCCGGGTTGGTCGCCGCCTTTCCACTTGGAGTCGATCTGCTGCTCTGCGACGAACATCGTTTTGCGGCCCTGCCCAGAACCACACGTATCGAAACGGGAGAGATCATATGAGTTACGTGGCCATCAAAGGCGGCAAGGCGGCTATTGACGGAGCTGCCGCCGCCGCCGAGTTCCTGCGCGGGCATGACAATTCGGGCGAACCGCTTAAGCTCTCGGCTATCGAAAGCCAGTTGCGCCTGCTGACCTCTCGAGTCGTCTCCGAGGGGGGGCTGTACCATCCTCGCCTGGCAGCACTTGCGATAAAGCAGTTCCAGGGGGACACTCTGGAGGCCGCCTTCGCCCTGCGGGCCTATCGCTCTACCAAGCCCCGGCTGCTGGCCACTCCGCTGCAGGACAGCACCAACATGCGCTGCATCCGTCGTATCTCGGCGGCCTTCAAGGATATTCCGGGCGGCCAGATGATCGGTCCCAGCTATGATTACGCACTGCGCCTGTTGCGACTAGACCTGGCCGATGAAGATCCGGAGGCCTTCCAGTCGGTTGCCAGGACTTTTCTTACAGAATTACCCGAGGCCGACCTGCCCGATAGCTTTCCCAAGGTGCTGGATGCTTTACGTGCCGAAGGGTTACTGCCACCGGTCACTGAAAGCAGGGGAGAGCCGTTCGATATCACCCGTGAACCACTACTTTTCCCGGTGCCGCGCTCTGCGGCGCTGGCGACCATGGCGCGTGCCGAGACCGGCTCTCTGCTGGCAATGGCCTATTCGAACATGCGTGGCTACGGTGATGTTCACCCAACAGTAGCTGAACTGCGTGTCGGCTACATCCCGGTGATGGTGCCGCACCCGGTTACCGGCGAACCGATGGAGGCCGGAGAGGTGCTAGTCACCGAATGTGAGGTGGTGGCCATGTATGAATCCGGTAAAGCCGCCAGCCTGCCGACCTTCACGCTCGGCTATGGTGCCTGCTTCGGCCATAACGAGGTCAAGGCCATCAGCATGGCAATTCTTGACAGAGCGTTGCAAAAGGGAATGCAGGACGGCCCCGCCAATCCTTCGGAAGATCCCGAGTTCGTACTGCTGCATGTGGACGGTGTCGATTCGATGGGTTTCGCCTCGCACTACAAGATGCCCCATTACGTCACCTTTCAATCCGATATGGATCGTCTGCGCACCACACAGGTTAAGGCTCGTGAAGCGGAGCAAAGCCCGCAGAGGGAGGTCTAAGCATGAACATCCATTATGAATTTCCCTTGGAGGAAGTCGGTTACTCATTCGGCTTTCTTGACGAATATGCCAAAAAAGAGGTGCGCCGCACCATCCTCAAGGCAATCTGTATCCCTGGTTACCAGACGCCCTATGCCTCGCGTGAAATGCCGATGGGGCGGGGCTTCGGTACCGGCGGCCTGCAACTCACCCTGGCTCTGATCGGCCCGGACGATACCCTCAAGGTCATCGACCAAGGTTCGGATGATTCCGTCAACGCGGTCAATCTCCGTCAATTCGTGCAACTGACCTGCCCTGGGGTGGGAGTGACGGAAAAGCTTGAGGAAGCGACGCTTATCCAGTCACGCCATCGTATCCCTGAAGTAGCGCTCACCGAAGCGCAGGTCCTGGTACTGCAAGTGCCGTATCCCGACCCGCTGGTGGTGGTGGAATCTTCCGAGGCCCGGCGCAAGATCATGCATGCCGAGGCGGATTACTCCCGTCTGTTGGTCAAGCTCTATGAAGATATTGTGCACTTCGACGAAATCACCATCTCGCATCGCTATCCAACGCGCATCAACCGGCATTATGTGATCGATCCTTCACCTATT
Source organism: Desulfuromonadales bacterium (assembly GCA_014859605.1). Lineage (GTDB taxonomy): Bacteria > Desulfobacterota > Desulfuromonadia > Desulfuromonadales > UBA2197 > UBA2197. The sequence continues at coordinate 7,154 of JACUTW010000081.1, forward strand.
CCACGCTGGGACGTGCCGAAGCTTGACCAGTCACCGGCGCTAATCCTGCTCGGTGCCGGTCGTGAAAAGAAGATTTACGCCGTGCCCCCCTATAGCGTAGCTGAGCCCCTGGTCTTTGATGACGTCCCCTTCCGCGTCGAAGATTTTCGTGATGAGCATGGGCAGCGTCGCGCCTGCGCCCGCTGTGGAGCAATAAACAGTTTTCTCGATGAGTACAGTGATGACAATAACGCCAAGATTTATCAATGCTCCGACTCGGCCTACTGCGATGGGCAACTGGCGCAGCACCAGCAGCGGGAGGTCAAGGGATGAGTAACAGGATTCTTGAGGTGCGCGGGCTCTCCCGCATTTACGGCCACGGCTGCCCGCTCTGTGTTGAATCCACGGGGCCGGAGAATGACACCAACATCTGTCCGCATTGCAGTAGCGTGGTGGCAGTGCATGGGGTGAGTTTCGATCTATTTCGCGGCGAAATTCTTGGCATCATCGGTGAGTCGGGCAGTGGTAAGTCGAGCACGGTGAAGATGCTCTACTTTGACGATGCGCCCACAGAAGGAGAAGCCATCTTTTTTGACAACGGCGAGCGGCATGAACTTTTCCAGCGGAACGCTGCACAGCAGCGCAGCCTGCGCAACAAGCGCTTCGGCATGGTCTACCAGAACCCGCACCTGGGGCTTAATTTTCAGGTCTCGGCGGGAGGAAACATCGCCGAGCGGATGCTGATGAGCGATGTGGCACATTATGGCGAAATCCGCCGCCGTGCCCAGGAACTTCTGCTACGGACTGAGGTGCTGCCGGAACGTATGGATCAGAACCCGAAGACATTTTCAGGGGGGATGCAGCAGCGGGTGCAGATTGCCAAGGCACTGGTCACCCGACCACCGCTCCTCTTCCTCGACGAAGTCACCACCGGACTTGATTTGTCGGTGCAGGCGGCAATTCTCGACCTGATTCTGGAGATACAGCAGGAGTTGGACACCGCGATGATCGTGGTTACCCATGACCTTGGAGTCATACGGCTTCTGGCCGGACGCACCCTGGTGATGAAGTACGGCCGCGTCATCGAAGCGGGGCTTACTGACCAAATACTTGAAGACCCCCAACACGCCTATACGCAGCGGTTGGTTGCCTCAAACCTTTAGGAGAGAATATGCAACCGGTACTAATAGTTGAAGGGCTGGCAAAAGAATTTTTTCTGCACGAGCAGAGGGAGACTATCCCGTCCTGCTCGAACGTCACCCTGGAAAGTCGGGAAGGAAAACTCACCGCCATCGTCGGCCCAACCGGAGCAGGCAAATCGTCCGTTCTCAAGTGCATCTATCGCACCTACCAGCCATCCACCGGCCGGATCATCTTTCGTGACCAGGCAGGACAGTGGTTGGATCTCGCACGTGCCGACGAGCACCAGATGCTTCGGCTCCGCCAGCGCGAAATCGGTTTTGTGACCCAGTTTCTGAGCTGCTTGCCGCGCAAGAGCGCTCTGGATATCGTCGCCGAGCCGCTGGTTGCATCCGGTGTCCATCGAACTGCAGCACGCGCAAGGGCCGGCGAGATGCTTGCCCGCCTTGCTGTGCCGCAGCGTCTTTGGGGAGTGCCTCCGGCGACCTTTTCCGGAGGTGAAAAACAGCGGGTCAACCTCGCCCGCGGGCTCATTTCACGTCCACGTCTGTTGTTGCTTGATGAGCCGACCGCAAGTCTCGACCCAGGAACCACCGATCTTGCCGTCAAATTGATCGAAGCATTGAAAGAGGATGGAGTGGCGATGATCGCCATTTTCCATCAACCGGACCTGGTGAGGCGTCTTGCTGACGATGTCGTGGAGCTGGCTCCACCAATGGCTGTCAAAGGAAGTATTAGGGAGTGTTTATCATGAACCGGCAAACCTTGCTGACACATGCCAAAGTCGTTTTCCCTGACGGGGTTGCAGAAAATAGTGCCATTCTGATCGAGGACGGAATAATCGTCGCCATTGAGCCAGTGAAAAGCGGTGCGACGACTATTATCGATCTCTCCGGACATATCCTTATGCCGGGCATGCTCGACCTGCATTGCGACGCTTTGGAAAAAGAGGTAGAACCCAGGCCTAACGTGCATTTCCCGCTTAATTTTGCCTGTTCCCAGGCCGATAAACGTAACGCCATGGCAGGCGTCACCACTGTCTTTCACGCGTTGTCATTCGCCCATCATGAATTTGGAGTACGAAATAACCAGTTCGCTGCCGAGATCGCCCACGCCATTCATGACTGGCAGCAACATGCCCTGGTGGAAAACCGGGTGCATGCCCGTTGCGAGGTAACCGACACCTCGGCCCCGGAAATACTTGCGGGGCTGATCGACAAAAATCAGATCCACCTGCTTTCCTTTATGGACCATACCCCAGGGCAGGGGCAATTCAAGGACGTAGCCGCATACCGGAATTATCTTGCCGGCTCCTACAAGAAAACGGAAGAGGAACTGGATGACCTGTTACAGAGGAAATTAGCCAATGTGCAGGGGACCGAAGAATTGATCCGGCAGCTTGCCAAGAAAGCCAGGGCACACGGCATCCCGCTTGCGAGTCACGATGATGACAGTCCCGAACGGGTTGGCGTCATGGCCGAACTCGGTGTCTCCATCTCGGAATTTCCCGTAAACATGGAGACGGCCAGGACTGCGAAATCTCTGGGGATCGCCACTCTCTTCGGGGCGCCCAATGTCTTGCGGGGGGCGTCCCAGTCCGGATCGATGCGTGCCTTGGACGCAGTGCTTCAAGGCGTGGCTGATTGCCTGTGCGGTGATTATTCTGCTGCAGCCCTCTTGCCGGCGGTATTTAAACTGGCCGAATTGAGTGGCTACGAGTTGCAGGATATGGTTGCCCTGGTGACGCGCAACCCTGCTCGCGCTGCGGGACTCCTGGATCGGGGAGAAATAGTGGTTGGCAGACGTGCCGATCTGATTGCGGTAAAACAGTTCGGCGGCCTGCCGCAGGTGGAGCGAGTATGGGTGCGAGGGCAAGCGGTTTTCAGCGCTCACACCAACAGACTGCCTTGCTATGCGCAACAACCGGCTCTACAGGAGGGAGTGTCATTATGCTGAGCATTGGTAGCAACATCAACGAGGTACGAATTGACGGTGACCTGAAGGCGTTACGCCGCGATATGTCGGCATTTCATAAATTTGGTCTTTCTGCAGCCGAAATAACAGTTCACGGCCTTGACGCCATCCGGAACGGACGAATTGATACGCGCAGAACGTCAGAAACCAAAGCGATACTGGCGGACTTCCCCTTCAGATACAGTGTCCATGCCCCCAATCCCTTGAATTTGATGGATCGACAAAATGCCGGGTTACATAAAGATGTCTTGATGGCCTCCCTTGAATTTTCGGCAGAAATTGGCGCTGAAGTGATGGTCTACCATCCGGGTCGCTTCCTTGTAGAGGAAGAGTTCGGGGTGCGTGGACCGATAACATTGGAGCCGGCTGAAGAAGAAAGGCTGCTTGAACTGGAGGCGACAATACTGCAGGAGGCGGCGGACAAATTCCCGACAGTGGTTATCGCCATGGAGAATGCCCGTCCCTATCGGCATCACTCTCCCTACTGTTATGCAGAGCTTCCCGGAAAGCTGCTGGCCCAAGTGAACAGGGTCAATCGGGACAACGTCAGAATCAACCTGGATTTTGGTCATCTCCACATGGCTTCAAAATTTTACCGCCTCAATGAGGTCTTAGAAGTTCGTACCATCGCCCCATTGATTGCACATTGTCACGTGCATGACAACTTCGGCAACCCCGTCTACCACACCGAGAAGCAGCAGACCCATCAGATCCCTTTTGGTAAAGGGGACTCCCATATGCCGGTCGGCTGGGGCGACATCCCTTTCCGCGATCTTTTCGCTGAGTTTATTAATTCCTACCACGGCATGTTGATCTGTGAACTACGCGGTAGGTATTTTGAACAGACTCAAGAATCAGCGGAGAGTCTTACTTCCATCTTGAGGGAACTTGGTGTTGAGTCACAGTCATAATGATCATGGCACCAACGCTCCGATAAGCAATAACAGTGCGAGGCAAGAGCGATCTGCTTACCGTTCATGTCGGTATCTTCCAGTTCTGCGATCGTGATTTCAGAGCCGTCATCCGGTGGAGTGAACTGAGGGGACGATGAAGTTCAAGATTCGCTGAAAGTGAGAAGCTCGCCATTTCACAAACAAGGGTTACGTCCGCCAAGTATTCACGAAAAAAGCTAACTCTTTAATTTTAGAATGTTAGAAATATCGCTTAACAGGTGGACGATAGAGTTATACGGTGTTGGAAGATCTCGGTAGCGCGCTATTTTGACAGCAGAGTTAAGGCTGCGACGGGCTGATAAATCAAGACATGGCGGCCGCCGGCCGCCGGCCGCCATGTCTTTACCCCATCCTCCGATCCAGACTCCGATACTGAATCGCCTCGGCGAGGTGCTGCTCACGAATATTCTCCGAACGGTCGAGATCGGCAATCGTCC
>JACUTW010000147.1 GCA_014859605.1 Desulfuromonadales bacterium
CCCTTGAAGGGGAGAGGGAAAATCCCGGCGCGAAAGATTAACGCTCATCAGGATTTTTTTGTCTATAATCGTAGTTATCCGCTTTTTCAGCAGCCAAATAAAAGGACCCAAAAACCGTGAGCAAAACCCCCGACACCCTTTATGCTGCGCCCCTCAATGAATTGATCGATTTTCAATTCGACGAACGGGTCGTTGCGGTCTTCCCCGACATGATTCAACGCTCGGTCCCCGGCTACGGCATGCTGATCTCCACCATCGGCCTTCTCGCAGCGCGCTATGCCCAAGCCGGCAGTCACTGCTATGACCTCGGTTGTTCCCTGGGGGCGGTCAGCCTCGCCATGCGGCAACGCATTACGCAGGCAAATTGTGACATTATCGCTGTCGACAACTCTCCGGCGATGATCAAGCGCGGCCGCGAGCTCTTCGCCGGCGATAAAAACTCAACTGTACCGATGACGATGCTCTGCGCCGATCTCCAGTCGGTTATTATCGAGAACGCCTCAATCGTGGTGCTCAACTTCACTCTGCAATTTATTCCCCTGCATGAGCGTTTGACGCTGATTGAGCGAATCTATCAAGGGCTGAAACCGGGTGGCATCCTCATCCTCTCAGAGAAGATCGCTTTTGCCGAGCCGGAGCGCCAGAACTTTCATGTCGAGTTGCATCACGACTTTAAACGCGCCAACGGCTACAGCGACCTCGAGATCAGCCAGAAACGGACCGCCCTGGAAAATGTCATGATCCCGGAGAGCCTGGCCGATCATCAAGAGCGCTTACACGCAGCGGGCTTTGCTGCCAGTGAGCTCTGGTTCCAGTGCTTTAACTTTGTCTCTCTGGTTGCGTTCAAATGAACTTTTACGATGCCCTCTATCCGCAACTCGCAGCGATGGGACAACACCTCTGGTCGCAGCAGCTGCAAAAGACCCTGCCGGAAAGGATGCTCCAGGGAAGTCACGGTAAGATGGAAGGTTGGCTCAAGGCGCTGGCAGCGTTGCCGGAACGACGACCATCCCAATGGGAGCTGAAGAATCAGGTCACGATCGGCGCTGCCGAAGATCTCGGAGAAATCAGCCAGGAAGAGCTGATAGCCGGCCTCCAGACCTTTCACCCCTGGCGCAAAGGTCCCTATAACCTCTTCGGCGTCAAGATCGATACCGAGTGGCGTTCTGACTGGAAGTGGGAGCGCCTGTTACCGCACATTCAGCCGCTCGCCGGGCGGCGCGTCCTCGATGTCGGCTGCGGCAACGGTTATCACGGCTGGCGCATGCGCGGCGTCGGCGCCGAATTTGTCCTCGGCATCGAACCCTTCCTCCTCTCTGTCATGCAGTTTCAGGTGATGCAGCGCTATCTTTGCGACCCGCAGCATCACGTTATCCCCATCGGCATCGAAGATGTGCCGGCCAATCTCGGCTGCTTTGACAGCGTCTTTTCCATGGGCGTCCTGTATCATCGCCGCTCCCCCCTCGACCACCTGTTGGAGCTCAAAGGCTGTTTGCGTGCCGGCGGAGAATTGATTCTGGAGACGCTGATCGTCGACGGCGATCAAACAACCATCTTCATGCCGGCCGGGCGTTACGCCAAGATGCGTAATGTCTGGTTCCTCCCCTCGATTGCGGCGCTGACTCTATGGCTGCAGCGCTGCGGCTTCACCGGGATTACCTGTGTGGACACCAACAGAACGAGCCGGGAAGAGCAGCGCTCGACAGAGTGGATGAAGTTTGAGTCGTTGGCGGATTTTCTTGATCCGGATGATGCGGGGAGGACGATTGAAGGGCACCCGGCGCCGCTGCGGGCAATCTTTACCGCGACGAAGGCGTAACCATTATTTAAAGTGAAGCGCCAATCTCCTGAAACCGGGATTTTCTCCCTCCCCTTCAAGGGGAGGGCTGGGGTGGGGATGGGGAGTTTTGGGTCACCAAGAAGACCCATCCCCCTCCTAACCTCCCCCTT
>JACUTW010000082.1 GCA_014859605.1 Desulfuromonadales bacterium
TGACAGAACATTGTTCTTTTGTTGATTAAAAAGCAAATAATGTACCATAAAACAGCTGATTAGCGATGACTTATCCGTGGGGGAGGATGAAGCGGTTCTGACCTGGGAAGAGAGCATGCAATAAGTGCGGCATGCCGGTGCAGGGGGAGGATTAATTCATGGCGTCTCAGGAAACGGCGGTAATGGTGAAAGTCTTTCGGGCGGCGCCATTGCCAATCTGCAGTTCATCTCCGCAGCACTTGCCGAGCAGGGCCCGTCCCAGGGTCGACTCCGGGGTAATGACAATACACTCGCCCCCCTCTATCGACAATTTCAAGCCGCCAGCAGCAGGTCCGAGAAAAAAGCATCGGTCACTGCCGTCCTCCGCTTCTACGGTGATCAGGGCGGTGAGACGGATCGGTACTGTGTCGTCAAAGGGACGCAACAGCAGATTCCGGTAGCTCTCCAGAGCACGCTTGATATCCTGGGCGCGATTCGCCTGCCCCTGAGCGACATAGGAAGCCTCCAGGGCTGTGGTGTCATATTTATTGTCTGGCAGGCACTCGGCGTGCGTGGCAGCGGCGTGAGCGATCCGTGCCGCCTGGGTGAAGAGGGCGAGGTCATCTGACAATGCGGCAATGATCTTTTCTAAAACATCTTCTTTTGACACGCAGTTTCATTCTTTCCGTAGCGGTGACAGGGTAGGGTGAGGGAATCTAGCAGAAAGATTGATCACTTTCAATCTCAATGCAAATCAGCAAAACCTCTGGAGTTCTTTTGCCAAAGGCACCTTTTTGGTTTAAACTTCCACAATCTTTTTGCATGCATTGGATGGCTATCATGGCGCTGCAACTCTCGAAATTCTTTAGCAGGTCGGTTGCTTCCCGCTGGCGTCAGTTTATGGCTCTTTTAGCCGGGTTATTCCTCCTGACGATACTGCTTCTCCTTGCTGCCCCGGCCATCCTTTCCACCCACCCCGTACAAAATCGTCTCAAGTCGACCTTGAGCACCTCCCTGCAGGGGCCGGTTACCTGGGACAGCCTGCAGCTCTCCTGGACACGGGGCTTGCAGCTGCACAATTTCACTCTCGGGCCGACGACCGGGTCGCTGCATCAGCTGCGCCTGGCTGAAGTTGACTGCCGCCCCGGTATCGGCTTTGGCAGCCAGACTGGCGAAACCTTCGGTCTTTCACTCTTTTTACGACTGCATGATCTCCAGCTCGAACTCACGCCCCCTGCCGCAACAATAAAGGCGACAGCCCCTGGCACCGCTCAAGATGAGCAGCCGGATCCTTTGACAATGCTGGCGCAGGGACTCGAACGTTTTACCACTCTCAGTTGGCCCCTCCCCCTCGATCTCCGTGTCGATATTGCCGTCACTCCGATTGTCGTCAGTTACCATGACCCTGGCAGCGAGCGCCGCTTCCGCATGACTGAGGGTGACTTGCAGTTACGGATGCCATCACTGGAGCGGGCACCTTTGACCTTCAGTCTGAACGCTAAGGTGGCCGTCGACGATCATCCCCTCGGAAGAGTGCGGCTGGCAACAGAGATCGCCGGATTGACTGCCCCCTCCGGACGGATTGTGCCGGCGGGGGCGCGTCTTGCTGCCTTTGTCGACTTCCCTGGAGTCGATCTCAAAGCAGACGGCCGCCTCGACCAGGAAGAAGGACTGCAGGGCAGATTAAAGCTTGATCTCCCGCAGCTGCAACAGGTTGCGGCTCCCTTCCTCCCGGCAAATTTCCCCGGCATGAGTGGCACCCTGCTCGCGACTCTTCAGGCCCGGACTGACAGTGAAAAGAATCTGGTCCTGAGCTGCACACTGGCTGGTGATCAACTTCAGGTTGATAGTGCCGGTCCCCTCGACTTTAATCTCGGTCAGCAGCTCAGGACCGATTATCGCCGCCAACTTGTGACTCTGGGCGGTGGCGTCTTGATGGCCCCCGGTCTCCTTGAAGCCAATTGGGAAGCGCGGATCGAAGAGCCGAGCAGCCCGGAACGCCGGGTCAAGGCAAAGCTGCACCAGCTCAAGATCGATCTTGCTCAACTTTTGCTGCTGGCTGCCCCCTTTCTCCCTCCCGACCTGCCGCAACTTTCCACCGGAGAGTTGCATCTGCAAAATCTCGAATTGCAGCTCTCCGGCTCGCAAGGGGCAGGGGAGGTGCGACTGGCGAAGGGGAGCGTCGATCTGCAAAGCGTGCGACAGGCTGAACTCTCGCTTGCCGGAATCGCTCTTGCCACGAATGACCTTATCATCCCGCTCCGTGCCTACTTTCCAGACAGCGTTGCGGCGGGGATCGACTGGCAGATCGCCAGGATCGACCTGCGCGGCGCGCAGCCCCTGACTCTCACCAGCCTGACCGGTGCCGGCAATCTGGCAATCGCCGCGATCAGCAAAGCCGAAGGGGAGAGGAGGCTGAGCGCAAAGGGTCGCTTCGACCATAAGCTCGGACTCAAGGGCGCAGAACTGGCAGGAGTGGTGAATCTCAGCACTCTGGCCAATGACCTGCAGCTCGCCTTTGCCCTGTTACCGGATGGCAGGATCAGGGTGGAGGATTTGACGCTGACAACCGATATCGCTGTTCTCAGCAGCACCGCTGTAAAGGAGTTGCCGCCCACCCCGCTCCGACAGACGCTGCAAGTCACGGGACTGGAATTGCCTCCGCATGAAAATATTCCTAGCATAGATAGTTTCGTATTTTCAATTAGTTCACCTGAACTTGTGAATGTAAAGGTTGAAGGGAGTTTGTCGGCGACGCGACGGTTGACTCTGAAGAGCGAAAGTTACCTTGAACTTCCTCGCTTCATCGCTTTCGCCCGGCCGCTACTACCCGAGAAGCTGACAGCCAGCGGGTCGGTTAAGGGTGAGCTTCAGCTCACTGCCACCCTCCCGGAGCGGCCTCTCCCAACCGGACAGCCCCCCTTGCGCAGTGCCAAAAACGCCCTGGCTGCCCTCCGCGAGTTGCACGGCAGCCTGCAACTTAATGATGTTGAACTTCGTCTGCCCCTGACCAATGGCAGCCTGCATCTCAGCGGTATTCAGACATCGCAACCGTTCACTCTGCACAGTCGCAATCATGGCGAGAAGATCGATCTCGGCGGCGCCATTGCCTTCGATCTTCGTGCCGGCAGCGTCATCAACGGCCAGGCTCTGCCGGTTGAGCAGGCCCGCATCAGCTTCAGCGGCGAAGGACGCGACTGGGATCGGGCCTTCCTGGCCGAAACGGTCGAGATCGAGCCCCTAGGTCTGACGCAGCACAGCGAGTTGACCATCACCGGACTCGCTGCCCTCCTCGATCAACCCCTGCCGTTATCTCCGGTCACCCTGTTACAGCGCCTCAACGCCACGCTCTTCAGCGAGGTCGACCTTCATCTTCGTCCCGCCGCACCGCCGCTCCGCCCTGATCTACACTTACACGGCACCACCACCGCCGGCACCCGCATCGATCTCCGTGGCAATGAATTCTTGCGCCTGCACGGTTATGCCGCTGCCAGGGATCTTGCGCTGACCATCCCCGACGGGCCGGAACTGCACGGCTTACAAGCCCATTTCAATCTCGATCGCACCCTGCAAATCAGCACGGCTACAACCCGGCAAGAGCGGTGGCTCCCCCTTTCGGCCAGCCTGGTTCAACCGCAACCCCGGCCTTTGCCGGCACTGCTGGAAGGGGCACGGCGGCGGCTGCATGACGACCGACGCGGCAGCGTTGGCGGGGAACGCTCCCTGACGATTCAATCGCTGACCCTCCCCGGACTGGCTCAGCCGCTCATCATCCGCGATCTTGAAGCGGAGATCGTGACCGGACAGGAAGAGGTGGGAATGAGCTTTCTGCAGGCCGAACTTCTCGATGGCACCCTGCGCTCCCGCGCTCTCCTCGATCTGCGGCCAGCGGTACCGGTCCTTAGCGCCGAAGCCCTTTTCACTAATCTCGATCTGAGTCGGCTTAACCGCGAGGCGACACTGCCGGGAACGACAACAGCAGGGGAGAGTTCGATCAGCGGCGAAGGCTTTTTCCGGATCCCGCTCCTTGAGCAGCAGCGCCCCCTTCTCGAAGGTTTGTCCCTGGCGACGCGTCTGCGTCAGATCGGTGCTAAAAGCTTTGATCGCGTCCTCGCCAGCCTCGACCCCTATGAACGCAATGAAGCGATTCAGGCACAGCGCAAGCTGCTGCGCCTCGGACAATTACAGGGGATCGAACTTCAGGCGGCTGACGGTGCCCTGGCGGTGAGCGGTGCCGTTAACGTGCAAGGGGTCACAATCGCCCTCCCCAAAATTGACCGCCTGCGGCTGGCGGAGCTCCCGCTCGAAAAGGAACTGGCTCCGCTGCTGACGGCAATCAGCACCGCGCGTCCCCCCCTTGAGTTCTTGCGGGCCGACACCATCGTTATCGATGCACAGGGTGAAATTTCCCTGCGCAAGGAGGAAAAATGATCCGTAAACTTTTCATCTTTACCCTGATTCTACTCCCTCTTTGTTCCTGCACCCTTGCCAAGGTCGATGTCAATGTCGTCAGCGAGCGCACTTCCCTGGAGAATCAGGTCCTCGGCACTTACAACACCATCAACGACGACCTCCTCCTTGTCGCCTCGGTGCGCGGCATCTCCCCGAGCGGCAAGATTGCCCCGGCGCCGGAGCGGACGCCGGAGCAGGAAGGGGCGGTGCGGGCGCTGGAGACGGTCTCCTTCCATGCCGACGATGTCGAAGCCTTCAAGCGTCTCGGCTGGGTCGGCGAGGGGCGCGATGGACTACTTGCCCCCTTTCCTCGCACCCAACCCAAGAGCGGAAGCAGTGATCAGGCTTTTGCCGAAACTTATAGTGACGGGGAATTCCGGCAGGTTCTCGATGAAGTCAACAAGGCCCGCGAAGTGCTGATGCTGCGGGTGATTCAAACCAACGAGAACTTTACGGCGCAGGATCTCCCCGAGATTCGCCGCGTCTTTGCCCGGATCAACCAGCAGAACAGCCCGCCCGGCAGTAAGGTGCAGAAGGATGACGGCACGTGGGGGGCGCTGTGAGCCGCCGATCCGGTCCGCTGATTGCGGCGACATTCTTTCTATCCCTGATTTTGTTTGGCAGTGCCGACGCCGCCACACCGCTCGGTGACGATCTTCTCGCCCCGAGTGTCCCGCGTCCCGCGCCCCGCGCCCGGCCGGAGATTGCGGCTGAGCCGGTTCTCTTTACCGCCCGCTCGGTCCTTTACGCCACCCGCGCCGAGAATGGCAGCATCGTCACCATCGAGATGGGCGATCAGGGGGATGAACTCTGGCTCTACCCGGCGGGTTATCCGCAAGAACTGCCGCAACGGCTGCTGTCGGGAGTGGCGCGGCTGACAGCGCCGGCTTTGAGTCGGGATGGTCGCCTCCTTGCCTGGATCGACAGCCGCGACGATGTCAAGGGTGATCTCTGGCTCCTCGATCTCACCCGTGCCGGGGCCACGCCGCAGCGCCTTAGCGACAACCGCAGCGAAGAGCAGGCCCCGGTCTTCAGCCGTGACGGCCGCTTTATTGTTGTTCATCAGCTCACCCCCGGTTCAGCGCAGCGCCGCCTCGTCCGCTACGATCTCGCTGGCAGCGCGCCGACGCCTCTCGCGATCGACATCGATGCCGCCTTTGCCCATCCGGCAACCGATGGGCATTCCTGGGTCTTTGTCTCGCGCCACAACGATCCCAATGGCGATCTCTGGCTCTGGGACGGAGAGCAGGAACCGGAGCAGCTCACCTTCGGCGCTGCGGCTGATCTCTATCCGGTCTGGGAGGGCGCGGAGAGCCTCCTCTTTACCCGGATTGCCGAAAAGACCGGGCGCGGCGAGATCGTCCGTCTCCAGCTCAACCGCCGTGACAGTGCCGGACATCCGCGCCTCTTCCCCCTCACCGTGCCGGCGCTCGGCGCGCTGGCACCGTTACCGGTCGGCGAGAAGATTTACTTTGTCGGCGCCCAACCCGGCGGAGGGCAACTTCTGACCCTGGCAGCCAGCGGAGAGATCCCTCGTTTGGAAAATCTTGCCGCCCAGTGGCAGTTGGTGCAGCAGCTGCGCCAGCGCCGTCCGATCGATTTACCGCACCTCCGCCTCGCCGCTTTCCAGGTCCTGGCGCAGGAGGAAGAAGCCAGCCGCTACGGGGCACAGGCGAGTCTGACCCTGATCGAACTGCTCGAAGAGGAAGGAGAGGAGCGCGCGGCCTTGAATCTGGCGGAGGAAGTCAGCCGTCGCTATAGCGCGCTGACGCCGGAATCGCAGCTCGCGGCCCTGGCAGCCCTGCGTCTTGAAGCGCAGTTGCGCTATCGCCTTGCCGCTGCCGGTGAAGCCGGGCAAGAGATTCTCAACGCTGCCGTGGCCGCCATCGACGCCATCGTCGCTGGCGGGAGTGTGGAGCTGCGGGCGCGCGCCCTCATCGACGCTGGCCGGCTCAAGGGTGCCTTCGCCAGTCGGGCAGTCGATCGTCTGGCGGCGTTGCAGCGCTTCGAAGAAGCCATTGCCCTGCCAGATCTCAGCCGCTCTTTACAGGCCGAAGCCCACTTCCGGCGCGCCCTGCTCTTGACGCAACTGGCCGGCGGGGCCGGCGGAGAAGCGGCGCTGATCGCGGTTGTACAGAACTTCCCGGAGGAAGAACTCTGGGCGGAAAAGGCTGTTTCTGTCATCCTGGCGGGCCGCACGCCCGCAAACAGTGGCAGTGCCGAGCAGAGTCGCCAGCTCGCCGCCCTGGCGGAGCGCTATCACCAGGAGCTGCCGCGTTTGGCGATGGGGGCCTGGAATCGCATCGGCGATCTCGCTTATGAAGCCGAGGAGTGGAGCCGGGCGCGCGATGCCTACCGGACCGTCCTTGACAGCTTTCCACCCCTCCTTACCCCGACCGCTGCGGCCCGCTTTGCCCTCGCCGAACTCCTTTATCGCGAGGAGCGTTATGGCGAAGCCGCGGCGCTTTACGAAGTGCAGATGGGAGAGGTGCCGGAAGAGACATCGATCTACCAACTCGCCCGCGCCGCCTACGTCCGCAAGCGTCTCGCTTCCGGTGAAAATCTTTATCGTCGTGGCGAAGTCGCTACCGCCCGTGCGACCTTCCTCGACCTCATCCGCTACGATGGGCGCAGTTTGCCGGCACATCGCGGTTATATCAAGTCCGTAGCGGCGCAAGGACAGGCGGAAGAACTCCTCCTTCTTTACCGAAAACTTCTTCAGCAATATCCCGATGACCCGATCCTTCTGTACGGGGCCGGCCTTTGTGAAACCTATCTCCCCGGTCGCGACCACCTGCGCAATGCCCGAAAAGTCTTGCAGCGCGCCTTCGAGCGGCTGCCGGCTTCACCGTATCCGGCCCAGACCCTCGGCTATCTCGCCGAGGTGGAAGAGACCGTCTATGGCGAAGTCGGCGGGCTGGAGCGGGCGCTGAGTCTTTATCGCCGCGCCGCTCTGCTTAATCGCGATGAGATCGATCCAGATAATCGCGCCAATCTTGAACTCAATCTCGGCAATGTCGCCTTCCTCCTCGGTCGTAACGCCACGGCGCAGCAGCATTACCAAAAACGCCTTGCCGCCAACCAACCCTTTGACAACCCCGAGACCGAACTCCTCTTTCAGCGCCGCGCCGGGGCGGTCGCTTTTCAGCTCGGCGCCAGCAACGAGGCGATCGCCCGCTACGCGACGGCGCTGCAACTGGTCGAGGGACGTCTCGATCCCGGCCGTCCCCTCGATGCTTTCGGCAAGCTGGCACGCCGCATCAATGAGCGCCTCTTCAGTCCGGAGCAGGACGCCGCCGAGGCGCCGCTGGCGGCTCTGACGGAACAGCAGGCGATTGCCGCCGAGCTCGATAGCCTCGGCGCCACGCCGCCGTTAGCGCCCCCGGCAGCGGAATGGGATAAATTCAGCGCTGCCCTCCGCGCGCTTCTGCAGCGGGAAGAGCGGTTCATCGCCAAAGCCATGACCTGGCATCCGGATGGGAAGACCTATCACGCCGAACTGCAGAGCCTGCGCCGCCGGGTCAGCGAAGAGCTTGATGCCGTGCCGCGTTTGGTCGAGACCCAGGCGGAACTCCATGATCGTCTCGGCCTTGCCAGCCTCGAAGCCGAAGAATATGCAGCGGCCGGGGAGCACTTTGTCATTGCCTTCGATCTCAACCTCCGTCTTCGCCGCACCGACAACCTCGTCCTCAATCGCCGCTCCGCAAGCATTGCCGCTTATCAGCAGGCACAGAGGACGCAGGGGGAGGAACGCACTGTCTTGCTGACGACCGCTCGCAACGGTTTTCTCGAGGTGTTGCAGCTGGTCAAGAAGTATCCGCCCAAGCCGAAAAAACCAGTGAGCAAGGGGGGAGGTCTGTTCAGCGTCAACCTTGCTGTGGCTCTCGATCAGGCAGGGGCGACGGGCGCCGCCTTCGGCTTTAGCGCCGAACAGGAAGAGCGCCTCGCCACGACCTATCTGGCGCGAATCAACGCCGAACTCGGTGATCCGGCCGCGGCGCTGGTGACGCTGCGCCGTCAGCTGGCGCGCTATCCGCAGGAAGTTGCAAAGGTCGCCCCTGGCGACCGTTTCGGTCTCGGACTCCTCAGTCACCGGGTCGCCCACCTCGAACATGCTCTGGCGGACGATCTTGCCGCGGCGGCAAATTTTCGCCGGGCTCTCCTTGTCAACCTCGCCGAAGAAAGTCCACTTAGTGCCGCCATCAACTTGCGTAACTGGGGCTCACTCCTTGATCCGCAGGGGGCCGGAGTGATTGACGACTTTCTCCGCCGCCAAGGGGAAGTGTCGGCGCTCATGGCAGCGCAGCAGGCAACGCTGCCGAGCGGGAGTGCCGTCCGTTTTCACTTCGACAGCAGCAGCCTGATCCTGCGTCTTGCCAACGCGGAAGAAAATCCCCTGACCCGTTCCGCCCTCCTTTATCGCGCCCTCGCTCTTAGCGATCAAGCCTTGGCAGGGAAGGGGAGTGAGCCGGAACAAGTGCCGCTGCACAGTGCCGCCCTCCTCAATCGCGCGGCGATCTGCACCGCTCTCGGCCTTGATGCCGCTGCGACCAGCGCTTATCACCAGGCACTGCAACTTGCCGAGAGCGGGGAGCTGGCAGCGCTGCGCTGGCGGGCCGAAGCCGGCCGCGGCGACTACCGCTTAGCGTTGGAGCACTTGCAACATCTCGCCCCCAACGACTTTGATCTGCAAGCCGGTGAGCTCTTTGCCCGTTTTGCTCCGGAACTGGAACGCCTGGCCGCTAGAGATAGTCTGCAGGCTTTGCAATTAACCGAAGAGTTGAGTGAGATCGAGCGCGTCCAGCTCCTGGCGCCGCCCCTTCTTGCCCTGCGTGAAGTCGGCGTGGCCGAAACGTTGCGCGCGGCCGCCCCGCATCTCCGCCGCAAACGGGAGCTACAGGAACAGCTCACCCGTGCTCTGGCCGTTGAGCGTGACTACCTGCAACTGCGCCTGCAACAGGAAGAGGTCCTCCTGGCCGAAATCCTCGGCCAGGAGCGGGAGAAACTTCCATCCGTTTACGCCACACTGCCGGCGGTGCTCCTCGATTATCTCGCTGCCAGCCTCGCCAAGGGGACGAGCACGGAGGAAATACAGCAATTACGCGCCAACTTTGTCAATCGCTGTCAAGCCGGGGAGGGGGGATATTTCTGCACCCTCCTGCTGCCGCAACCGGTCGAGCTCAGTCAGCTCGACATGCTCCTCGAAGGCCGCGAAGTCCTGCGCCCGGTCGCTTTGGGGAATGAGCGCTGGCTCCTCTTGACCCTGAACAGCGATGGCGAAGTCTTGAGCGAAACCCTGCCAACCCCGCAGCTGCAGGAACGGATCGCCGCCAGCCAGGGGGCGATCCTGGCGAGCGAAGCCCCGCAGCTCTTTCAAACCGGTACGTTCCTCACCCGCAGCCTCAGTTTGACGCATCTCTGGCGTTCTCTCGCAGCCCGCCAGCCCTTCCGCCAGAATGTCCTCGACCCGGCGGGTTGGTGGCTCATCAAACCGCCCTTTGTTCCGGTTCAAGGGGCCTCGCTGGTTGAAGCGTTACCCCAGGCCCACACCCTCGTTCTGCCCGCCAGCGCCGGGCTCCTGATCGAACCCCCGGCCGGCGTTGACGGAACAGCCTTGCCGCGCTTTTCCTACAGCGCGATGAGTGGTGAGCGCCACCCTCTCGACCTCACGGATGCGGTCAGCCTCGCCCTGGTCGTTGCGCCTCAGGCCGGCGTGAAGCAGGCCTACGCCCTCGGGCACCTCACCGCCAGCGCCGGGGTGCCCTCCCTCCTGATCAGCGCCGCTACTCCGGCCGGGCCGGCCTTTACAGCCAGTTACGCGCAATCCTCCCTGAGCGATGCCGCGGCTCAGCTCCCGGCCGGCTGGTTCCTGTTCGGCGACTGGGGCCTCAATGCCGCTGCCGCTCAGCAGTTGGGGCGCAGTCGCTTTGTCGAACTCGGCCAAGCCGGGCTCGCAGCCCAGCAGCGCAGTGAACATCTGCCAGCCCTTGCCTATTTTGAGGATGCCCTGGCGATTGCCGCCACCGATGCGAAGTTGGCGAAGCAGATTATCCCGCTGCGTCGCCTCGCCCGGGAAAGCGCCTTTGCCGCCAACAAGCTGGAACGTTCGCTTGTGCATGCGGCGGCGCTGGTCGCTGCGATGGAGCAGAGCGAGCCCTATTCGGCGGCACATGCCGATGCTCTTCTCCGTTACGGTCTCCTCTCCGGCCGTGCCGAACGCTACAGCGAAGCCGCGACAGCACTCCAGGAGAGTGTCGCTACCTTCGCCGATCTCGGTCTGGTCAAGGAGCAGGCCGCCGCCCTCAGCGGTTTTGCCCAGGTGCAAGAGAATGCCCTCGATTACAGCCAGGCCGGCACCCTTTACAGTGAAGCCGCCGAGCTGCGTCAACTCCTCAAGGATGATCTCTCCCTCGCCGATCAGTACCGTAACCTCGGCCGCCTTTATGACCTGCGTCTTTCCCGCTATGCCGAAGCGGAACGCTACTACGCCAAGGCCGTCGACCTTTATGCTGCGCAAGGGGCGAAGCGGCTGGAAGGGGAAGCCCTTCTCGAACGGGGCCGGACCCGCCGCCTCCTTGGCGACTTCACTGGTGCCGATGCGCTCTATACTGAGGCGCTGCAAAAGATTGGGGAAGGAGAGGGTAAGAGTCGAGCGCGGGTGACGTTGGAGCAAGCGAATAATGCCTGGTTTCAGGGACGTTACCAGGAAGCCTTTGAGAAACGGGATGAAGTTGAAAAGGCGGCAAAAGCCGGGAACTGGAGCGGCGAAATGGTCATGGCGAAGAATACCGGCGGGCTGATCTGGTCGACCCTCGGCGATAACAAACGCGCCCTTGTCGAACTCCGCGCCGCCCTGGTCTTGGCCGAAGCGCTGCCGAATCGTCCCGATGAAGTCGCCACCACCCTCAATAACATCGGCCTGGTGCAGCGGGAATCCGGCGACCCGGCCGCGGCGCTGACGACGCTGCAACGCGCTCTCGCCATCGACACAAAGATCGGCTCGCGCTGGGCCATGGCCTACGATTTGCGCAATCTCGGTCAGTGCCTCCTCCGTCTTGGCCGTCCCGAGCAGGCCCTCAGTCATTTTGCCGAAGCCGAAGGACTGGCGACGGCGATCGGCGATCAGGTCAATCTCGCCAAGATCCTGCTGGCGCGGGCCGATGCCGAGCTGCAACTGAA
>JACUTW010000148.1 GCA_014859605.1 Desulfuromonadales bacterium
ATGGGGATGAAGCTTAAGAGCGAATTCATCCGCGGTATGGGCAAGCAGGGTGAAACCTTTATCATTATACTCGATATCGATAAGATCTTTTCCAGCGATGAACTTTGTGTTATTAGTGCCACCGAAGGGGCTGAGCCTGCTTCTGTCAACTAACTTCAAGCAAGGAGAAAAAGATGAAACGTTCGACTTCATTGTTGGTTTTGTTGCTGTGGTCTTTGTCCCTCGGATCGGCTTTTGCTGCTGATGTGGTGACCTGCTGGTTCCCGCCGGGCAAGAGTATGGATCAGGCTAAAGCGGTTGCCACTGCCTTGAGTAAAGGGACCGGCATTGAGGTTAAACCCCGCATTGCCGTCAATTACCCGGAAATTCTCGATGCTTTTGCCTCCAAAGAGATGAACCTGGTTTATGTGGGATCGTTCGTACAGACGATCATTATGTCGCGTAAGCTCGGGACGCCGCTGGTGCAGAATGTCGATGGTAATGAACTCTATGCCGGGATCATGATCCATAAAATCGGTCAGGATCCGCAGACAATCCTTTCGGCCTCGCCGGCCGCAATTGCCTATGCGATCGGCGCCACTTCCGGCGAATCGACCGCCAAAGCCGCGACGGCCGGTAAAGCTGCCGTCGCTGTCAATAGTCATGCTGCTGCCGTAGATGCCTTGGTTGCCGGCAAGGCGCAGGCCGCGGTGGTCAAGGATGGCTGGTGGAAGAGTAATCAAGCGAAATATCCCGGTTATACTTCTTATTCGATCCCCAAGGTCTCGGAAAAGAAAAATCCCGATAATGTGTTGACCGCTTCAGCCGCAGTGCCGGCGAATCTGGCAGAAAAACTTAAAGCCGCGGCGATCAAGAATTCAGCTAATTTTGGACCGAATGCGGTGATGAAGCCCTTCGCAGCATCGAATCTGAATTTTTCTCTGGGGTTGATGATGCAAGGGAAGATCGATCCCTTGACTTATAAGTGGTAAAGTTCGGCATCCTTTCTTTCTGTTGAACAATGGGGCACCCGGTCGGGTGTCCCATTGGTGTATGCAGAGGAGAGGTTTTGATCGTGGACATGAGTCGGGAATATCGTCGTGACAGGAACAGTTTTCAAGGAGTCGCGGTTGATGAAATTCAGTAACTTAAAAGTTGGCGCAAGGATGGGCCTCGGCTTCGGAGCTGTCCTGGCGATGATGGTCGCGATTGTTCTGATAACCTTTTTTGGCCTGCGGACGGTTGATCATAATATCGTGGAAGTGAAAGATCTGGCTCTGCCTGCGGCCCTGCGTGCGGATCGCATGGAACTGAACGTCAGCAAGGTCATGGAGATGCTCAATAACGCCGCCTTAACCAATGATCTCATCGGCAAGGCGATGGAGGGGAGAAACCAGCACGACGAATTCCTGCAGTCGGTCGAAGATTTCAAAGTCATGTATCAGCAGCAGGCCGATGCGGCCAAAGTGCAGCAGCTTGAGGAGATGGCGGCGGCCATGACCGAGCTTTATGCCACCGGGCAAAGCATGATGTTCGCTTATGCCAATGACGGCAAGGAAGCCGGTGACGCGGTCATCGCCGAATTCGACCGGGATGCACTCCAGTTAACGACTATGGTCAAAGTCTTTCGCGATGACCAGATTGAGCGGATCAATCTGGCGACCCTGGCGATTGAGCAGGCTTCGACGCAGGTCAAGTTCATGCAGGCTGTTCTCGGTCTCATCGCCCTGATTGTCGGCGTCGCCATTAGCCTGGTGATCACCCGTTCGATTGTACAGCCTCTCAACATCGGAGTGACGATGGCGCGCCGTCTGGCTGTCGGGGATATGACCATGGACGCCCCGCAGATCACCGCCGACGAAACCGGCCAACTCCTGCAGGCGATGCAGGAGATGGTCGAAGCCAATCGTGAGGTGGCGCGCATGGCCGGTCTTGTGGCCCAGGGCGATCTTTTGGTTGAGCTCAAGG
>JACUTW010000149.1 GCA_014859605.1 Desulfuromonadales bacterium
CTCCCCCTTGAAAGGGGAGGAATTGAACCTTGCGGAAGATTGAAACTAATCAGGATCCTTAATAACGGTAACGATCGTTCTTGTAGGGACCCGCCACCGGCAGGCCGAGATAATCAGCTTGCTTCTGGGTCAGAGTGGTCAGTCGAACGCCAAGCTTAGCGAGATGAAGGCGAGCCACCTTTTCGTCGAGTTGCTTGGGGAGGACGTAAACCTCGTTTTTGTAACGTTCACGATGACAAAAGATTTCAATCTGGGCGATCACCTGATTACTGAAGCTGTTCGACATGACAAAGGAAGGATGGCCGGTGGCGCAACCAAGGTTGAGCAGGCGGCCTTCGGCGAGGACGATGATGGCGTGGCCATCAGGGAAGAGCCATTGATCGACCTGATTGCCGTGCTCGCGGGGATTTTTAACGTTGATCTTCTTGATCCCCGGCACCTTGGCGAGGGCCGCCATGTCGATCTCGTTATCAAAGTGACCGATGTTGCCGACGATGGCGCTGTGCTTCATTTGCGCCATGTGGTCGGCGGTAATGACGTTGAAGTTGCCAGTGGCGGTGACAAAGAGATCAGCCGTGGCGACGACATCTTCGATGGTACTGACCTGATAGCCTTCCATGGCTGCCTGCAGCGCGCAGATCGGATCGATCTCGGTGACGATGACCCGAGCCCCCTGCCCGCGCAGCGACTGGGCGCAACCTTTACCGACATCGCCATAGCCGCAGACGACCGCGACTTTTCCGGAGAGCATGACATCGGTGGCGCGCATGATGCCGTCGACCAGCGAATGCCGGCAACCATAGACGTTGTCGAATTTGCTTTTGGTCACCGAGTCATTAACATTCATCGCCGGGAAAGGGAGTTTCCCTTCTTCCTGCAGTTGGTAAAGGCGATGGACGCCAGTCGTCGTCTCTTCCGTCACCCCTTTGATGCTGTTGCGCAGCGCCTGCCAGTCAACACGTTTTTCGGCAATCGAGGATTGCAAACAGGTAACGAACTCCATCCAGTCTTCGGGATCATCGGCCTTGACGGCGGGCACGCCCTTTTCCTGCCAGTCCGCACCATTGAGGACCATCATCGTCGCATCGCCGCCATCATCGAGGATCATATTCGGCAACACGCCGTCCGGCCAAGTCAAGGCCTGCTCGGTGCACCACCAGTATTCATTGAGGGTCTCCCCCTTCCAGGCAAAGACCGGAATCCCTTGCGGATTCTCCGGGGTGCCGTCCTTGCCGACCACGATCGCCGCGGCGGCTTGATCCTGGGTCGAGAAGATATTGCACGAGGCCCAGCGCACTTCCGCACCAAGGGCAACGAGAGTTTCGATGAGGACCGCCGTCTGAATGGTCATATGCAGGGAACCGGTAATCCGCGCCCCTTTGAGGGGCTGGCTTGCGCCGAACTCAGCCCGCAGCGCCATCAACCCTGGCATTTCAACTTCGGCGAGATCCATCTCTTTGCGACCGAGTTTGGCGAGGGCCAGATCTTTCACTTTAAATGCAAACATTCTTTTGACCTTTCATGGATAGGATCGATGCGTCATAGCAATCGACGAAATTGATTATCGTAGGAGCGGGCTCCAGCCCAAGATTTACCGGATTTTGTAGGTCGTGTTGAGGAACGAAACGCGACATTTCCCCCTTGCCAGCGTCAGCAAAGTTGCGTTTCGCGATAAGGCCGCTCAACAGCAACCTACGAAAAAGCAATACTTACGATTGGAGAATGAGCTCAACTGCTGCTGCCAGCGAATCGACAATCACCGTAGCCGGCGGCAGCCCCTGCCCTTCCTGCTCGCCATAGCCGGTGCGCACCAGGATCGAGCGGCAACCGGCTTTATTCCCGGCTTCTATATCAGAGCGCTTATCACCGATCATCCAGGAAGCGGACAAATCGATGTGATGTTCTTGCGCTGCCTGCAGCAGCATCCCCGGCTCCCCTTTGCGGCA
>JACUTW010000083.1 GCA_014859605.1 Desulfuromonadales bacterium
ATCCGGTCAAAGCCATCACATACTTCTTGCCCAATGAACTACTTAACCACCGCATGCCAACTCTCCTTTACCAAATGTGAATGAAATCCGCGAACAAAAGATCCGCGGCTTGGGGGGTGCATTGTTATATAAACAGGTTATAGAAATGACGTTATTCAATATCACTCATCGCTATTGCTGTCAATCCATTTAGAGAAAGTTAATCACTAACGAATGTTAGCCGCGAAATGATAATTGACAGCGGGATCGCCTGCTGATGAATATAGGCGATGGTGAGAAAAATGGGTTGACCCCTCCGGACCCTTCAGCTATATACAGGAAACAGTAAAAACCATGTTCTAAAGGAGGTTCTCCCGTGCATTTAGTCGATCAAATTAAAGCCAAAGCTCGTGCGCAAGCGCAGACCGTTGTTCTTCCTGAAGGTTATGATGACAGGATGGTGCAGGCGGCCGGATTGATCGTCAACGATCGTCTTGCCAATGTTGTGCTTCTTGGTGAACCGGCAACTTTGCAGGCTAAAGCCCGGGAGCTAGGGGTCTCTCTGGATGGTGTGCAACTCCTTGATCCCAAGGCCGCCCCCCAGCTCGATGTCTATGTCGATGAACTCGTTGAGTTGCGTAAGAAGAAGGGAATGACGCCTGATGAGGCCCGGGCCCTTCTCACTCAGGAAGATAATCTGTACTTCGCGTCGATGATGGTTCGTCGCAATGACGCCGGCGGGGCTGTTGCCGGGGCGGCAAATACCACCGGAGATGTATTGCGGGCCGCTTTTCAATGTATCGGTACAGCTCCGGGGATCAAGACGGTCTCTTCGGTCTTTTTGATGGTCACCAAAAATCCGGAATTTGGCGAAAATGGTGTCCTTTGTTTTGCCGACTGTGCTGTCAACCCGAATCCGGATGCTCAGGCTTTGGCTGAGATTGCGGTAGCAACGGCGGCAAGTTGCAAGAGTTTTCTTGGGGTTGAAGCCCGCGTGGCGATGCTCTCCTTTTCGACCAAAGGGAGTGCCAGTCACGAAGATGCCGACAAGGTCCTCAAGGCACTGGCGATAGCCAAAGAGATTGCTCCCGCGCTGCAGATTGACGGTGAAATGCAGGCCGATGCGGCATTGGTCGCCAAAGTCGGGCAGAAGAAGGCACCCGGGTCTACAGTTGCTGGCATGGCAAATACCTTGATATTCCCGGATCTTGATGCCGGGAATATCGGCTACAAGTTGGTCGAGCGTCTTGCCGGCGCGGAAGCCGTCGGACCGATCATTCAGGGCCTGGCCAAGCCGGTCAACGATCTGTCGCGTGGTTGTTCTGTGGATGATATCATCTCGGTCGCAGCCATCACGGCGGTGCAGGCGCAAGGGTAGTTGCAAAGATAGGCAAACCACAAAAAAGGGTCGACGGAAATTCCGCCGACCCTTTTTTGTGGTTATTTTCTGAAAACTTCGGTTATTTCTTGAAGTCTTTGCCGGCAAAAGAGTAGTCAAAGTGCATGTGGTCAGCATATGTTCCTTCGAGAATGGCGACGACATCCTCGGTAAAGACGAGTTCTTCGTCGGTGGGAATCACGAAGACCTTGACCGGTGACTCGGGGGTGCTGATCATCGTCTCTCGCTTCCGCGTCATGGTATTCTTGTTGATCTCTTTATCGAGGATGATACCGATGTGCTCAAGGTCTTCGAGGGCGCGTTCGCGAATCAGCCAGCCCATTTCACCGACGCCGGCGGTGAAGACGACGGCATCAAGACGCCCCAAAACGGCACAGTAGGAACCGATGTATTTTTTCAGCCGGTAACCCTCGATGTCGAGGGCGAGAATACAACGCTCGTCACCCTTTTCGGCCTCTTCGATGACGTCGCGCCGATCAGTAAAACGTCCGGTAATTCCGTAGATGCCGGCTTTTTTATTGAGGATTGAATCGACCTCTTTTGCTGAAAGATTCTCCTGCTGCTGGATGAACATAGGGATAGCCGGATCTATATCTCCGCACCGGGTTCCCATAACCGCTCCTTCAAGAGGGGTCAAGCCCATGGACGTGTCGATCGAGATTCCTCCCTGAATTGCCGAATGGGAGACGCCATTGCCGATGTGCATGGTGATAATATTGCAATCCTTCGGATTCTTGCCGAGGAGAACCGATGCACGCTTGGAGACATATAGGTGGCTGGTGCCGTGAAAACCGTAGCGCCGGACACCGTGTTTCTCATACCATTCATAGGGAAGGGGATAGGTGTAAGCGTGTTGCGGCATTGTTTGATGGAAAGCCGTGTCAAAGATAGCAACATGCGGCGCATCCGGCAGGACAGACTGAGCTGCTTCGATGCCGGCAATGTTGGGGGGATTGTGCAGCGGAGCCAGGTGTTGAACCTCTTTGATGGCAGAGAGGACATCTTCGTCAATCAGCACGGAACAGGTGAACTTTTCACCGCCATGGACGACGCGGTGACCGACCGCGGAAATTTCATCCATGCTGGTGACAACGCCGTGCACTTTGTCGGTCAGGGTCTTGATGATCAGGTGGATGGCGACGCGATGGTCCGGGCATTCATACTCTTCCCGGTAGGTCTCACGATTAGGAACCTCATGTATAATAAAGGAATCGCCGACGGTGACCCTTTCGACCATTCCTTTGGCGATAATTTCTTTACGCGCCCAACTAAAGAGTTGGTATTTCACGGAAGAACTTCCACAATTCAAGGCCAGAATATCCATTACACTTATCTCCTTAAAAAATATCTGCAGCAAAAGATCGATTAGAGGTCGTTCAGATTTTAACTTGGATTCCCCGCTTTTCAATGGGGCTAAATTTTATTGGCATAATTATTCATTTATGAAATAACGTTATAAAGAATATAACAAGAGGGTCGAAATTGCAAGAATTTTACAAGGAAGTCGGGGGGAGAACAAGGAATGTCTGGACAGGAAACCGGACTTGATTTATAATATCGCAGTTTTTAAAATGATGAAAGGAGGTGTATCGAATGGCTCATATTATTGATAGTGCAACTTGCATTAATTGCGGTGCTTGCGATGAAACTTGCCCCGTGAACTCCATCAGCGAACAAGCTGATAAGCGCGTGATCGACGCGGCGACTTGTATCGACTGTGGTGCTTGTGTCGACTCTTGTCCTGTTAGTGCAATTGCCGCAGCCTAATGTTCAAAGTGTAGTTTTAGCCGCGGGAGGCCATCGTGTTTGGACTTGGTACTGGTGAACTTTTTTTGATTCTTGCAATTGTACTCGTCATCTTTGGTGCCGGGAAATTGCCGGAAATTGGTGGAGCTCTCGGTCGTGGAATTCGCAGCTTCAAAAAAGAAGTGAGTACGGACCCCCCCCCAACCCAAGAGGAATCAGAAAAACAAAAATCAGATGAGACCAAATAGTTCGATTATTTGGTGTTTCCCGAAAAAAAGGCCGTTCTCTCACGAGGGCGGCCTTTTTTTCGGGAATATTGTCAAGTCCGGCGACTTATTTTGAGCCGGGTTTGGACTCTAAGACTTCAACATTAAATTCTTTAATATTTTTCGGGGCCTTGTCAAAGACGATGGTAAAGGGGATGGCTTTTCCCGGCGCAATATTTAAATTGACGAGGTTTTCTCCAAGTTCATTGCTCATGGCATTGCGAATCTCTTTGATGCTTAAACTTTTCAGGCTGCTCTCTTTTAACGGGTTGCCACTATAAGCGGATTGACTTTGCAATGCCACTTCGTTGTCACCGAAGATTGTTCCCTTGACCAGTACAGAGGACCTTAACCCTTTGAATTCGTTTACAACTTCTCCGTGAATGACAAACAGTTCCCCTTCCAGGCTATTGTGAATATAGCTGCCGCTTAACTTGACCAGGCCAATACTCCCACTGGTTTCGACCAGGGTTTGCTTCTCGATAAAGCGATTGACGAGATGAGTGTATGTTTTCTCAATCTGGTCACGATACATGAAGCCGTAGGCCACTGTTAAGGCGAGCAGAATAACCATGATAATTTTTATTATCAGTCGACTGGAGCTTTTTTTCTTTGGCCGTACGCGTGGCCGCAATGGTCTGGTCACCCGTGGTGGGCTCTCTTTTCGCTCTCTTGCTAGCGGGAGAGGGAGGGATTCTTCGTTTCCGGATGAATGCATGCTCTCGAGAGGCACCGATGATGAATCGTCTCCCGTTGCGAGTTCAATAGTTGCATCATTTTGAGCAGCGACCTCCTCGGCACTGGTCTTTTTCTCTGCTTCGGCGGATGCCTCGACTTCGTCGAAAGAGAAACTGTTGAAATCGAAAGACTTGTCTTGTGCTGACATTCCGGTGCCCACAGTTGGCTCAGAGGGTGTGGCTGTCATCGGAGCGGGCTCTGGTTCATCCCAGGAAAGATCATCAAGAGCTCCTCCGGGGGAAAAGGAGAATTCACTATCGGTTGAAACGGTATCGAAGGTGTTCAGATCTTCGGATGCATCAACATCGCGGACAGGGGCTGAGGTGTAATCGGCTTCAAAATCGCTAGCACTCTCTCCTGGAAAAAATTGCGTATTGTCCGCTTCCGATATGTTGGAAGATTCATCCGTTGTGTTTCCGGGGGAAGAATCCGTAAAAGAGATTGCCAATTCATCAGCAAAATCGAATTTTTCTTCATTTTCCTGGCTGACAGAAAAAATCGGCGCTTCTGTGTTGTCGAAACGGATGGAATCAAGATCGGTGTCGCCACTTTCATCCGTAAATCCTGCGGAGAAGAGATCGTCTGCAATATCCTGATTCTCCTGGACAGGGAGGTCGATGTCCGGGGCGGGGGAGGGCATTTCTGTTGTTAAAGAGGGAGGAATTGGCACTGAAAAGAAGGTTTCTTCTTCCTGCTCCTGCGGCGGGGTGACAACCGGGGGGGCCGGAGCAGCGGCCATCATCGGGGGGGCTTCAGGCGGTGCCACCGGCAGGGACGATTCCGGAAAGACGGTAAAGACTTCACGGCACTTGGTACAACGCACCTTTGTCCCGTTCTCTTTGATCTTGTCATCGGCCAGTTTAAAGCGTGCATGGCAACTGGAGCACTCTATGACCACAGGGGGTCTCCTTGGTTGTTTTCTTTAATGAGATTAGCCCAGTAGATGGATGTCCGGCAACTGGCGATACTGTTCATTGAAATCAAGTCCGTAACCGACAATGAAACCGGACTCCATAGAGAGACCGACATAATCCGGCTTAATGGAGCCTTCTCGCTGTCCGGTCTTTTCAATCAAGGTACAGATTTTTAACGAACCGGGTTTTTTCTGCATCAATTTGCTGTGAAGGGTATCGAGGGTCAAGCCGCTATCGACAATATCCTCGACAATCAAAAGATCTTTCCCTTGTACCGGCAGTTCAATATCCTTACGCAGTTCGACAATGCCCGATGACTGCGTCTCAGTCCCGTAACTGGCCAAACGCATGAAATCGATGGTCACCGGCACAGTGAGTTGTCTGACCAGGTCGGCAATGAAAAGAAAGGATCCTTTCAGGATGCCGACCACAAGAAGTTCACGTCCGGCATAATCACGGTTAATTTCCTCCGCCAGGCGGGATACTTCGGCGGCGATTCTTTCCTGTGAATAAAGGAGAGCGAGGTTGGCATTATGCATTACAGGGAAAATCCATTCCGTTAAAATTTAAGGATATTACATAGCAAAGTGAGGCAGTTCTGTCAATTTTTCGCTTCTTCTGTGAAATGTTTTTTTAGGTCATGCCAGGCGTGCTCAGCATTATCCCGCAGGAATTGTTTGTAGCCGGACCATTCCTGGTAGGAGGGGAGGGTAAAAGACCTTTTGATGTTCGCCGCGCTTTCATTTGCTTCGATCCGGCTCAGGACTTCAGATAAGAAGTCCCGAAAATAACGTCGGAATTCGTTGACTTCTGCTCTTCCGACCGGTGGGCCATATCCTGGAACAATCTGTTTAAGGTCGAGTTCAGACAGGAAATCGAGGGATTGCAGCCAGGAGCGCATATGGCCGTCTCCCATGTAGCCGACACTTTTGACATAAAGAAGGTCGCCGACATAAGCGATTTTCTCTTCCGGAACAACGACGATTGTATCGCCATCCGTATGCGCTGCGCCGATACTGCTGAGGACCAGGGCCGGAGCTTGAGACGATTTCAGTGTTAATCCGTCACTGAAGAGCAGGAGCGGTGTCTCCGATTTACGTGCATCTTTCTCAAAGCTCTTCCAGGTATCCCCGGACAGGATCAGGGTCGCATCCGCTGGAAAAGTGGTGTCGATGTGAGAGAAGCCGGGATGATGGTGGGTGAGGACAAAATAACGGACCGGCTTGCCAACAGTGACGTCGATGGCTGCCCAGAGATCCTCAATCGCTTCCCTGGTCATATGGGCCCCACCGGCGATGACCTGGTTCCCGCTCACAAAGAAAAAGGCGTTGGTGGAACTCCTGCCCCCCGGTTTGGCTTGGGCGGCGTAAAAGTTGTCAGAGAGTTTTTGAATGGTATAACTCTCCTGCGCGGCAGCGACCGGGACAAAACATAGCAGGCAGGCACAAAATGACAGAAGAATATGTTTCATGAGCGGTTCTCGTTTCTTTTACCAGGTGTAGGAATCTTGTTACTACTGGGTGAAATTTCGATTGCCTTCCCCGGCGGGATAAGCTATAAAAAACAACTTTCGCGCGGTTAGCTCAGCTGGATAGAGTATCGGCCTCCGAAGCCGAGGGTCGTGAGTTCGAATCTCGCACCGCGCACCAATAATATCAAGGGTTTACAGCTTAGGCTGTAAACCCTTTTATTATTTTTGGCGGCGCGAGTGGAAAGATAAGTGACAAGATTTTTATCAACGCCCCATTCTTTTATTTCAATGCCCTCTTTTCCTTCGCTGTTAATTTATCATATTCAAGTGCCGTATGCCTGCTTTTTGTCACAGGTCATAGGAGGAAAGCCCATCATTTCCGATGGGCTTTTCTGAAGCTTTATAGCGCTGCAAAAATAGATCACGCCGTATGGCGAATATCTTTTCCCTTGACCATAAAGATGACCATCTCCGCCACGTTGGTGGCATGATCCGCCACTCGCTCCAGACATTTCGCGACAGCGTTGACGCGGATGGCACGGGTGGTGGTGCTTGGGTCGGCCATCATATAGGTGAGGAGCTCCCGTTGAATCTGCGAATTGAGCTGATCGACAAAGGTGTCGTCACTACAGACTTTGAGAGCGAGGTCTGCGTCAGCGCGAACAAAGGCATCAAGAGCTTCACGCACCATTGTCGCCGCGGCTACTGCCATGCGTGGAAGGTCGATATAGGGTTTGAGCGCCGGCTCTTTATTGAGGTGGAGGGTGTGCTTGCAGATGTTACGGCATTGATCGCCGATCCTTTCGAGGTCGGTGACGATTTTTAGTGCCAAAGTGATAAAGCGCAGATCGCGGGCCGCCGGTTGGCGGCGCGCCAGCACCTGCAGGCATTTGTCGTCGATTTCGACCTCCATGCGATTGATCTGATGGTCGTAGGCGATCGTTGCTTCAGCCAGAGCCGTATCTCGCTCCACCAGCGATTTCATGGCATCGCTGATCATCAACTCGACCTTTCCCCCCATCTCCAGCAACTGCTCGCGAATTTCTTTGAGTTCAATGCCATATTGTTTGATCGTATGTTCATGTTCCATGGTGGCTCCTATATTTTTGACTTTAATTGGTCGGATCGGTCAGATCCGTCCGATCGGTCGGATATTTTAGTTAAGATCACCCAAAGCGACCGGTGATGTAATCCTCGGTCTGTTTCTTCTCCGGGTTGGTGAAGATCCTCTTGGTGTCGTCGTATTCGATGACCTCGCCGAGATAAAGGAAAGCAGTATAATCCGAGACCCGCGCGGCCTGTTGCATGTTGTGGGTGACGATGAGGATCGAGACTTTCTCCTTGAGTTCGAGCATCAACTCCTCGATGCTGGCGGTAGCGATCGGGTCGAGGGCTGAGGTCGGCTCGTCAAAGAGGACCAGTTCCGGCTCGATCGCCAGGGCGCGGGCAATGCAGAGGCGCTGTTGCTGGCCGCCGGAAAGGTTAAAGGCCGGTTCGCTCAGGCGATCCTTGACCTCGTTCCACAGGGCGGCATTGACCAGTGCCGTCTCCACCTTCTCTTCCAGCTCCGCCTTCTTATTCATCCCCCGCACCCGCAGGCCATAGGCGGCGTTTTCGAAGATCGATTTGGGGAAGGGGTTCGGCTTTTGAAAGACCATGCTCACCCGCATCCGCACCTCGATGGGGTCGACCTCCTGCGAAAGGAGGTTGACATCGTCGGGGAAGAGACGAATCTCGCCGCCGTAACGGTTGCCGGGATACAGGTCGTGCATGCGGTTGAAGCAGCGCAGAAAGGTCGACTTGCCGCAGCCGGAAGGGCCGATCAGGGCAGTAATTTTTTCATTGTAGACCGGAAGGGAAATGTTCTTCAAGGCATGAAACGCGCCGTAATGAAAGTTGAGCTCGCGCGCTTGCGCTTTGAGTTCCGGGGGCGTTGCTGCGGGTTGTGGGGTCATGATTGATCCTTTGTCAGAGTTTTTACCATTTGATCGACTTGCGGATGCGATAGCGCAGCCAGATGGCGACCCCGTTCATTAACAGGGTCATGGCGAGGAGAACGACGCCAGCCGCCGCCGCATTAAACTGAAAAGCTTCTTCCGGCCGCGAAGTCCAGTTGAACATCTGGATCGGCATGACGGTAAAGGGGTCAAGAACCCACTTAAAGGAGATAAAAGGGAATTCCGCCATAAAGGGTGATGTTGGTAAAAAGGCGATAAAGGTCAGGGCGCCGATGGTGATGATCGGGGCGGTCTCGCCGATGGCGCGGGACAGGCCGATGATGACGCCGGTGAGGACGCCGCCGGAAGAGTAGGGGAGGAGATGGTCCGCAACTACCTGCCAGCGGGTCGCTCCGAGGGCATAGGCGGCTTCGCGGATGCCGCCGGGGATGCCGCGCAGCGCTTCGCGGGTCGAGACGATGATGATCGGCAGGATCAGCAGCGCCAGAGTCAGGCCGGCGGAGAGGATGCTCTGCCCGAAGCCGAAGGTCTGGACGAAGAGTCCCAGCGCCAGTAGGCCGTAAACAATGGAGGGGATGCCGGCAAGATTCATGACGTTGATCTCGATGATCGCTGTCCAGCGGTTCTTCGGCGCGTACTCTTCCAGATAGATACCGGCGCTGACGCCGAGAGGGATGGCCGCGCAGGCGGTGACGAACATCACCAAAAAGGAGCCGACCCAGGCCGAGAGGATACCGGCCTTCTCGGCAAAGCGTGACGGGAATGAGGTAAAAAAATCTGGATTCAGGCGGGGCATGCCGTCGATGGCAAGGCGAGTAAAGAGCGCGAGCAGAGTCATCAGTGCCACCAGCAGGGCGACGAGACCAAGGAGGATAAAGAGCTGTTCGTAAAGGCGCTGCCGCCGGATGATCGTTTTCGTATTGGATCTATTCATATTCAGTATTCCTCGCGGAATTTTTGCCGTAACCAATAGCCGATGACGTTAAAGACCAGGGTGATCAACAGCAGGGTGAGGCCGGCGGCAAAGATCGTCTTATAACCGATGCTGTCGTGAGGTAGATCTCCTAAAGAGACCTGGACGATAAAGGAGCTGATCGTCGCCGCCGGTTGCAGGGGATTCAAGGTCAGGTTCGGCTGCATGCCGGCGGCGACAGCGACGACCATGGTCTCACCGACGGCGCGGGAACTGCCGAGAGTCAGGGCGGCGGCCAGACCGGAGAAGGCGGCGGGGATGACGACGGTCAGGGCAGTGCGCAAGCGGGTGGCGCCCATGGCGTAAGCCCCTTCGCGCAGCTGCATCGGCACGGCGCGCATGGCATCTTCACTCACCGAGCTGATGTAGGGGACGATCATGATCCCCATGACCAGACCAGCCGAGAGCATGTTGAAGCCGGGGAGGTCGGGATAGATCTTCTGCAGCAGTGGGGTAACGACGATCAGGGCGAAGTAACCGAAGACCACGGTCGGCACCGCGCCGAGGAGTTCAAGGATCGGCTTGATGATCTCCCTCAGGCGCGGTGAAGCGAACTCACTGATGTAGATAGCGATGGTCAACCCGAGGGGGACGGCGACGGCGAGAGCGACCAGCGTCGTGGTGACGGTGCCGCTAATCAGGGTGAGAATGCCGAAGTGGGCGTCGTCGAAGAGCGGCGTCCACTGGGTATCGGTAAGAAAGTCGAAGAGCGGCACCTCGGCAAAGAAGTTGAGCGATTCTTTGAGGAGAACGAAGATGATTGCAAAGGTGATGGCCACCGATGAACAGGCGGCGGTAAGGAGGCCGATCTCGATGAACTGCTCTTTAATTCGGCGCTTTCTGGCACGGGGATGAGAATTTTTCATGAAGATTTCACTTTCGTCCTGATGCTAGATGGGAGAAGCGGCAATTGAGCAGGGCGCCTTGATAGTGCCCTGCTCAATTGCAGTTAATGAATCCACCCAGGTTCAGGATTACTCTTTACCTTCGCGTTGTAGTAGATCCTCAACCGAGACTCCCACTTCAGCGACGCCACCGAAGGCGGTGCCGACTTTCTTCTTGGCAACATTTGCTTTGGCGAGAGTGTAGGCTTTTTCCGGCAGCGGGACAAACTTGACCTGCTTGATTAAAGCCGGTCCCTTGTCAAGGTAGTAATCGACAAAAGCTTTAACTTCCGGCTTGTCCAGCGAGGCTACGTTGATATAGATGAAGATCGGACGGGCCAAAGGCTGGTAGGTGCCATTCATGACGGTCTCAAAACTCGGAGTCACGGCCGGGGTACCGGCTTTTTCGATGATCGGCACCGCTTTGAGCTTCTTGCTGTTCTCGGCGTAGTAAGAAAAGCCGAAGTAACCGAGTCCGCCCTTATCGCGGGAGACACCCTGCACCAGGACATTGTCGTCCTCGCTGGCAGTGAAATCGCCGCGGCTCGATTTCGCTTTGCCGACGATCGCTTCGGTGAAGTAATCGAAGGTACCGGAGTCGGCGCCAGGGGCGTAAAGTTTCAGAGGTACTTTCGGCCAGGCCGGGTTGACCTGGTTCCAGGTGGTGATCTTTTGCTGTGCCGCCGGCTCCCACATCTTCTTGAGTTCATCGACGGTCATGCTCTTGATCCAGTCGTTCTTGGGATTGATGACCACGGTCAGGCCCTCGAACGCGATCGGCAGCTCAATATACCTGACTCCGGCTTCGCGACAAGCGTCCATCTCCTTTTTCACGATCGGGCGGGAAGCATTGGAGATGTCGGTCTCGCCGCGGCAAAACTTCTTAAAGCCGCCGCCTGTGCCGGAGATGCCGACAGTGACGTTGGTCTTCCCTTTGTTGGCGATCTGAAACTCTTCAGCAACCGCTTCGGTAATCGGGTAAACAGTACTTGATCCATCGATTTTGATAATTTTTGTTTGTGCCTGGGCCATTGTTGCGACCAGGAGCAGACCAAGCAGGGCAGGTAGCATCTTCTTTTTGCGGTTCATTTGCGTCTCCTTGTGTGAGGGCTTCTTATCTTTCTCGTCTCCAGGTGCGAAAAGGATAGCCGACAAATGTTGCAGTTGTGTGACAGCTGTACGACTTTTTTGTGAATTTATGGTCTGAAGCTGAAAAAATTTA
>JACUTW010000084.1 GCA_014859605.1 Desulfuromonadales bacterium
CAGGAAATTTAAAATCATCGGGGGGTAATGAATGCATATCCATCTGCCCGAAAGTCCTCCTTTAAGAAAGGGGGACTTTCGGAAATTTGCCTTTGAATTCCATCTTCCCCCTTTACCTTCCTCCGCTAATCCTCTATTCTGTCGGCCATTTTAGCAGCAAAACGATCATTCCAATCCCCATCCGCAGAGAAGAAAGGCCCACCCATTCCATGACCGCTATCGACAAAGCCCTGGAAATTTTCCGCCAGGACACCAACAATCAGGAAAACCAGTCGCAATTCTTCGATCTTTTTCTCAATACCACCTTCTTTGTGCCGATTGTTCCGGAAGACGAAAAGGAAAAGGCCGGGATTCCCGCCGGGCAAGGGGTGCTGCCCCTGGTGATTGAAGCGGAAGGGAGCGATTATCTGATGCTCTTTGACAGCCGCGAGCGGATGAATGCCTGGGCTGACGCCGAGATCGAATGTGTCGAAGTGCCGGGTTTTCTCCTTGCCGCCACTTCGGAGCCGCCGCTGTGCTGGGCATTGAATGTCGGGACCGAGCATTCCAAACAGTTTGTTCCGGAAGAGATTGTCTGGCTGAAAGAGGCGGTCGAACGCTGCCAGGCGGAAGCCGAAGCGGCGGAACAGGCCGAAGCCGACAACAACAAAAATTAACCCCTAATCCCTACAGGAGTTCATCATGGCAACTGCCACCGCCCGTCACATCCTTGTCTCCACCGAAGCTGAATGTCTGAAACTCAAGAGCGATATCGAAGCCGGCGCCGATTTCGGTGCAGTCGCCAAAGCTAATTCTTCCTGCCCTTCACGCATGCAGGGGGGCGATCTCGGCGCCTTTACGCCGGGGCAGATGGTACGCGAATTCGACGAAGTCGTCTTCTCCGGCCCGGTCGGCCAGTGCCTCGGTCCGGTCAAGACCCAGTTCGGCTATCACCTGATCGAGATCACCAAACGCTGGTAGGGTGCTGCGGCGCCACTAGTCGGGCTAAAAATTTAACCGAAAAAAAGCATTTGGCCGCTGAAAAAGCGGATAATTGCGGATAAAGACAGATAAAATTAGAGGCGTATTTCACAGGCGGGTAAGCCGGACAACAAAATGAACGTCTTGATTCATCAGATTTTATCCGAACTTATCAGCGGCTAACTGCCGTTTGTTAGGTTTAATAGCGCGCCGCAGATGATTGCGGCGCGCTGTTTTTTTGTAACTATTCTGCTCCCCCCTTTGAAAAAGGGGGGCGGGGGGGGATTTTAGCTCGCGATCAGGCAAATCCCCCTCAATCCCCCTTTTCTAAAGGGGGACGCTTAAGCAACCCATGAATTAATGCCGGTGATTGGCATGGCCATGACCGCAAACGATCGGCACGGCTGCAGTGTGGCCGATGGCCTGCAGCACCGGACCCTCTTCACAGCCGGAACACTCCAGTTGCAAGGTCGTATAGCGAATCTGGTAATCCCGCTCCAGTAACTCCTCCAGCGCCACGAGGATCTCCCGCGAGCGCTCCCGGGCGGCGGCATCGAGCTCGACATGGGCGGCGAGGACGGTAATGTGCGAACAGACCGACCAGAGGTGAAGGTGGTGGACGCTGATGACGCCGGCAACTGCCTGCATGCGGCTCACCAGCTGAGCCAGATCGATATGGGACGGCACCCCTTCAAGGAGGATATGGCCGGCTTCGCGCAGCAGGCGGAGGGCGCCAAAGGCGATGGTCAGGGCGATGGCGATGGAGATCAGGGCATCGATAACATACCAGCCGGTATAAAGCATGACGAGGCCGCCGGCAATCACCCCGACCGACGCCGCCGCATCACTGAGGACGTGGAGATAAGCGCTGCGGACGTTAAGATCGCCGTGGTGGTGCTGATGCAGCAGCCAGGCGGCCAGGAGATTCATCCCCAGGCCGATGACGGCGATGATGAACATCTCGCGACTCTTGACCGCTTCCGGGTGAAAAAGACGGCCGCTGGCAGCGTAGATGATGCCGCCGGCAATCAAGAGGAGGGTGGCGCCGTTGACGAGCGAGGAAAGGATTTCGAGGCGGTGCAGGCCAAAGGTGCGGCGTTCGGTCGCCGGACGCGCCGAAAAGCGGATCGCCAGCAGCGACAAGCTCAGGGCAAAGACATCCATAAAGACATGCGCCGCATCGGAGAGGAGGGCGAGGGAGTTGGTCCAGACGCCGCCGACAATCTCGGCGATCAGGGTGACAACGGTGAGACCGATCGCCAGCAGGAGTTTCCGGCTGACGATCTGGTCCGCAGGGGGGTGGAGTGTCATTCATTTCTCCTGGTTGCGGCGGATCTTCTCCGTCGGCTGATAGAAGTCGGTTGCAACTTCCGTTGAGCTGCGTTAAAAATAACTCCGCCATTGTTTTGTTAATTTTTCGTTTGTAACTTCAGCACAATCGAAAATATTGTCATTCCCGAGGATCTTACCGGGAATCCAGCCTTTAACCCTATGGATCCCCGATAGAATCATT
This sequence comes from Desulfuromonadales bacterium, assembly GCA_014859605.1. GTDB lineage: Bacteria > Desulfobacterota > Desulfuromonadia > Desulfuromonadales > UBA2197 > UBA2197. Next base: position 2,474 of record JACUTW010000084.1, read on the forward strand.
CGGGGATGACAGTTTTTTTCACATAATCCGGATGGTGCTGAATGAGTTACTTTCATTTTTATCTTAACCTTAACCTCAGCACGGGAGACAATCAATACCATGCCTGTTCATGATGTCATTATCCTCGGTTCCGGCCCGGCCGGCTACACGGCCGCTGTCTACGCGGCCCGCGCCAACCTCAAACCGGTGGTGATTGCCGGCATGGAGCCGGGCGGGCAACTGACGACCACGACCGAAGTCGACAACTGGCCCGGCGATCCCGACGGAGTGCAGGGGCCCGAGCTGATGGAGCGGATGCGCCGTCATGCCGAGCGCTTTGACACCGAGATCATTTATGACCACATCAGCGCCGTCGACCTGCAGCAGCGCCCCTTTACCCTGACCGGCGGCAACGGCACTTATCAATGCAAGGCGCTGATCATCGCCACCGGCGCCACCGCCAAGTATCTCGGCCTCCCCTCGGAAGAGGCCTTCAAGGGGAAGGGGGTCTCGGCCTGCGCCACCTGTGACGGCTTCTTTTATCGCGGCAAGGCGGTGGCAGTCATCGGCGGCGGCAATACGGCCGTCGAAGAAGCCCTCTACCTCGCCAATATTGCCAGCCACGTCACCGTAATCCACCGCCGCGATAAATTCCGCTCCGAGAAGATCCTGTCCGACCGCTTGATCGAAAAGACCAAGGGGGGGAATGTCACCATCGAGTGGCACCACCAGCTCGACGAAGTCCTCGGCGACAGTAGCGGCGTCACCGGCATGCGCATCCGCCACAAAAGCGGCTCGACCAAAGAAATTCCCGTGCACGGAGTCTTTATCGCCATCGGTCACCGCCCCAATACCGAGATCTTTGCCGGGCAACTGGAGATGGAGGACGGTTATATTCGCACCCTTTGCGGCAGCGAAGGGAATATGACCGCCACCAGCGTCGCCGGGGTCTTTGCCGCCGGCGATGTGCAGGATCAGTACTACAAGCAGGCGATTACCTCGGCCGGAACCGGCTGTATGGCCGCCATCGATGCCGAACATTATCTCGAATCGTTGAAAGAATAAACATGAGTTGCTGCAGTTAAAGCGCTGCCGGCAAAGGGAGGGGAAAACACATGCTTGCACGGATCTTTTCAGGAGCCCTGATCGGCATCGACGCTTACCGCGTCGAGGTGGAAGTCGATATCGCCCAGGGGCTGCCGCAATTCTCCACCGTTGGTTTGCCAGAGGGGGCAGTCAAAGAGAGCAAGGACCGGGTTAAATCAGCGATCAAGAACTCCGGCTACGAATTCCCCGCCCGCCGCATCACCATCAACCTTGCCCCCGCCGATATCCGCAAGGACGGTGCCGCCTTTGACCTGCCGATGGCGATCGGCATCCTTGTGGCGATGGGCGTCATCCCCCAGAAAGCCGCAAGCCGCTACCTCTTCATGGGGGAAGTCTCCCTCGATGGCCGCATCAAACCGGTGCGCGGCATCCTGCCGGTGGCGGTCGGGGCGCGTGATTGGGGATTGGACGGGCTAATTGTCGCCACCGAGAATGCCGAAGAAGGGGCGATCGTCCCGAGCGTGCCGGTCTACGGCCTCCCCGATCTCGGCACCCTCGTCACCTTTTTGCGCGGTGAGATCAACATCCCCCCCTGTGTCATCGACCCGCCAGACGCATCGTCCCGGACAACGGAGCAGACCGACAACTTCAGCGAAGTGCGCGGCCAGGAGCATGTCAAGCGCGCCCTCGAAGTCGCGGCGGCGGGCGGCCATAATCTCCTGATGATCGGCCCGCCCGGCAGCGGCAAGACCATGCTCGCCCGCCGTTTACCGACGATCCTGCCGTCGATGAGCTTCGACGAAGCGCTGGAGACGACCAAGATCCATTCGATCGTCGGCCTCCTCCCCTGCAACCGCTCGCTGATGACCCATCGTACTTTTCGTTCGCCGCACCATTCCGTCTCTGATGCCGGCCTCATCGGCGGCGGCGCCATCCCCCGCCCCGGTGAAGTCTCCCTGGCCCACAACGGCGTCCTTTTTTTGGATGAGCTCCCCGAATTCAAGAAAAATGTGCTGGAGATGCTGCGTCAGCCCCTCGAAGACGGTCAGGTGACGATCAGTCGCGCCGCCACCAGCCTCACCTACCCTGCCTCCTTTATGCTCGTCTCGGCGATGAACCCCTGCCCCTGCGGTTATCTCGGCGACAGCGCCCATGCCTGCTCCTGTCCGCCGATCGCGGTGCAGCGCTACCGTTCAAAGATCTCCGGCCCACTCCTTGACCGCATCGACATTCAGATCGAAGTCCCGGCGGTCAAATATCGCGATCTCGTCGACCGCACCGACACCGAAGCCTCAGAGGTCATCGCCGGCCGCGTCGAAGCCTGCCGCTCCATCCAGAAAGAACGGCTGAACCACAGCCGTATCCACTGCAACGCCCAGATGCCGGCGCGCCTGATTCGCAAATTCTGCGAGCCGGACGAAGCCGGTCATCGCCTCCTCAAACTCGTCACCGAGCGCCTCGGCCTCTCCGCCCGCAGCTATGCGCGCATCCTCAAGGTTGCGAGGACGATTGCCGATCTCGACCGTTCGGAGAATATTCGTGAGCAGCACCTCGCCGAGGCGATTCAGTATCGGAGTTTGGACCGAAGGATGGGGTAAAAAAAGGCCTGGCGGTGAATCCACCGCCAGGCCTTTTCAAATCGAGTGAATTTTGGAAATTCATTCTCTCTCGTCTCTCAATCTGCTCGACGATGATGTCCACTTGGAAGCTCTTCCAGTGCAATAACTCGTGTGATGCTTGCCATGTTAGGAGCAGAAAGCCCTAAAATCACTGTCTGTCCCGGGAACTCCACCGGAACTACAGTAAGGGATTTTTTAGGTCAGTTACTTTACCGACCCCGGCGGCGATAGCTGACGCCGAGCTTGTCCAGGCGCGAACGGAGCGTGCTCGGGTTGATCCCCAGCATCTCGGCCGCACTGCCGGGACCATCAATCTTCTCCTTGGCCAGCTTGAGGACCTCGGTGACGTTATTGACATGGCCGTAGAGGTCCAGATCTGAAAACCTCACCTCGATCGTGCAAAGAAATGGTGATGCCATGGGACATCCTCCAGTTAAATCGTGAAGCTTTAGTAAAACCTCAGGCCACCGTCAGCAGGTGCCCCAGCTTTTCCCGCTTGCTTCTCAGATACGAAAGGTTTGATGTTGAAGGGGGCAACTCCAGCGGAACACGTTCGACGATGTTCATGCCGTATCCCTGCAATCCGACCATCTTCCTCGGATTGTTGGTCATGAGCCGGAGGGTCTTCACCCCCAGATCGACCAGAATCTGGGCGCCGATACCGTAGTCACGAAGATCCGGGGCGAAACCGAGTTCAAGGTTTGCCTCAACCGTATCCCTCCCCTGTTCCTGCAGGGCATAAGCTCTGAGCTTGTTTACCAGGCCGATGCCGCGCCCCTCCTGGCGCATATAGAGGATGACACCTCTCCCCTCCTTCTCGATAATCGACATGCTCTGCTGCAGTTGTTTTCCACAGTCGCAACGGCAGCTGCCAAAGACGTCACCGGTGAGGCATTCGGAATGGACCCTGACTAGTACCGGTTCGCTACCTGCAACATCACCCTTGACCAGGGCTAGGTGCTCAAGGTTATCGAAGTCATTTTCATAGATGATCGTGGTGAAGTCGCCACCGTAGGTCGTTGGAAGCTTTACTTCCGCGGCCCGCCTGACCAATGACTCATTTTGCAGACGGTAGGCGACAAGGTCGGCGACTGTGCAAATCTTGAGACCATGTTCCAAGGCAAATCTCTTCAACTGGGGCATCCGCGCCATGGTTCCGTCGTCATTCATGATCTCGCAGATGACGCCGGCCGGCTTCAACCCGGCCAGACGGGCCAAGTCGACCGACCCCTCGGTCTGACCGGTGCGGACGAGCACCCCCCCTTTTTTTGCCCGCAGCGGGAAGACATGTCCCGGCCTAGCCAGATCGGCCGCACGGGCATCGTCAGCGACCGCAGTAAGAATGGTGTGGGCGCGGTCCGCCGCGGAAATCCCCGTGGTCACGCCGCGCCGAGCCTCGATGGAGACCGTAAAGGCGGTGCCGAAGGAAGAGCTGTTGGAGGTCACCATCGGGGGGAGTTCCAACCGCTCACAAACTTCCTCGGTCAGAGTCAGGCAGATCAGCCCCCGGCCGTGCATAGCCATGAAGTTGACCGCCTCAGGGGTCACCATTTCCGCGGCCATGCAGAGGTCGCCCTCGTTCTCCCGATCTTCATCGTCGACCAGAATCACCATTTCCCCGCGTTTGAGATCCTCCAGGACCTCTTCAATCTTTGCCAGCGCCATAAGTCGTTCTCCCGTGTAGTCCCGTGTCGTAAGCCTGGATACGACTTACCGCAGCGCCTCCGCTGTAACCTCGGCAATATCCTTGACCCTGACCTTGTCGCCGAGCCCCAGGTCCTTCAGGCCATCCTCCATCATCGTCATGCAGTAGGGGCAGCTGACGCAGAGGGTGTCGGGCTGTTGCGCCATGGCCTCTTTGACCCGCTCAAGATTGATCCTGGAGCCACTCTGCTCCTCCAGCCACATTCTGCCGCCACCCGCGCCGCAGCAAAATCCGTTCTCGCGATTGCGCCCGAACTCGCCCGGCAATCTTCCGGTTGCAGCCTGCAGCACGGCCCGGGGCGCTTCATAGGTATCATTGTGGCGACCGAGGTAACAGGAGTCGTGGAAAATGACCTTGCCCTGCCCGGACTGTTGGTGGAGCTTGAGCCGGCCGGTTTTAGCCAACTGGTCTATCAATTGGGAATGGTGAAGAACCTCAATCTCCAGGCCATACTGCTTGTAATCATTCTTCAGGGTGTTGAAGCAGTGGGGGCACTGGGTGACGATCTTGGTGACCTTCTTCTCTTTGAGCAGGGAAACATTTGCCTTGGCCATCCGCTCGAAGACGAATTCGTTGCCGAGCCGACGCACACTGTCGCCGCAGCACTGCTCTTCCTTGCCCAGCATGCCCCAGGAGACCCCGGCCGCATCCATGATGGTCGCCAAAGCAACGGTCACGTGCTTGTTGCGGTTGTCGAAGGCACCGGCGCAACCGACGAAGAAGAGGTACTCGGTTTCACCCGGTTTGAAGGTGCGGTCGCCAAGCTGGCCGCTCCACTTGGTTCGCTCCGACGGGGCTATTCCCCAGGGGTTACTCCGCTGCTCCATGTTCTCGAAGAGGTTGAGCAGCTCTTCCGGAAATTGGGCCTTCTCCTGGACCAGATGGCGGCGCAACTTGACGATCTTCGGCATCTGTTCGATCAGCGCCGGACAGACCGAGGTGCAGGCGCCGCAGGTGGTACAGGACCAGATCGCTTCTTCGCAGATCGTCCCTTCTTTCGCAGCACCGATCAACGGCAACGAACCGGTCGCTCCCTCTTTGCGGGCAAGGCCGTTCTTCAGCAGGTTGATCTTGATGTCGTGAACGATCTTGCGGGGATTAAGCGGCTTACTGGTGCTGTGAGCCGGGCAGAGGTCCTGACAGCGGCCGCACTCGGTGCAGGTCAAGGAATCGAAGAGATCCTTCCAGCTGTACTGCTCGACGCTACTGACGCCGTAGCGGGCCCCCTTTTCGAAGGTCTCCCGCGGCTGGGTATTGGGCTTTTCCAGACTTTTGAAATAGCAGTTGGGGATGGCGGTGAGGATATGCATGTGCTTGCTTCGGGGGAGAAAATTCATGAAGAGCAGCAGCACCAGGGCGTGAATCCACCAGGCGACTTGGGCCAGTCCCTGAAGAGTCTCTCCCCGGAGCCCTTGCAACAGAACGGCGAGCGCAGATGAAATTGGTCGCCATGAAACTTCCTGCCCCAGAGCGATATGGGCGGCGTTCAACAAAAAGAAGGCGATCATCAAGGTAGCGATCATCGCCAGGATGAGCAGCGCCTCGCCGCTAGCGGGCCGGGTGTAGTCGGTCCCGAGATATTCAGGCGAAAAGAAGAGGCGGCGGACAAATGCCACCAGCACACACCCCAAGGCCACAACCGAGACGATGTCGAAGAGAAGTTTCAGGCCGTGACCCAGCGCAACCGGCAGAAGGGCAGCCAGGCTGAAATCAGAAATCAGCCCTTCGATGAGGAATTCGGCATTCGCAAGGAGCAGGACTATGAAGGCCCAGAAGAGAAGGAAGTGATTGAATCCGTAGGGTCGGGCCAGGACCCGCCTCTGGGCAAAGGCGTAGCTGAACACCCCCAGCAGGCGCGCCCAAGGGTTGTCGAAACGATTCTCCGGGGCGCCGATGGCTACCAGCTGCAAGCGCTGGTAGCAGCTGAACAGAAAGGAAAAGACTGAAACAGCAAAGATAATTATAAAAACGGTCTGTTGGAGCGGCATAAAGTGTATACCTCGTTACGAGTTTAGCTGATTAGGCTGAAGGCTGTGAGAGATTCGATATCTGCCTTCAGCCAGTTTCCCTGATAGTTATGCGGCAGCGCAGGCAGGTTTGTAACCGTTCTTTTGCCCCCTGAGCTCACGAACCTTGCTGATGATTGCCGGTACAACCTGGAACAGGTCACCGACCACCCCGTAGGTGGCGATCTGGAAGATGGGGGCCTCCGGGTCGCGGTTGATGGCGATGATGGTATCCGAATCCTGCATGCCGACCATGTGCTGGATAGCGCCCGAGATGCCGCAGGCAATATAGATCTTGGGACGGACCGTTTTGCCGGTCTGGCCGACCTGGCGGCTGTGGGAGATCCAGCCGGCATCGACAGCGCTGCGCGATGCCCCGACCACCCCGCCCAGTTCATCGGCCAACTCCTGCAGCAGGGCAAAGTTCTCCTTGTTCATCAGACCGCGCCCGCCGGAAACGATGATCTCGGCTCCGGCGACATCGACCTGATCCTTGCCGTCACGATCACTCAAGACCTCCAGCACTTTGACGAGGATCTTTTCTTCCAGCGGAGCGAAACTGTCGCGGATGATTTCACCTTTACGGCCCGGACAGGATTCGGGCATGGCCATGACATGGGGTCTGACGGTCGCCATCTGCGGACGGTATTTGTCGCACATGATGGTGGCCATGATATTGCCGCCAAAGGCGGGGCGGGTCTGCATGAGGTTGCGCTTGTCGTCGATGCCGAGGCCGGTACAGTCGGCGGTGAGACCGGTTCCGACCACGGTTGCCACGGCTCCGGCCAGGTCTCTCCCCTGGGCGGTGGCGCCCATGAGGATCACTTCCGGCTTGTACTTTTCTATCAAGTGGCAGATGGCTTCGGTGTAGGACTGGGTGCGGTAGTTCCGGTAAACCGGCGCATCAAGGATGATCGCCTTGTCGGCACCATGCGCGAATGCTTCGCTACAGAGTTGCTCGATCCCCTGACCGAGGATGACTGCGCCGAGCTTTACACCGAGGCTTCCGGCCAGTCCGGCTCCGGCTCCCAGCAGTTCCCACGATACTTTGGTAACAGCGCCTTCGAACTGTTCGACAACGACCCAGACACCGCGGTAGCTTGCCAGCAGTTGCTGCAGCTCTTTTCCCTCTTCGTCAAGCTCTTCTTCGACAGCGCCGCCGGAATGGCGGGCCAGTTCGGCGAGTATCTCCTGCTCCTCGGGGGTGAAGAAGATCTCAAGCGCCTGCGCCGGGCAGACCTTAACGCATTTGAGACAGCCGATGCATTTGGCAGCTTCGACAATCGGTTCGCCACTGTCAGTCATTTCGATGCAGTTGACCGGACAGGAGCTCTGGCAGCGGGCGCCGCAGGCAATGCACTTGCCTGAGATCAGGCCGGCAACGCCGCGCGGTTTTTTAGGTTTCTTTATGTCAGCCATGATAAATCCTTTGCGTTTCTATACTGTCAGCAAATCCTTGCTGAGCAGTTTGTCGATCAATAGCGAGGCGGTCCCGACCGGGTCGCTGATGCCGTCGCCGATGATCTCTCCCTGATCCCGCTCCGGTGAGAAGATCTTGCTGACCCAGGTGGGTGAGCCTTTGAGGCCGACCGTTTCGACGTCAAGTTGGAGGACCGAATTGTCCCAGACCTTGATCTCCTTCTCTTCGGCCTCAAGACGCATGGCAACGACCGGATACCTTGGGCGATTCAGCTCACGGACCACGGTGATCATGACCGGCAGTGGCGCCTCGACGATCTCGTGACGCCCTTCCAGTTTGCGGCGGACCTTGATGGTTTTGCGCAGAAAGTCGATGGACTCGATCCGGTCCACCAGGGTCAGCTGGCTGAAGCCCAGGCGGGAGGCGATGCCGGGGCCGACCTGGGCAGTGTCGCCGTCGATGGTCTGCTTGCCGCAAAAGACGATGCCTACCTCTTCCTTCTGTGTTAGGCGTTCGATGGCAGCAGCAAGAACCTTGCTGGTAGCCAGGGTATCCGCGCCCCCGAAGCAACGGTCGGTGAGAAGGATCGCTTCATCTACGCCGATTGCATAAGCTTTTCTAAGGGTGGCAACGGTGTTGGGCGGCCCCATGGAGAGGGCAACGGTGCGCATACCATAGCGATCCTTGAGTCTTAAACTCTCCTCTAGGGCATGGGAATCATAGGGATTGATGATGAAGGGAATGCCATCCCGGATCAGGGTGTTGGTGACCGGATCGATCTTAACCTGGGTGGTATCCGGGACCTGTTTGATACATGAGATGATAAGCATGAAATACAACTCCGTGTTTAGCGTTCAATGGTGATAAATTATCCGCGATTGGCGCTTACATACATCGTCGAAGCATAGAACGTAATTGCCTCTCGCATCAGCGCTGAAGTACTTTTTCGGGAGTGCTGTGCCATTTCGTGTAAAACAGCCTTCTCGTCATCCGTAACCCGTATTGAGAGTACGTTGTATCTCGGATTTTTTTTATACTTTCCCATTGCTGTGCTCCACCCGGTACGACTGCATCAATCACGGCTTATAGATCTTCAAGAGCGCCTGGGCCATTTCAGCCGGGCTGTCGGCGACACTGATGCCGCATTCGCGGAGGA
>JACUTW010000085.1 GCA_014859605.1 Desulfuromonadales bacterium
GGTGACGGGTGACGGGTGACGGGTGACGGGTGACGGGTGACGGGTGACGGGTGACAGAATCAAGTGTTACGCGTCACGCGTCACGGTCTCTATACATGTCACGCGTTACGGTCTCTACTTAATCCCGCATATTGATAAATTGCAGCTCGATATCGAAATCTTTTCCTTTGAGAAGCTGTATCACCTCTTGCAGGTCGTCAATCTTCTTCCCGGTCACCCGCACCTGATCCTCCATGATCTGAGCCTGCACCTTGAGCTTGGAATCCTTGATCGCCTGCACGACCTCTTTCCCCTTCTCTTTGGAGATCCCCTGGACGATATTGACCTTCATCCGGACCTGATCATGGGAAGCCGTCTCGCGCTTGCCGTAATCGAGGCATTTCGGCGAAAGATTGCGGCGGGCGAGCTTACCACGGAGAATTTCGAGGACAGCGTCGAGTTTCTGATCGCCGGCCGCCAGGATATTCATGGCATCCTTGGTCAGCTCGATCTCATTCTTTGTCCCCTTGAAATCATAGCGCTGCTCAATCTCTTTGCGCGCCTGATTGACCGCGTTATCGATCTCCTGCATATCGACTTTCGAAACTACGTCAAAACTCGGCATCTAGCTATCCTTTCAATGTTTTAAAAACCATGTTAACAGGGATGAAGGGGATACAGGGGATAACAACAAATTCAAAGCGAAGGCTTTTGGATTAAACCAAAAAGAATGCTTTAAGATTTGATCCCTTTCACCCCTTATATCCCTGTAAAAATGTCTTTGCTTCAGCCCTAAAATCCCATATTTGTCCCCGGTTCCGGCTTCACCACCTCGACCCCGGGCGGCTGCATGAAGCGGAAATCGGCGCGGGACAGGCCGCGATTCACCCGGACATTGCTGAATTCGATGGTCGTCTGATTATCGTTCGGATCGGTGACGATCGTCGACAAAATCGGGAAGAGGATACGCCCCTTGGGGTTGGCCTGCTCCTGCGCCGCATCGCGATCAACAACGATCTGGAGATTACGGATCAACTGCGTTGACTGCTTGGGGCGAAGATCAAGGATGTAGTTGCCTTTACTGTCGGTGTTGGGGATCGCATACATGATCGAGAAATCGCGAGAGAGATTACCCAGACCGGACAGGAAGGTGACAGGATTGACCGTCCCGCCGCGATTGACGAGGGTGAGATCCGACTCGATGACCTGGCGGCTCTCGGGGAGATAGACCCACATCGTCCGGCCGTCGCTGACGATCTCCTGCTCGTTCGGCTCCTGATATTGCCAGTTAAACATGGCGACCGGTGCACGGCGGCTGTCCCCCGGCTCAAAAAGGAACATCACCGTGCCGCGCCCGCGCTGACTGCGGTCGAGGGCGGCAATGCGCGATTCCTGAAAAAAATCGGCGCGCACATCCCGTACCTGTCCAGGGGCATCTCCCTTGAAGGGGAGTTCAAGAGCATTGATGACATCCTTCAGGCCGACATTCGCGGCCAGAGACAGGGTCGGAAGGAGCAGGGTCAGAATTAAGCCCAGGAACAAGCGGTTCTTCATGGTAAACCTCCGTGGCAAATCGTTAACGAACTAAATCCGCTGATAAATCCGTTCTTGCGCATTGAGCGGAGCAAAGAAACCGGCCCGATCACGCAAGGTCTCGGTCCGTCCCAGAACCAGCAGCCCGCCGGCCGGCAGGGCCGCGGCAAAACGTGTCAGCACCTCTTCCTGCTCGGCGGCGTTAAAGTAGATGAGGACATAACGGCAAAGGATCAAGTCCGCGGCCGGATAAGGAGCCGCATCGAGGAGATCGTGCTGAAAGAATTGCACTTTTGTCCGAAATCTCGCGTTGATCTGGTAATCACGCCCAACAACGCTAAAGTGTCTCGCCTGCTCGACGGCCGACACCTTACTGAGATGGGTGGCGTTAAAGACGCCGGAACGGGCCTTGTCAAGGATTTCCAAACTGACATCGCTGGCGACGATCTCCACCTGACTGCCAAGCACCGGTCTCCGGTCCGCCAAAAAAGCCAGCGTGTACGGCTCCTCGCCGCCGGCACAGCCGGCACTCCACCAGCGTTGCGGCCGAGCCTGCGAACGCTCGGCCAGGAGGGAGCGCAGAGCCGCAAAGGTGGTGGGGTCACGGTAAAACATCGAGACATGCAGAGAGAGGAGGGCGCTGAGACGCTGCACCTCGTCCGCATCGGCCCGCAAAAGCGCCAGATAAGGCACCGCCCCCGGCAGCTGCAGCTCGCGAATGCGCAGGGCAATGCGGCGCTTGATACAGGCCGCATTATAATGTTCGACAATCATCCCCCCGGCTGCACTGAGGATGGCTCCGATTTCTGTAAATTCTTCGACAGTGAAATCACTGCCGACAAAAGGAGGTGGTTTTGGCATGGTTGGCATCGTTGATCGATTCTTTGCCTGTCAGTCCCCCTTTGACAAAGGGGGATTCAGGGGGATTTAGCTTGGGCACAAGTTTAAATCCCCCCCGGCCCCCCTTTTTCAAAGGGGGGAGCTGAATAGTTCAAGCAAAATGATTATACCCCATCTTCGCAGAGATATACTCCGAGCCGTCCGCCGCAATAACTTTTAGCCCTGCCCCGGCGACAATTGCGCCGATACAGGTCAGAGGCAGCGCCAACTCGTCACTCAGGGTCGCAAGGGCAACGGCGGCGGCGGACGGCGCGCTCCAGAGGAGTTCATAATCCTCGCCGCCGGCCAGAGCCAGATCGAGCAGGCCCGGTTCGATCGCCAGAGCAGCGCGAAAGGTCGGTGACAAAGGGAGGGCCGCGGCGTGCACGCAGGCGCCGACTCCGGAAGCGGCAAGGATATGGCCGAGATCAGCGCGCAGACCGTCCGAGAGATCGATGAGCGCGGTGGCTAACCGGCGCTGCGCCAGTTCCTGGCCGAGACCAAGTCGCGCCGTCGGCCGATGGTGCCGCTGCGCCAGCGCATCTTCCGGGGTGCGCCCGGCCAACAGCTCACGCAGCGCCCAGGCACTGTCGCCGAGGGTACCGGAGACATAAAGGAGATCGCCGGGCCGGGCGCCGCTGCGCCGCAGGATCTGCTCCGGTTGAATGCTCCCCTGCACGGTGACGGAGAGCATCAACCCGCCGGGAGAACGACAGGTATCTCCTCCGCTCAGAACTGCCCCGTACTCCCGGGCGGCGCTGAGGATGCCGGCGATGAGCTGATCAAAATCGGCCGGAGGCAAATCGGCCGGCAGGCCCAGCCCCAGACTCAAGGTGCGAGGCGTCCCGCCCATGGCGGCGATATCACTAATATTCACCGCCACCGCTTTGCGGCCGAGGGCAAAGAGATCGGTCCAGGCACGGCGAAAATGAATCTCTTCGAGCAACAGATCGGTGGTGGTGAGGAGGATTTCCCCCGGCGGCAGCACTGTTGCACAGCAATCATCGCCAATGCCGATGAGGATATCATCCCGCCCCGCCACCTGCGCACGGATCCGTTCGATCAGGCCGAACTCACCGCAAGCGCCGAGGCTCACGGCGCAGGTTCCAGAGCGGCAGCGAGGACATCGGCCATGGTTTGGGCAAGGACAAATTTAACCTTGCGCCGCACATGCGCCGGCACCTCTTCGAGATCCTTACTATTTTGCTGCGGGATGATGATCGTCGTCACCTGGGCGCGAATCGCCGCCAGGATCTTCTCCTTGAGGCCGCCGATCGGCAGCACCTTGCCGCGCAGGGTAATCTCGCCGGTCATCGCCACATCCGCCCGCACCTTGCGGCCGGAGAGGGAGGAGATCAGCGCCGTCGCCATCGTCACCCCGGCCGAAGGGCCATCCTTGGGGATGGCGCCGGCCGGCACATGGATGTGCAGGGCGAGGGTCTCGAAGATCTCCGGAGCAATGCCGAGCTCGACCGCATGGGCCCGCGCATAGGTAAGAGCCGCCTGGGCACTCTCCTTCATGACGTCACCAAGATGGCCGGTGAGGATCAGCTCCCCCTTCCCTTTCATCGTCCCGACCTCGATCAGCAGAATTTCGCCGCCGACTTCGGTCCAGGCGAGACCGGTTGCGAGGCCGACTTCATTGGCATTGCGCGCATCTTCGGGGAGATAACGCGGGGCGCCGAGGAATTTCGGCACCATCGTTTCGCTGATCAGCAGCGGTTCCTTCTTCCCTTCGGCAAAGCGCCGGGCGATCTTGCGGCCGACACCGCCGATCTCGCGTTCGAGATTGCGCAGCCCGGCTTCCGCCGTATATTCGGTGATGATCCGTAGTAGCGCCCGCTTCGAGAAGTTCATATCCTTCTTCTTGAGGCCGCAGGCTTCCCGCTGACGGGGGACGAGGTAGCGTTCGGCAATCGCCACCTTCTCTTCGGCCGAGTAACCGGAGAGGCGGATGACCTCCAAACGATCGCGCAGCGCCGAGGGGATGGTGTCAAGGACATTGGCAGTGGCGATAAAGAGGACCCCGGAGAGATCAAAGGGGAGGTTGATATAGTGATCGGAAAAAGCGTGATTCTGCTCGGGATCAAGGAGTTCGAGGAGCGCCGCCGAGGGGTCGCCACGAAAATCCGCGCCGATCTTGTCGAGCTCGTCGAGCATGAAGACCGGATTATTGGTTCCGGCCTGTTTCATCCCCTGAAGGATGCGCCCCGGCAGGGCGCCGATATAAGTCCGGCGGTGACCGCGAATCTCTGCTTCATCGCGCACGCCCCCCAGGGAGATGCGGACGAATTTGCGCCCCAGAGCGCGGGCGATCGACTTGCCGAGAGAGGTCTTCCCCACCCCCGGCGGGCCGACAAAACAGAGGACCGGGCCTTTGTGATCCTTTTTGAGCTTACGGACGGCGAGGAATTCGAGGATGCGCTCCTTGATCTTTTCAAGGTTGAAATGATCCTCGTCGAGGACCTTGCGCGCCTTTTTGAGATCGAGATTATCCTTGGTCCCCTTGCTCCAGGGGAGATCGACCAGCCAGTCGAGATAGGTACGCAGCATCGAATATTCGGCGGCTTCGTGGTGCATCGTCTCGAGGCGGCGAATCTGCTTCTCGGCTTCAGCCCGCGCTTCCGCCTGCGGATTGGCGGCTTCGAGCTTCTTGCGCAGCTCCGCGACATCCTCGGCGCGGACGTCGGTCTCGCCGAGTTCGGTCTGGATGGCGCGCAACTGCTCGCGCAGAAAGTATTCACGCTGCGACTTGCCCATCTCCTCCTTGGCCTGACTCTGAATGCGGTTCTGGACAGTGAGGAGTTCGAGTTCCTTGGCGAGAAGGTCCTTGACCCGCTGCAAACGCTTGACCGGCGAAACGATTTCGAGGAGTTCCTGCGCTTCGGCAATCTTCAAACCGATACTGCTCGCCACCAGATCAGCGAGGGTGCTCGGATCTTCCATATTCTCCACCACCGCCAGAATCTCCGGCGACAGCGGCTTGCCGAGCTCCGCCTGCTGGGTGAGGAGATCATGAACGGTACGCATCAGTGCCGCCACCTCCAGCTCCGAGGTTTCATCGAGCGGAGCTTCGGCGAGGCGTTCGATGCGCACCACCGTACAAGGTGCACTCTGCACCACGCCGTTCATCCGCGCTTTGCCGATCCCCTGCACCAGCACCTTGATGCGGCCATCCGGGAGCTTGAGCATACGCATGATCATCGCCACGGCGCCGACCTCGTAGATCTCTTCGACTGTCGGATCTTCCTGGTTGACGTCCTTTTGCGACGACAGGAAGATCAGCCGGTCGCCGGCCAGAGCGGCTTCAACGGCAGCCACCGAGCGCTCGCGGCCGACAAAGAGCGGCAGAATCATGTGGGGGAAGACAACAACATCCCGCAGGGGGAGGAGGGGAAGTTCTTCAGGAATGGGAAGATAACGGTAATCAGTCGGTTGGCCCAAAGCGTGCCTCCGTTTCAATAGGGGAATTATTAAGCGGATAAGATAGCGGAAAAGGGTGATGGTTGTCCAGACGTAACAAGAATACAGTTTAACAACACGGCGTCAACAAGGTTCTCAACCGTTTGATCAGAGTTTGACAATCGTCGCTAGTGCGGCTAGCATGCCGAAGATTTTTATCCTCAAAAAAGGCGTTTCCCATGTCGCGACACCCCAAAGAGGAACAGTTTTCGCGGATTGCTGCACGCATGCTCAAGGCTCTCAAGGATGAGGGCGGCGCGACCTTTAAAACCGGCGAGATTCCGTTGCGAGCGCGGATAACCCGAGTGCTGCTGCGCGAAGAGGCGGTGATCGACGACCTTGACCGCCAGGCCAATGTCCTGCTGGCCGAACATCTGCGCAGTGCGCCGCCGGGGATCGATCGCCAGAAGATGGTGCTGATGATCCGCAAAAAACTCGCCAAAGAACAGGGGATCCCGCTATGAGATGGTCAGAGGAACGTATCTCCCATCTCGCACATCAGGTCTTTAATGATCTATGGCAGGGGGATCTGATCGAAGCCGACGATGCCGGGAGGGCCCTCTTATCCTTGAAAAACGCCTTAAATAGCATCGTCCGCGCCGAAGAGGAGGTCGACACCCTGGTTCGCGACAAACTCAACAAACAGAAGAAGATCATCGGTAGTCACGATTGGCAGATCCTTTATACCCGCTACCACCGCGAAGAGATGGAGAAACGTGGATGGGCTTGAAACGCCTGCTGTCCTTACTGATACTGACGACTTTTCTTTCCGCTTGCAGCATGACTCCGACTCATCGGATCGAACGGACCGTCGACCTGCAACGGCCGACCGAGGAAACGATCCTCTACTTTGTCCCTTTTCTGCCGGTTCTCGCCCCGGATGAGCTGACCAGCGACCTCTTTAACCAGATCGTCGACGGCTTTGACGGTGCCGCCGCCGGCAGCGGCCTCTCCGCCCTCATCCTGAAACGGGAGGTGGCGAGTGTCGACCCGGCCTGGCTTGGCCAGCAGTATTATGTCACCGGCAGCGTCTTTGCTTATGGCCAGGACAGCGGCTGCTGCTCGACCGAGATCAAACTCAGTACCCGCCTGCAACTTTACCAGCCCGGCACCCCTTACCCGGTTTTACGCATCGACCTTCCCTACCGAATCCTTTTTGATCACGACCGTTCCAATCTCGAAATCGAGACGGAGCGAATGGCGGCCACCCTCGCGGAACAATTACGTAACGCTCTTTTGGCGGAAATAGCCCCCCTGTAAACCCTCCCCCATCGCAAAAAAAGAATTTGCCCTTGACATCTGGCAGATCGTCGCTATATTTATCGCGTCTTGGCACTCAAATAATTCGAGTGCTAAAATCTGTACTCACAGGGGCAATGTGCCC
Organism: Desulfuromonadales bacterium; assembly: GCA_014859605.1. GTDB lineage: Bacteria > Desulfobacterota > Desulfuromonadia > Desulfuromonadales > UBA2197 > UBA2197. Next base: position 7,238 of record JACUTW010000085.1, read on the forward strand.
GAAATAAACCTTTTTTTGTGAACGGAAGGAGAAAAAAATGAACATCAGACCGCTGCACGACCGTGTCATCGTCGAAAGAGTCGAAGAAGAAACCAAAACCGCCGGGGGACTTTTCATCCCCGATTCCGCTAAAGAGAAGCCGCAGAAGGGCGTGATCATCGCCGCCGGCAAGGGCAAGAAGACCGAAGACGGCAAGCTCCTCCCCCTCGACGTTAAAGTCGGCGATCAGGTTCTGTTTGGCAAGTACTCTGGCACCGAGATCAAACTCGATGGCAAAGAATATCTGATGATGCGCGAAGATGAAATCCTCGCCGTAATCGAGAAATAATTCTAAAACTTTAAGAAGGAGATGATTCAAGATGGCCTCTAAAGAAATTAAATTCGGGCAGGACGCCCGTGCTAAAATCCTCGTCGGTGTCAACGCCCTTGCCGACGCCGTTAAAGTCACCCTCGGACCGAAGGGACGCAATGTCGTTATCGAAAAGTCCTATGGCGCCCCGCTGATCACCAAGGACGGCGTTACCGTTGCCAAAGAGATCGAACTCGAAGACAAGTTCGAGAACATGGGCGCGCAACTGGTCAAGGAAGTTGCTTCCAAGACCTCCGACCTCGCCGGTGATGGCACTACCACCGCCACCGTTCTGGCCCAAGCGATCTACCGTGAAGGGGTCAAGCTCGTCACTGCCGGGCACAGCCCGATGGAGATCAAACGCGGCATCGATAAAGCCGTCGCCGTCTGCGTCGAGTCTTTGAAAGAGATCTCCAAACCGATCAAGGATCACAAAGAGATCGCCCAGGTCGGCACCATCTCGGCCAACAGCGACAAAACCATCGGTGATATCCTTGCCGAGGCCATGGAAAAAGTCGGCAAGGAAGGTGTCATCACCGTCGAAGAAGCCAAGTCGATGGAGACTACCCTGGAGACTGTCGAAGGGATGCAGTTCGACCGTGGCTACCTCTCCCCCTACTTCGCTACCGATGCCGAGCGCATGGAAGCGGTACAGGAGAACGCCCTCATCCTTATCCACGACAAGAAGATCAGCAACATGCGCGATCTTCTCCCTATCCTTGAGCCGGTCGCCAAACAGGGCCTGCCACTGATGATCATCGCCGAGGATGTTGACGGCGAAGCGCTGGCGACCCTGGTTGTCAACCGTCTGCGCGGCACTCTCAACGTCGTTGCCGTCAAGGCTCCGGGCTTCGGCGATCGCCGCAAAGCGATGCTCGAAGACATCGCCGTCCTCACCGGCGGCAAGGTCATCTCGGAAGAAGTCGGCTTCAAACTCGAAACCGCCACCATCGACATGCTCGGCCGCGCCAAACGCATCGTTGTTGACAAAGAGAACACCACCATCATCGACGGTGCCGGAGACGAGTCGGAGATTCAGGGCCGCGTCAAACAGATTCGCGCCCAAATCGACGAGACCAAGAGCGACTACGATCGTGAGAAGCTCCAGGAGCGTCTTGCCAAACTCGTTGGCGGCGTTGCTGTCGTCAAAGTCGGCGCTGCCACCGAGACCGAAATGAAAGAGAAGAAAGCCCGCGTTGAAGACGCTCTGCACGCTACCCGTGCGGCGGTCGAAGAAGGGATCGTCCCTGGCGGCGGCGTTGCTCTCCTCCGTTGCATCCCGGCCCTCGACAAGCTCAAACTCGAAGGCGAGCAGCAGTTCGGCGTTAACATCGTCAAGCGCGCCCTCGAAGAGCCTCTGCGTCAGATTGCCGCCAACGCCGGCGCCGAAGGCTCCATCGTCATCAACAAAGTCGTCACCAAAAAAGAAGTGGCTTACGGCTTTGATGCTTCCAATGACACCTACTGCGACATGCTCGCCGCTGGCATCATCGACCCGACCAAGGTCACCCGCAGCGCGCTGCAGAATGCCGCATCGATTGCCGGCCTGATGCTGACCACCGAGGCCTGCATCGCCGAGCGTCCGAAAAAAGACGGCCCGGCCATGCCTGACATGAGCGGCATGGGTGGTATGGGCGGCATGGGCGGCATGGGCGGCATGATGTAACTCTTAGCCCCTGTCCCAATAGTAGTAAACAAGAGCGCCCCGCGGATTCGTCCGCGGGGCGCTCTTGTTTTTTGCCCAAAGGGCGGACCTGCGTGTCCGCCCGGTTTATGCGGCACGTGAAAAGGGGTGCACTTCCTTGTCCAGCCGATCCTGCAAAGCATCCATGGCCACTTCCATATCATAATGCGTCTGGAGATTGAGCCAGAATTGCGCTTCCATGTTGAAAAAACGTCCGAGACGAAGGGCGGTATCGGCCGTGATGCCGCGCCGACCATGGACAATTTCATTGACGCGCCGCGGGGTGACGCCAATATCCTTGGCCAGCCGATATTGGCTGATCCCCATCGGTTCCAAAAATTCCGTCAAAAGGATTTCGCCGGGGTGAATAGGGGAAAAATCGCGCTTGGTCATGTCCTCACCTCGTTAATGGTAATCGACGATCTCGACGTCATACGCATCGCTGCCTTCCCAGACAAAGCATATGCGCCACTGCTGATTGATCCTGATGCTGTACTGCCCTTCACGGTCATGATGCAACGCCTCCAGATTGTTAGCAGGGGGGACGCGCAACGTCTCAAGAATGCTCGCAGAGTTCAGCATCTTGAGCTTGATCGCTGCTGAGCGCTGAATGGCTTGCGGCAGCTTGGAGGAAAAGCGCCCAAGGAAGAGCTTCTCGGTCTCTTTGCATCTGAACGACTTGATCATGGAAAGATGTTATCCCACAAAGATATTATCGTCAAGAGATACGAAGAAAAGAGACAAGCTGGTTTCCCCCTTTGGCAAAGGGGGAGCGAGGGGGATTTGCCTGGCAACAAATGTCTTGTCGCTGCCGGGGTGGGTTAAAGTGAGGACTTGAGATGATAAAGAAAGAATGGATCGATGACGCCGACCGGGTCAGCAATGTGCTGTGTTGGGTGGCGTTTTGCGATGAGGGTTGAGGATAGCTCCATGGTAGGTTAATCGACAAATGAACAGCGGCCCTGGAGAAGTCCGCAGGTTGGTTAATGACTACCAAGATGATTTGACAAAGATACAGCAAGTTCTTTTAGCTGATCTATTGAAAAAGTAGCTTTAAATCCATCTCTATCCTTAATTTCAAGAAATTCTATATTTTTATTCTCATTAGGAATAGATTTTATATCAAAATGACAAATACCATTTCGTATTTTTTTGATTATATAGGGAAGTTTGTATCCGCATTTATCACATTTGACTGTAACTGACTTTCTATTAATTCCCCAAATACTTGAGTCGATAGGTATCTCTATATCTGGGATATCCTTTAAACATTTTTCCTTAGGCAATACTAGTAAACCGAGACAACAATTTACTAGCAATGTAACATCATATTCTCCATCATACGAATCAAGTAGCTTCTTAGTTCTTTTATTAAAATCATTTATTATATCATCATAGTCCACAATTAATCCTCATGCTATTCTTGTATTTTAATGCTAAATATTTTATAATTTTAATCTATTTTTTATTTCTAATATATTTAATAAATCAATCTGGCAATAATATATTTAAATTTTTAAGTTCATTTTTTTGGCTATTTGTAAATGCAAGTTTATATTCGTTTCCATCTTTCATTTTAAAAAGTGGCATTTTTGTTAAACCGTAGCACCCTTTATCTATACGATCAATCTCAGAAAAAATAATTTGAAAATCAATGTATTGTGATATTAATGCGGAAGCAATACCAGCGCCTATTGGGCCAAGAGATACCCACATCAGGCTTGGCAATTTCACAAATGCTATTCTATAATTAGTTAGATATCCTGCACAATTCTTCGGCAAAAATCCATTAAATGATTGCACTGAATTGAATATACTAATTTGATCTTCTCCATCTACTAGTTCGAATTTTTTTTGCAATTTTAATATTTCAGTTATCATATTGACTTCTCCCTCATTACTTTATGCTGATTATCAGATTAATAAGATCGTAAATTTAAGAAAATTACTGGTTAATACAAGCATTTTACATTTAAACGTATATTTAAATATTGATTTACTTTAAATATTTTCCGCAGTGTGTAATAAAATAATCTACTATATTATTAATAACTCAACTTTCGCACACAAAAAATATGCATAACTAACTGTAATTATTAATAGTATAGCGTCGAATTCTGTTGTAAAATGGCT
>JACUTW010000086.1 GCA_014859605.1 Desulfuromonadales bacterium
ATCTCGGCAAGGCCGGCCGCGATGCTCTCGACGACGAATTCGAGCGGTACTAGGAGGTTATAATGGAAAAAAACGAAACAGCCAGTCAGCAGTTCCTCTCCTTTGCCCTCGGCGACGAAGTCTTTGCCGTCAACGTGCTGCAGGTCAAGGAGATCCTCGACGTCATCAATATCACCCGGGTGCCGCAGATGCCCGAGTACATGCTCGGGGTCATCAACCTGCGCGGCAGCGTTGTGCCGGTCATCGACCTGCGCTGCAAATTCGGCATGACCAAAGGGGAGAAACATCAGGATAACTGCATCGTCGTCTTGGAGATCGATTTCGATTCCGAGCGGGTCGTGATCGGCGCCCTCACCGATGCAGTGCGCGAAGTTCTTGACCTGACTGCCGAGCAGATCGAGCCGCCGCCGCGCATGGGGATGAAGCTTAAGAGCGAATTCATCCGCGGTATGGGCAAGCAGGGTGAAAATTTTATCATCATCCTTGACATCGACAAGATCTTCTCCAGCGATGAACTTTGTGTTATAGCTGCCGTCGAAAATTCGGAGGCTGCGGTTGTCGATTAATCTCGTAACCTTTCCTGATTAGTTTCAATCTTCCGCAAGGTTCAATTCCTCCCCTTTCAAGGGGGAGGTTAGGAGGGGGATGGGTCTTGGTGGTGCTGAAAACTTCCCATCCCCACCCCGGCCCTCCCCTTGAAGGGGATGGAGAAAATCCCGGTGCGGAAGATTAGCACTAATCAGATATCCTTTTGACCGTCTGTTTATAGCTCCCCCTGACCCCCTCTTAGTTTAAGAGGGGGAATTTTTAAGTGTTTTGTCCCTTTAGGGTGACCTGCTTTCAACCAAGGAGAAAATATGAAACGCGCGTTAGCTACTCTTGTTTTGCTGCTGTGCTCTTTATCTGTCGGCACAGCGTTGGCCGCGGATACGGTGACCTGCTGGTTCCCGCCGGGCAAGAGTCTGGATCAAGCTAAGGCGATCAGTTTCGCCCTGAGCAAAGAGAGCGGCGTTAAAGTCACGCCGCGGATTGCCGGCAAATATTCCGAGATTCTCGATGCCTTTGCCACGAAAGATCAGAACCTGGTTTATGCCGGATCTTTTGCCCAGGCAATTATCATGGCGCGCAAGCTCGGGACGCCGCTGGCGCAGAATGTTGACGGCAATGAACTCTATGCCGGGATACTGATCCACAAAATCGGTCAGGACCCGCAGACGATCCTGACCTCTTCCCCGGCAGCGATTGCCTACGCTATCGGCGCCTCATCCGGCGAATCGACCGCCAAAGCTGCCACTGCCGGTAAAGCTGCGGTCGGTGTCAACAGCCACGCCGCTGCTGTCGAGGCGGTGTTGACCGGCAAAGCGCAAGCCGCAGTGGTCAAGGACGGCTGGTGGAATAGTAATCAGGGGAAGTTTCCCGGTTTTGCCGCTTATGAGATCCCCAGGCATTCAATCAAGAAGAATCCTGACAACATCCTCACCGCCTCCAGCAGTGTGCCGGCAGCTTTAGCAGAAAAATTTAAAGCCGGTGCGATCAAGAATTCGGCGAATTTTGGACCGAATGCGGTGATGAAGCCTTTTGTTGCGTCAAATCTGAATTTTTCGCTAGGATTGATGATGCAAGGGAAGATCGATCCATTGACTTACAAGTGGTAATTTTCAAAATCAGGTTTTTCTCCCTCCCCTTCAAGGGGAGGGTCGGGGTGGGGATGGGAAGTTTTCGGCACCAATAAGACCCATCCCCCTCCTAGCCTCCCCCTTGAAAGGGGAGGAATTAAACCTTGTGAAAGATTGACCCATCAGGTCTAAGTGTCTGCACAGCACTCAAAGGATCGCTGCATGACTGTCACGTCTCTTTCCGCTTCATCGCGGCAGGGAAACCCCGGCCCGGACGAAATCCGTCTGCATCTGCAGCGGCTTTTTCCGCTTCTTGCGGAATTCGGGAGCAGAGAAGAGGCCCAATTTGTCCGGATCGGTCGGCAACTGGGTGATTTTTTGCAGCGTTCCCGCTTTATCTCCTCGTCTTCTGAGGCGGTAATCGATTCCCTGCTGCGCAAGGAAGGGGAGGAGGTTCTCGCTTCGCTGCATACCTTGATGGACGATCTGGAGGAGCATATTGCCCGTCTTTCTGCCGATGCCCATAATCATCAGGATGCGTTAAAGCAGGTCGGCGATCATCTTCAGCGTATTGAGTCCCCCTTGCAGGGGCTGGTCAAGGTCATCAAAATCCTTTATTCCTTAAGTTTCTCCACCAAGGTCGAGAGCACCCAGGGGCATTCCATCGTGGTGCTGCAAGCCCTGGCCGAAGATCTCAAGGGGCTGGCCGGCAAGATTCAAGGCAAGACCGACGCGGTTCGCGACCGGCTGAAGACCATGTGGTCGCTGGCTGCCGGCGCCAAAGCGAAGACGCAGCTCATGGCTGATGTTGCGTTGCCGCAGGCGTCGAGCCAGCTGCAGCAGTGCCGCAGCCTCCTGGACGGCGTGGCTCGGCGCCGTGAAGCCGCTCTTACCGATGCCCGGCGTTTGCAGGACGATTCCGCCAGCATTGCCGCGGCGATTCACGAAATTATTTCCGCCATCCAGTTTCACGATATCACCCGGCAGCAGGTCGAACATGTGCAGATCGCCCTCGGTGATTTTACCCAACACTTGGCTGGGAGCGACAACGACGCGCAGATTGGCGCCCGAACCGTTGATCTCTGCCGCATCCAAGCGGCGCAGCTGGGGCACACCCGGCATGATATCGTCTCGGCGGTGGTGCGGATGATTGCCAGTCTGCGCGGCATTGCGCCGAGTGTCCAGAACCTGGCGCAGCAGACGCGGAGCCTGGCGACCGCCACCGAAGCGGTGGGGGAGAGCCTCTTTCGCGAGGTCGAGCCGGTGCTGGCGACGGTGACCAATATTATTGCGGCGGCCGATCAGGAAGACAAAGACGCTTTGGCGGCGGTCGGGGCTGTGCTCGACGTGCTCAGTGAACTCAGTCAGCTGTTGCAGGACGTGGAGTCGATCGGCACCGAGATGAAGATGATCTCTTTGAATGCCGGGATCACCGCGGCTCATAACCTCGAACGCGGCGCTGGTCTCGGAGTGATCGCCCGGACGATCCAGACGTTGTCGAGCGAGGTTCTCAGTCGCACCGAGGAGTTTTCGGCGGTTTATGGTGAGATGGATGCTCTGGCGCGCGAGCTCAGCGGCGCCGGCAATGCCGGGACAGAGTCGGAAGTCGTCGGCACAACCCAGCTGAACGCCGCGGCCGCGACCTTTCTGGCGCGGTTGCAGCAGGTCAATCATGGCGGGATCGAGCTGCTGCAAGCTCTGGATAAGAACGCGCTGTCACTGGCCGCTGATGTCGTGGCCAGCGCCGACCGGATCACGATTCACCTTGAGGCGGGCAAAATCCTCGATCAACTCGTGAGCGAGCTGGAATTTCTCGCCAGCTCGATTCATGAGGAAGAAGACCTGGTCGCCGAGGCAGAAATGCTTGACCTGATCGCATTAAACTATACGATGCAGAGCGAGCGCCGGGTGCATGCTGAAGTCCGGCAGTCCTCCAGCGCCGATGTTGAACCTGTCGGCCAGGATCTGACCGGGCTGGGAATGAATGTTGAGCTTTTTTAGAAGCTTTTGGGCAAGGATGGAGGTGACGGAATGAAGATGCACGAAGTGGAAGCGGGCGAAATGGTGACCCTGCAATGGTCAGGAGATCTGACGATTCGCCGGATTGCCGAGCTCAAGGGGCAGATCGAGGAAGCGCTGGCAACGGCCACGCATATCTCTATTGAGATTGGCGCTGACGCGGAGAGCGATATGACGGTGCTGCAGCTCCTTTGCGCCGCGCACCGTACGGCGGCCCGGCAGGAAAAGAGCCTGCAGCTGTGCGGCAAGATTCCTGAGCAGTTCCGGTCAGTGATGAATCTCGCCGGTTTTTCCCGTCACATCGGCTGTGCCCGCGACAAGGCCGGCTGCTGTCTGTGGAAGCTGGTTTACCATCAGCTCGACGAACAGAGCAGCGCGCGTAGCGCCGCGACGAATTGATTCTTCCGCAACGAATGAGAGGATAGAGCGAGTTATGATCGATACCCTTGCCGCCACCTTCCGGGAGGAAGCCTCCGAGGTCCTCAGTGAACTGGAAACGTCGCTTCTGGATCTCAACGATACCCCTGACAACATGGAGTTGATCGACCGGATCTTCCGCGCCCTGCACACCATCAAGGGGTCGGGGGGGATGGCGGGATTGTCCGATGTTGCCGCTTTTGCGCACGAGGTCGAGACCATCTTTGTCGGGGTCCGCTCCGGCGAAATTGCCGTGACCACAGAGTTGATCAATCTCACCCTGCAGTCCTGCGATCAGCTGAAAAAGATGATCGAAACCACCGGCAGTGTTCTCAAGAAGCACCTGAGCAAGGTCGACGGTCTCGTCAGCGCCCTGCGTCTTTTAAGCAGCTCGCTTGAGCCCACCGACCCGGCCGAGTCGGCGCAGGAGGTCGTGCCGCACCAGCGTGACGAAGATATGGCGACCTATCGGATCCGTTTTCAACTGACGCCGGATATCTTTGCCCACGGGGTGAATCCCCTTTATCTGCTGCGCGAACTCAAGCAACTCGGTGACTGTCAGGTCGTCGCCCAGGTTGAAGCGATTCCCGACCTTGAAGCCTTTGATGCCGAATCCTGTTATTTGTGGTGGGATGTGATCCTCACCACCAACCAGGGGCGCAATGCCATTGAGGATGTCTTTATCTTTGTCAGCGACAGTTGTCAGCTGCAGATCGAGGTTGTCGAGGCAGAGTGGATCGAGCGCAGTGATGACAAGCGCCTCGGTGAAATCCTCATGGAGCGGGGGGATATCTCCAGCGCAGATCTCCTGGCGGTGCTGGCGGAACATAAAAAGATCGGCGAGATTCTCGTCGCCAGGAAGCTCGCCAGCGCTGGTGAAATTGCCGCGGCCCTGATCGAGCAGGATCAGGTCAAGAGTCAACGGGAAGCGCGGCTGAATCGCGAAGCGCTGAACAGTGTCCGGGTCAAATCGGAGAAGCTCGACGCCTTGGTCAACCTGATCGGTGAACTGGTGACGGTGCAGGCGCGGTTGAGTCAGATCGCCGGCAGCGCCGAGTTGGCCGATTTGATGACCGTTTCGGAAGAGGTCGAACGTCTCACCTGGGATCTGCGCGATCAGGTCCTTACCATCCGCATGCTGCCGATCGGCGCCACCTTCAACAAATTCAAGCGCCTGGTTCACGATCTGTCGCAGGAACTTGGTAAGAACCTGCAAATTGTCACCGACGGGGCTGAAACCGAACTCGACAAGACCGTGATCGAGCGGCTCAACGACCCCCTCATGCATCTGATTCGTAATGCTGTCGATCATGGCATTGAAGCGCCGGAGGTGCGTCGCCAGAAGCATAAGCCGGAGGTCGGCACCGTCTGGCTCAGCGCCGCCCATGTCGGCGCTTCGGTGATCATCGTTGTCCGCGACGACGGGCAGGGGATCGACCGGACTGCAGTGCGGCGCAAGGCTGAGTCTGTCGGTTTGCTGGCGCCTGGCGCTGAGATCAGTGACCGCGATCTCCTGCGTTTGACCCTGGCCCCCGGTTTTTCGACGGCCCGCGAAGTCACCGAAGTTTCGGGGCGCGGCGTCGGCATGGATGTGGTCAAGCGCGCCATCGATGCCCTGCGCGGTGAGCTGGAGATTACCAGCAAAGCCGGGGAGGGGACGACCTTTACCATCAAGCTGCCGCTGACCCTGGCGATCATCGATGGGTTGCTGGTGCAAATCGGCGTGGAAAACTATATATTGCCGCTCTCGGCAGTCGTCGAATGCCTCGAACTTCGCAGCAGTCAAACCGTTGGCTCCAGCCGCAATATTGTCAATGTCCGCGACAAGATTATCCCTTATGTGCGGCTGCGCGATGAATTCTCCGTTGCCGGTGAGCCGCCGGAGATCGAACAGGTGGTGATTGCCGATATCGGTGGCGACCAACTTGGCTTTGTCGTCGATACGGTTATCGGCGAACATCAGACCGTCATCAAAAATCTCGGCTCCCTGTATCACGACGTCAAGGGGATCTCCGGGGCAACGATCCTCGGCGATGGCCGGGTAGCACTGATCCTTGATCCGCCGGCGCTGCAGCAGCTCGCCTTGACGCGGGAACGGGATGCGATTGATAATGTCGATGCGTAGGCGTTGAAAGTTTAATTTTCACCGGATTTCAATCCCGCCGGCTCAAGTTCCTCCCCCTTCAAGGGGGAGGTTAGGAGGGGGATGGGCCATTTTTGGTTCAAATCTTCCCATCCCCACCCCGACCCTCCCCTTGAAGGGGAGGGAGAATAAAATACCAGTGAGACATCCATGAGCACACCCGAAGAAGCACGGAAAAAATTGCTGGGCATGACCGACCTCTTCAGCCTCGGGCTCTCGGAAGCCGAATTCGCCAAGCTCAGCAGTTTGATTTACAGCACCTGCGGTATCAAGATGCCGCCGCACAAAAAGAGCATGCTCGAATCCCGATTACGCCGGCGCTTGCGCAGCCTCGGGCTGACCTCTTTTGGCGGCTATTGCGACTTCCTCTTTGCCAGCGGCGGCATGGAGCAGGAGCTCACCAGTCTCATCGATGTCGTCACCACCAATAAGACCGATTTCTACCGCGAAGCCGCCCACTTCGACTTCCTTGTCGAGCGCGCCCTGCCCGAGCTGATTAATCGCTTTGGTAGCGGCTTTGATCGTCCCTTGCGCCTGTGGAGCGCCGGCTGTTCGACCGGCGAAGAACCGTATTCGCTGGCGATGGTTCTGAGCGAATTCGGCCGACTCAACCCCGGTTTCTCCTTTTCGATCCTCGCCACCGATATCTCCACCGAGGTACTGAGCAAAGCGGCGCGCGGCGTTTATGCCGCCGAGAAGGTTGCGCCGGTGCCGGAAGAGTGCAAGCGCCGCTATCTGCTGCGCAACCGCGAAGGGGAGAAGAAGCTGGTGCGCATCGTCCCGGAGCTGCGTTCTCTGGTCAGCTTCCGCCACCTCAACTTCATGGATGAAGATTACGGCATTCGCGAGCACTTTGACCTGATCTTCTGCCGCAACGTCATCATCTACTTTGATCGCCCCACTCAGCAGACCTTTTTGCGCCGCCTTTGTCATCATCTCGATGATGAACGCTTCCTCTTCATGGGGCATTCCGAGACCCTGCACGGCATGCAGCTCCCCCTCGGGCAAAAGGCCCCGGCCGTCTACCGCAAGCTGGCGACTTGAAACGCAGCATCCTGCCGATTGACGAGATTCTTCCCCGCCTCCAGTCGATTCTGGCCGGAGCCACTGCCTGCGTGCTGCAAGCCCCGCCCGGCGCCGGCAAGACAACGCGTGTCCCCCTCGAACTTCTCAACGCTCCGTGGCTGGCCGGCCAGTCGATTATCCTCCTCGAACCGCGCCGTTTAGCGGCAACCAACGCCGCTCACTATCTCGCCGCCCAACTCGGTGAAGAGGTCGGCGCTCAGGTCGGCTACACCATCCGTTTTGAGCGCAAAGTCTCCCGTCTGACCCGTATCGAAGTCGTCACCGAAGGGATCCTCACCCGGCGATTGCAAAGCGATCCCGAGCTGTCCGGGGTCGGGCTGGTGATCTTCGATGAAATCCACGAGCGCAACCTCAACAGCGATCTCGCTTTAGCTCTGTGCCGCGATGCCCAGCTTGGCCTTCGCCCTGAGCTGCGCCTCCTCGCCATGTCCGCCACCCTCGATGCCGCGCCCCTCGCCAAACTCCTCGGCGATGCCCCTCTTCTTAGCAGCAGCGGCCGCACTTACCCGGTGGAGATTATCCATCTTGGCTCGCCGCCGCCCCGCACGCCTTTAGCCGCAGCCATCAACGTCGCCATCCGCCGCGCCCTCAAAGAGGGGAGCGGAGATCTCCTCGTCTTCCTCCCCGGTGTCGCCGAGATCAAGCGCACTGAGCGCCTCCTCGCTGATCTGGATGAGGAGCTGCTGATCTGTCCCCTGTATGCCGATCTCCCCTTTGCCCAGCAGGAAAAAGCGATTCTGCCCGATCCCGGTCGGCGCAAGATTGTTCTGGCGACGAATATCGCCGAGACCAGCCTGACCATCGACGGGGTCAAGATCGTCATCGATGGCGGCTGGGAACGTCGTCCCCGCTTCGATGCAGCGCGGGGGATGAGCTCCCTCGAAACCGTGCGCATCTCCCTGTCGAGCGCCGTGCAGCGCGCCGGCCGCGCCGGACGGCTTGCCCCCGGTCGCTGTTACCGGCTGTGGAGTAGCGGCGAAGAAGGGACGCTGCTGCCGCACACGCCGCCGGATATTCGCAGCGCCGATCTCGCCCCTCTGGCGCTGGAACTGGCGCGCTGGGGGATTGGGGATGCTGCGACCCTGTGCTGGCTCGATCCGCCGCCGTCCGGACATCTCGTTGCCGCCCGCGCTTTACTGGCGCAGCTCGGGGCTCTCGACCCAACCGGCCGCATTACCCCCCTTGGGGCGCGCATGGCTGAACTTCCGGCCCATCCCCGCCTGGCCCGTCTCCTAATCGCCGCGCAAGACGCCGGCGAAGGGGCGCTCGGCGTTACCCTCGCCGCCCTGTTGTCGGAACGCGATCCGCTGCGCGCCGGCGTTTCCCTGCCGCACGGCAGCAGCAGCGATGTCAGTGATCGTCTCGAACTCTGCGCCGGCCGCAGCGAGAGTAGCGATGCAGGCGCTTGTGCCGCGATAAGTCGCGCCGCCCGGCAATTTCGCCAGCTCCTTGGGGTCCGGGAGGACCGGACGTTTGCTGCCGCTGCGCCGGATCTCCTTGCCCGCCTCCTGGCGCCGGCTTTTCCTGACCGTATCGGCCGGGAACGGGACGGGCAGCGCGGGCATTATCTCCTGGCCAGCGGCGTCGGCGCCCAGCTCTCAACGCGCTCCCGCCTCAAACCGACCCCCTGGCTCCTCGCCCTGCAACTCCGCGCCGGCCGCGGCAGTGAAGGGGAGATCGATCTCGCCACCCCCCTTGATCCAGCAACGCTGGCGGAAATTGTTGCTCCGCAAACAACGGCAGGGCGGGAAGTCAGCTGGGATGAACGGGCGGAACGGGTGGTTGGCCGGGAGGTGCGGCGTTACGGGGCGCTCCTCTTCAGTGAAAGATTGGTGACGCCAGGGCCAGAAGAAGTCGTGGCCGCCCTGTGCAGCGGCCTGCGGCGCCTCGGTTTAGAGCGTTTGAACTGGAGTCGGGCGGCGCAACAGCTGCGCGGCCGGGTCTGTTTTGTTGCTGCCCTTCCCGGTGAAAGCGGTTGGCCGGATTTCAGCGATGCGACCCTGCTCGCCACTCTCGAACATTGGCTCGGCCCTTTTCTGACCAATTGCCGCAGTCGGGCTGATCTCGAACGCTGCGACCCGCTGCCGGCCCTTTCCGCTCGGCTCGACTGGCAGCAGCAGCGCCGCCTCGATGAATTTGCCCCGGAGAAGCTGAGCGTGCCAAGCGGCTCGATCCTCCCCCTTGACTATCCCCTTGACGGCGCGCCGCACCTTGAGGTTAAGCTACAGGAACTTTTCGGTCTCGGCGAGAATCCCCGTATCGGTGGCCAGCGCGTGGCAGTTGTCCTCCATCTCCTCTCCCCGGCGCGCCGCCCGTTAGCGGTGACGCAGGATTTGCGCAACTTTTGGGATCAGGTCTACCCCGAAGTCAAGAAGGAGATGCGTGGCCGTTACCCGAAACATCCCTGGCCCGACGATCCCTGGAGCGCCGTCGCCACCCGGCATACCAAGAAGCGCAGCGGGCAGTAAGGGAAGGGCTCCAGCCCTCAATTTGTGATGGAATTCAGTTGGACATGCTCAAAGCAATCGGGCAGGATAAAGACGGACGCTGGGAAAGTAGAGATAGATGAAGCTTAATATTCAAGCCCCTGGCGAGATGCTCAATAAGGCTTACGCGTGGCAAGCGATGGGCAATGAAGATTTGTCGCTGTTTCGAGCGAACTTGTTGAACCTTCTTGAAAATCATAAGAGTGGTGATAGGGAGGAGTTTCAGAAAAATCATATCAGGGACTTTTTGATACCGGCGGATGGGAAGCGAGTATTGACCCCCTTGTCTTCTAGCTTTACGACCTCACCCCCAAGGAAATCGCCATTGTCGAGAGGACGTCATGAGTAAAAAACCGATCAAGCCTGCTGAAATTCAACCAAACACCGCCGAATTGACCGGTCGTATTTCGACCATCATCGAAACTGCCCGAAATCGGGTGCGGACGGTGGTCGATGCTGAAATGGTGCATGCTTATTGGGAAATTGGGCGCGAAATTGTGGAAGACGAGCAACAGGGAGAGAAGCGGGCCGAGTATGGCAAAGCCGTGCTGGTACGTGTTTCTCATGAGCTGACTGAACGTTATGGTGAGGGTTTTGATGCCAGAAACCTGCGCTTTATGCGCCAGTTCTATCAAACTTACTCAAATTGGAACGCAGTGCGTACCGAATTATCATGGACGCACTACCGCCTGCTGATGCGCCACGATGACCCGCAAAAACGTTCTTTCTATGAGATTGAAAGCGTCAACAGCAACTGGTCTACCCGTGAACTGGAACGGCAGATGAATTCCATGTTGTTTGAGCGGTTGATCCACTCTCGCGATAAAGACGGGGTGATGGCGCTGGCCAACGAAGGGCTGATTTTGAAGTCTGCCACAGATATGGTGAAAGACCCTTACGTGCTCGAATTTTTGGGTATTCCCCAGGAAAATCGTTTGCTTGAAAAAGAACTGGAAAGCGCGCTGATCGAGAAGCTTCAGCATTTTTTGCTTGAACTCGGGAAGGGATTTTCTTTCGTAGCGCGGCAACGGCGAATCACCCTGGATGGAAGGCACTTCTTCATTGATCTTGTGTTCTACAACTACATCCTCAAATGCTTTGTACTGATTGACCTGAAAACCGGTGAACTTACCCATCAGGACATCGGACAGATGCAGATGTACGTCAACTTCTTTACCCGTGAACTGATGAACGACGGAGACAATCCCCCCATCGGTATTCTTCTTTGTGACAGCAAAAGTGAGGCAGTCGTGCGCTTCACTCTGCCTGAAGGAAAGAATCAGATATTTGCTTCACGGTACAAGCTGTATCTGCCGACTGAGGAAGAGCTGGCTGCCGAATTGCACCGGGAGCGCCAGGCTATTGAGATGGATAAGCAGTTGATGGAAAAGAAATTATGAGGTTTGTAGTGGCCAGCTTGTGACAGGGAGTCATCCTGACAAATCGCAAGCTGGAGCTTGCTCCTTGTCCAACAAACAAGTTCATTAGAGGTCATCATGAGCAATCGCAGAATCATGAAGAAACGGACGGCCAAGATCGGCGTTTCGCCGGGGTCGCTGATCCATATCGGTGAAGTCAGCGACGCGATTCCGCAGCTCTCGGTGCTGCGCTATCA
>JACUTW010000087.1 GCA_014859605.1 Desulfuromonadales bacterium
CCCCTTGTGGTTAATCAGTTTAAAGGGGGCAACAGCACTGTAAGATTTGAGCCCTTCATCCTTGCGGTAATCGAAGGAGAGATGACGCCGGGCAACGATCGCTTGTTCCAATTGGCGAAAAAGCTCCTCCTTACCGGCCAGGTTCTCGTAGTTGTGCCCCTTGACCAGCAGCGCCGATTGGATACGGCTATCGAAAATATCGCGAAGGAAGTCGTCGGAGAGCATGGGGAAAAGGCCACGCACACCGGCCAGACTGGCGAAGCGTTCGACGTCACGGGTATTGAGTTTGCCGAGGAAAGCAGGGTCGAGATGGTAACGACCGTCGCTTTTTTGCAGGGGAAGATATGCAAAGCGCACATTGAGATCGCGTTGGATGGTCCGCAGATTGACGTCAAATTCGTCGGCTAGCGCCAAGGGGTCGAGTTTCTCGCCCTGGTTGAGCTTGACCAGTATCTGTGCCAGTCGATAGACAAGGGTGTCGTGGTTGCCGGTTGTCATCTCTGCATCCTTGCTCTTTGGTTTGCCTGAAAATTGAATTTCTCTGCAAGCGATGCGAGTATCCGCTTTGACCATGACAGGTTGTGTCGTTTTGTTTTTGGATTTTTCTGATTATAAAAAAAACGCCGCCCATCAGCACATTGCTGTTCCCGGCGGCGTCATCGATCTATTATCTCTTTTCCCATCTCCGAGCCCTCCCTTTAACCGCCTTAATCCAGGCGCATGAAAAACGTCCCACTTTTACCCTGTCGCTACCACCATTGTCAATGCAACATCGCGCCGTTATTAAAAAACCGCGATAGTGGCCGGTAACCGGCAAGGCGCGGGAGGGAGCTTTATACCGACCACCCCCAGCCCCTCCTTAAGCAAGGAGGGGGGCTTAACCAAAGCGGGCGCACACACAGGTGCGCCCCTACCATGGATTTTCGGGGTTTTTATGTGTTTCCCCCCTTTCGCTGCCACCGGAGCGCGGTGGACGTTTGGCGATAAAGGCGGACAAATGTTTGAGCGCAGCGAGTTTTTGTCCGCCCGCCAAACATCTGCCGGGCGCAGGGAACCCGCGCAGCGGGCCAGGTGATGGGGTGCTCTTTTCTTGCTTACTTCTTTTGAGCAAACAAAAGAAGTAAGGCGTCGTCGGGGGCGCAACCCCCGGAACCTGGTTGGTTTCGACCACCGAAGCAAGGCGGGCGCAGCAAGCGGCGCCCCTACGGCTTGTGGGTTCCGCCTTCGACCGGCGGTGCCGGTGCGTAGGTGAGATCGAGAACCAGCGTCTCACCGTTTCGTTCGACCGTCAATTGCCCCTTGTCACCAATCTTCTTCTGCTGCAACGCATAAATGAGATCAAAGGATTCGACGATTGCTTCGCCGTCGAGACTGCGCAGAATATCCCCTTTCAGTACACCGGCAAGAGCCGCAACCCCATTCGGCAGGATGTTGGTAACGACCACCCTCCCCTCTTCCTCTTTGAACATGATCCCGAGTTTCACCTCTTCCGGCTTTTCTAACTCTTCATAGCGAGTAAAGACCAGGTAATCGAAGGCGGGCATGGGAAACTGCGGCAAAGTGACATCCATGTAGGCCTCTCTCTTCTTGGCCTCACTCACATCGAGTTCTTCATTGCCGATCAGGGTGTACGAAAGGGGCAGCTGCCGGAAGACGCGGCGCGGGATACCGAAGCCGTTACGCACGTGGTTGCCGCCGGCGAGGACGAGGAGATGAAAATCGTCCCCTTGCGGCGAAGCGAGGAAGCGGACGATATTTTCGGCCATGGTTTCGTCCCACAAGGTCTGTACCCGCTGGAAACCGGCCAGACGTGTCCCCTGCGCATGGCCGCCGAAGATCGCCGCCGTCAGCGCCTGATGGTAGGGGTCGTCCATATCGAGGGTGGCGGGGAGACGCGCCTGTTCTTCGGTGCTCAGTTCGGCAAAATCCTTGCGGGCCACCGCCTGGATCAGGCTCTTCTCCGCATTAATACCGAGAACCGGAATCCCTGCGGCCCGACAATAATCGAGAATCTCGCGGTAATAAGCGATATCCATCTTCCAGCTGCTGTACCAGGTCTTGAGAAAACTCTTCTCATCGAGCTCCTGCGCTACCCAGGCATCGAGGGATGCCTGTTGCGCCGGGGTGAACATCTCCATCGCGATTGCGGTCCGCCCCGGATAGCGCTGCGCCAGGGTCCGGAGGAGGTCGAACTGGACGCGGTGCGAAGCCGGGTTGTCATGGGTTTCGGCGACATAGACAATCCGGCTGTCGGTCGCGGCGGCCGCCATCTCCGTCGCGTTGACATAATGACCGGTTCGGAGATGGAGGATGTCGCCAACCTGCGGCGTTGCTGCCGGCGGATACGGCAGCTGCGGATTTCCGAGGAGGGGGGTGGTTGGTGTGCAGGCGCACAGGAGGACCATGGGGAGAGCGATCCAGAGACTTTTCATCATCAAATTCCTAACTCTTCTGTCAAACGGACCATCTCGTCCTGCGGGCGCTTGGCGCCACGGATAACCGTCTCCAGCGGCGTGGTGACCATGGCATTGCACGCCAGGCCGACCATCACCCCTCGCTCCCCCTGCAGCAGCAGTTCGACGGCACTCTTGCCGAAACGACTGGCGAGGAGGCGATCGAAGACCGATGGGGCACCACCACGCTGGTAATGGCCGAGGACAGTGACGCGAGTTTCAAAACCGATGGCATCCTTGATGGCATCGGCGACGGTCTGGGCATTCCCCGCCCCTTCGGCGAGGATGATAATGGCATTGTCGCGCCCTTCTTCATAACGGCCGCGCAGCTGCTGACAGATCTCGGCAAGGTCGTACTCGCGCTCGGGGACGAGGGCGAACTCGGCGCCGGTGGCGATAGCGCTGATGCTGGCAAGATAACCGGAGTTGCGCCCCATGACTTCGATGACAAAGGCACGGGCGTGGGAGCTGGCGGTGTCCTTGATGCAGTCGACGGCGTAGATGATGTTGTTGAGGGCGGTATCGACACCGAGGGACATATCAGTGCCGGAGATATCATTGTCGATGGAGGCAGGGATACCGATGGCCGGGAAGCCGAGCTGATGCAGGGCGAGAGCGCCGCTGAGGGAGCCGTCACCACCGAGGATAACCAGCCCTTCGACGCCAAGGCGGCGCAGATTGGCGAGGGCGAGTACCTGCCCCTCGCGGGTGCGGAACTCCGGGGAGCGGGCAGACTGAAGAAAAGTGCCGCCGCGATGGAGAATGCCGGAGACGGAGCGGCTGTCGAGAGGGATGCAATCCCCTTTCATCAGCCCGACATAACCCTTGCGAAAACCGACGATTTCGACATTTCGCCGCAGCGCCGTGCGCACCGCGCTGCGGATCGCCGCATTCATCCCCGAACAATCCCCGCCACTGGTCAAGATGCCGATCTTTTTCATCAGTGCCACCTCTTCTTTGCCTTTGCTGCTGTTACTTCTTCCCCTCCCTTTCAAGGAGGGTCGGGGAGGGGATGGGTTAGATTGTTTGACTTCTAAACTTACCGAGAAGCACCCCATCCCCATCCTAACCTTCCCCTTGAAGGGGAAGGGACTCAACCTAATCGCCGAGATAGGTATACCCGACCAAAGTACGATCGAGAAGCTCGATAAAATGGCTGCTCTCTTCGATTGAGACCTTACGCAGTGCTACTTCCTTTTCGAGGCTGTCACGTATCTTTTTGAGGAGCTCCGGCCCTTTGTATTCGACATATTTCAGGCTTTCCCAGGTGGCGTCGCCGTTGATCACCGTATCGATCATGTAGCCGGTCTTCTTGTTGAAGGTGATGTGCACAGCGTTGGTATCGCCAAAGAGGTTGTGGAGATCGCCGAGGATCTCCTGATAAGCGCCGATCAGGAAGAAGCCGATGTAATAATCTTCGTCCTTGCGGATCTTGTGCAAGGGGAGGAACTTGGTGCGGCCGTTCTCGCCGACAAAGCTGGTGATCTCACCGTCGGAATCACAGGTAATGTCGGCGATCGAAGCCATAACATCGGGCTTTTGCTGCAAGCGCTGGATCGGCATGATCGGGAAGAGCTGGTCGATCGCCCAGGAATCGGGGATCGACTGGAAGAGGGAGAAGTTGGCAAAGTAGGTCTGACGCAGCGCCAGCTGAAAGTTCTGCAACTCTTCAGGGATCGGCTTGATCTTCTCAACGATGCCATTGATCTTGCGCAGGATCTTGCCGTAAAGCCACTCGGCCATGGCGCGTTCGTTGAGGGAGAGGTAGCCGAGATTAAAAAGGCTGACCGCTTCCTGAATGAGCTGCATGGTGTCGTGGTAATCTTCGCGCAGCGAGTGACGGTCGATACTTTTGTAGATGTCGGCAAGTTTTGTCACCGTCGGCGCCAGCTTCTCGGCGCTGTTCAGCACATCTTCGAAATCGGGGGTGAGATTCTGGGTATTGGTGTTGAGGACATTGGTGACCAGGACGGAATAGTGGGCGACCGTTGCCCGCCCCGACTCGGAGATAATATTGGGGCACTCCACCGCGGCTTCGTCGCAGATGTTCTTGATCTGGTAAACGACGTCGTTGGCGTACTCTTCGACGGTGTAGTTGACGCTCGAAAAGTAGCTCGACTTCGAGCCGTCGTAATCAACACCGAGACCGCCACCAATGTCGACATATTCGATGCCGACGCCGAGCTTCTTCATCTCGGTATAAACGCGCGTCCCCTCGATCAGAGCGGTCTTGATCTTGTCGATCTTGGTGATCTGGCTGCCGATATGGAAGTGCAAGAGCTTGACGCAGTCGATCAGTTCCGCTTCACGGAGAATATCGATGGCAGCGATAATCTCCGACATCCGCAGCCCGAATTTGGCGTCTTCGCCGCCGGAGGTCGCCCACTTCCCGGTCCCCTTCGAAGAGAGTTTGACGCGGATACCAAGGCGCGGTGAGATGCCGGTCTTCTTTGCCAGGGTAATAATCTTCTCCAGTTCAAACATCTTCTCGACAACGATGGTGATGTTATAGCCGAGCTTGGTGGCATACAGAACCGTTTCGATATATTCGGTATCCTTGTAGCCGTTGCAGATGATCGGAATGGCGTTCACCGCGGCAAAGGAGAGGCCGATGACCAGTTCTGGTTTGGAACCGACTTCGAGGCCGATATTGTGTCGCTTGCCATAGTGGGTAATCGCCTCGACAACCTGGCGCTGCTGGTTAACCTTGATCGGATAAAAGGTCTGGTATTTCGCCGGGTATTCGTTTTCGGTAATGGCGTTTTTGAAGGCGCGATTAATGTTGGCAATCCGCCCGGAAAGAATATCCATAAAGCGCAGCAGAATCGGCGGTTTGATCTTACGCTTGATCAGATCATCGACCAAAGCGCGCAGGTCGATAAAATCCTTGGAGGTCGAGGAAGGGTGGACACAGACATTCCCCTTCTTGTTGATCGAAAAGAGATCGGCCCCCCAGTTGCTGAGGTTGTATATTTTGTTCGAGTCGTTGATCGACCATTTTTCCATGAGTAGAACCTTTCTTACGGGCGGCACATCGGGGCGCCCCTCCGGATTTAAGATAAGCGGCTTTTGAAATCTTCATAGCCAAAGCGCCGCACCACCTTCAGCTCGCCGCTGGCCGGCTCAAAGGTACAGATCGCCGGGTGCTGGATGCCGTTAAAGGTGGTGGTCTTGACCATGGTGTAGTGGGCCATATCCTCGAAGGCGAGGCGGTCGCCGGCCTGCAGCGGCCGGTCGAAAGACCAGTCGCCGATGACATCACCAGCCAGGCAGGACGGCCCGCCGAGACGGTAAGTATAGGCCTTGACGCCGGGATCAAATCCGCCAGTGATCACGGGGCGGTAAGGCATTTCGAGGATATCGGGCATGTGGCAGGTCGCCGAGAGATCAAGAATCGCCGTCTCCATGCCGTTCTTGACGACATCAAGGACTTCGCCGACGAGGATGCCGGTGCCGATAGCGATTGCCTCTCCTGGCTCCAGATAGACTTCGACGTTGTACTTGGCGCGAAAATATTTGATCAGCTCCACCAGACCGTCAAGATCATAACCTTCACGGGTAATGTGATGGCCGCCACCGAAATTGATCCACTTCAGCTCCGGCAGAAAGGAAGCGAACTTTTCCTCAAAGACCTTGGCGGTCCGTTCCAGCGGCTCGAAGAGCTGCTCGCAGAGGGTGTGAAAGTGCAGCCCCTCGACGCCGGCCAACGACTGGCCGTCAAACTCGCGGCGGGGGATGCCGAGGCGCGAATTCGGGGCGCAGGGATCGTAGATGGCGGTGTGCCCCTCGGAGTGTTCGGGGTTAACGCGCAAGCCGATGGAAACGTTACTCTCCTCCCAGAGGGGACGGAAACGCTCCAACTGGGCAAAGGAGTTGAAGACGAGATGATTGGAGATGCCGAGGAGTTCGATAATATCGCTCTCTTTGAAGGCGGCCGCAAAGGAGTGGACCTCACGCCCGAATTCCTCGCGACCCAAACGCGCTTCCCACGGCGAAGAAGCACAGACGCCGTGCAGGGTCTGGGCAATCAGCGGAAAGACACTCCACATCGAGAAGGCCTTCATCGCCAGGAGGATTTTGGCGCCGCTGCGCTGCTGCACATCATCGAGGATGGCGAGATTATGACGCAGCCGGCCGAGATCGACGACGTAGGCCGGCGACGGAGCGAGCTGGAGGATTTTGGTGATATCGATACCGGTCAATGGTTTGCCTGTGTAGGGGAGCAGCATGCTGCGCCCGCTGTTTCTTATCGCAACAGACGTTGTTGCAGCAGCGTCTGCATATCGCGTCGCCCATCCAGAACACAATGGACAACGACTTCATTTCCTTGAATCGCATAGACGATACGGTAAGGTTTACAGTGAATTTCCCGAAATTCGCGAATGCGGATTTTATCTAACTCCGCAGGATAGTGGCCGCGTTCCGGCATATGCGCTAATGACAATATGGACTGACTGATGCTGGCAAGAAGACTGTCAGCTCTTTTCCGGGATTCGTGAAGATCGATGTAGGTATGGATATCATACATGTCGAACTCGGCGATTTCGGTAAGCGTCACGATAAAGATCATTCTTGTCGCCGTTGGCTGATTCTCTCTCTGATGTCGGCAAAGGCTTGTTCAGCGGGCTTTACCCGACCTTCCTCAACATCCTTACGACTGAGGGCAAGGATCTTCAGGAGCGCCAGACTCTCCTGAATCTCTTCGTAGGAAGCGATATCCTGAAGGACCGCCTTGGCTTCGCCATTCTGGGTAATAATAATCGGGGTGCGGGTTTCGGCGACCTCACGGAGAATATCGGCGGCATGCGCCTTGACGTAACTGATCGGTTTGACGGAATCCTGAAGCAACATCCTAACCTCCTCAATATGTGGACCGAATTCAGTCTATATTAAGTTCAACAGCGTGGCAAGTCGTAGGGGCGGGTCTTGTGCCCGCCCGCCTATGGGCACTCACAAGGGGTGCCCCTACAGTTCCGGCCAATCGCCGCCGTCAATCACCACCGTCGGCAATCCCATCGGTCCGAGGACGTCGAGGAAGGGTTCGGGATCGAACTGCTCCATGTTCCAGACGCCGGGGGCATGCCACTTGCCGGTGAGCATCATGATCGCCCCGACCACGGCCGGGACGCCGGTGGTATAGCTGATCGCTTGCGACTGGACTTCCTGGTAACAAGCCTGATGATCGCAGATGTTGTAGATGTAGACCTGCTTGCGCTTCCCGTCTTTATAACCGCGGGCGATAACACCGATGCAGGTCTTCCCCTTGGTCAACGGCCCGAGGGTGCCGGGATCGGGGAGAAGAGCCTTCAAAAACTGGATCGGTACGATCTTCTGCCCCTGGAATTCGACTTCGTCGATGCGGGTCATGCCGACATTCTGCAGTACTTCGAGATGCTTGAGATAGTTGTCGGAGAAGGTCATCCAGAACTGCGCCTTCTTGATCGTCGGGATGTGCTTGACGATCGACTCCATCTCCTCGTGGTAAAGGCGATAGCAGTTCATCGGCCCGATCCCCTCCGGGAAGTCGAAGACGCGCTTGGTCGACAGCGCCGGCGTCTCGACAAACTGGCCGTTCTCCCAGTGGCGGCAGGGGGCGGTCACTTCGCGGATGTTGATCTCCGGATTGAAGTTGGTGGCAAAGGGGAGGCCGTGGCTGCCGGCGTTGGCATCGATAATGTCGAGCTCTTCGATGACATCGAGGTACTTCTTGGCAGCAAGGGCGGTGTAGACGTTGGTGACGCCGGGATCAAAACCGCTGCCCAAAAGGGCCATGATTCCGGCGGCCTTGAAGCGCTCCTGATAAGCCCACTGCCAGGAGTACTCAAACTTGGCGGTGTCGAGCGGCTCATAATTGGCGGTATCAAGATAGTCAACTCCGGTGGCCAGGCAGGCGTCCATGATGGTCAGATCCTGATACGGCAGGGCAATGTTGAGGACCAGTTGCGGCTTTTCCGCCTGGATCAACGCCACCAGCTCCGGAACGTTATCAGCATCGACCTGCATGGTCTTGATCGGCCCGTTTATCTGGGCGGCAATCGTATCGCACTTCGATTTGGTGCGGGAGGCGAGAGTAATCTCACTGAAGATATCGCGCCGCTGCGCACATTTATGGGTCACCACCTGGCCGACGCCGCCGGCGCCGATGATCAGAACTTTGCTCATATTAAATCACCTTCCTTATCTGTTATTCTATGCATGATTGCGTTGGCGAAATCCGTACACCGGCGTTAGTGCACCGGCTCGACGATAATCGTCGAAAATTACAATAACCACCGTAAAAAAGTCTATCATTTATACGCGATTTTTATAGAGATGTCCGACAGATGCGTAAAGTATATTTACATTTGCCCCCAATGCGGCCAAAATCGCACTGTGTTCTAGATATCTTCTCTAACCAGGGATCAAAATGATGGTACAACAAATTGCATGGAAGGTCGGCGGACAACAGGGGGAAGGGATCGAAAGTACCGGCGAAATCTTTGCCAAGACCCTGAATCGCCTCGGTTATCACCTTTACGGCTATCGCCACTTCTCTTCCCGCATCAAAGGCGGCCACACCAATAACAATATCCGCATCAGCACCACGCCGGTACAGGCGATCGCCGATCAGGTCGATATCCTTGTCGCCTTCGATCAGGAGAGCATCGACTTCTGCTTTCATGAACTCCGCCCCGGCGCCATGATCCTCGCCGAAAGCGCCATGCAGCCGCATCTCCCCCCCGGCAAAGAGGTCATCCTCTGCCCCCTCCCTTTCACTGCCCTCGCGACCGAAGCCGGCGCTGCCCGCATGAAGAATATGGTCGCCATCGGCGCCTCCCTGGCCCTACTCGGTCTCAGCAGTGAGCTTTGTCAGGATGTGGTGCGAGCGACCTTTGCCACCAAGGGAGAAGCGGTCGTCAACAGCAACCTGGTTGCCCTGCAAAGTGGCGAGACCGCCCTGCGCGCCCTCTTTCCCGAGCAGCATCCCGATCTCCGCCTCGCCCCCGGCGATGGGAAAAAACGCCTCTTCATGATCGGCAACGAAACGACCGCCCTTGGCGCCCTGGCCGGCGGTTGCCGCTTTATGGCGGCTTATCCGATCACCCCCGCCTCCGACATCATGGAATACCTCACCCAAAAACTGCCACAGTTCGGCGGGGTGATGGTGCAGACCGAAGATGAAATCGCCGCCGTCACCATGGCGATCGGCGCCAACCATGCCGGGGTGCGGGGAATCACCGCTTCCTCCGGCCCCGGTCTGGCGCTGATGACCGAAGCGATCGGCTTGGCGGGGATGACCGAAACGCCGCTGGTGGTCATCGACGTGCAGCGCGCCGGCCCGAGTACCGGCATGCCGACCAAGGAGGAACAGGCCGACCTCCTGGCGATGCTTTATGCCAGCCCCGGCGAGAGTCCCAAGATTGTCATCGCCCCCGACAGTGCCGAGGCCGCCTTTTACGACAGTATCGAAGCCCTTAATCTTGCCGAGGAGTTTCAGTGTCCGGTGATCCTCCTCAGCGATTTGCAGCTCGGCATGGCGCAGCAGACGCTCCCCGACCTCGATTACGGGCGGATCCAGATTCGCCGCGGCAAGCTCGACCTCCATCCACAGCTGCAGGAACAGAGTGAACCCGTCCCCTGCAAACGCTTTCTCCTGACCGACGACGGCATCTCGCCGCGCTTTCTGCCGGGGGTAAAGAACGGCATCTTTCACGTCACCGGCCTCGAACATGACGAAATCGGCCGACCGGCGGAAGGGACGGCCAATCGTCAAGCACAGACGGAGAAGCGGCTGCGCAAGCTCGACGCCCTGACCTTTGCCGATCCGGTGCGCCTCGATCAGCGCCATGCCGCCCCTGATCTCCTTCTCATCGGCTGGAATGCCACGGGAGGGGCAATCGCCGAAGCACGGGAGCGACTCGAAGCCGACAACATCAGCGCCAACTGTGCCCAGATCCGCCTCCTCCACCCCTTCCCCTCTGCAACCCTGGCACCGCTGCTGGCGGCAGCCCGACAGGTTATCGTTATCGAACAGAATGCCACCGGTCAGCTCGCGCAACTGTTGTGTATGAACCTGCCGACAAGTGCGGAGAAGATCGTCTCTCTGCGCAAATATGACGGCAATCCCTTTAAGCCGGGGGAGATTACCTCCGGGATTCGCGAGGTTCTCCATGGCCACAGCTAAAGATTTTCAGAATCACCTCAAACCGAATTGGTGCCCGGGCTGCGGCGACTATGGCGTCCAGACCGCCATCCAGCGCGCCTTTGCGGCGAGTGGAAAAGAACCCCATGAGTTCATGGTCGTCGCCGGGATCGGCTGCTCGGGACGGATGTCCGGCTACCTCCACACCAACGGCTTTCACGGCATCCACGGCCGCGCCCTCCCTCTTGCCCAAGGGATGAAGCTGGCCAACCGCGACCTCACCGTTGTCGCCACCGGCGGCGATGGCGACAGCTTTGCCATCGGCGCCGGGCATACGATGCACGCCCTGCGCCGCAATATCGACATGACCTACATCGTCATGGATAACCACATCTACGGTCTGACCAAGGGGCAGGCCTCGCCGCACAGCGATCTCGGTTTCAAGACGAAAACGACCCCCTACGGCGTCATCGAATCCCCCCTCTCTGTCCTTCAGCTTGCTCTCGCCGCCGGGGCCACCTTCGTCGCGCAAGGCTTCTCGAAAAACCCCGACGAGCTCGTCGCCCTGATCAGCGCCGGCATCAAGCATCAGGGTTTT
>JACUTW010000088.1 GCA_014859605.1 Desulfuromonadales bacterium
CCGCCAGCAACAACTTCGAACTGGCGATTGCCGTGGCGATTGCCGTCTTCGGCCTTAATTCCGGTGCCGCCTTTGCGGCGGTGATCGGTCCCTTAGTAGAGGTGCCGGTGATGATCGGCCTGGTCCATGTCGCCTTCTGGTTCCAGCGGCGCTGGTTTACAGCACAGGTTTGAGGAAAACACATAATGAAGGACTTTTTGCACAATCCCCCCAAGAACCTTTTTTTCACCGGCAAAGGGGGCGTCGGTAAGACCACAACTTCGGCTGCCACCGCAATCGCCTTGGCTGACAGTGGTAAAAAGGTGCTGTTAGTCAGCACTGATCCTGCCTCCAACCTTGACGAAGTGCTGGGCCTTCGCCTCTCCGCTGAGCCGGCTCAGGTGCCAGGAGTTCTCGGTCTATTTGCCTCGAATGTCGATCCGGTCGAAGCTGCTTCTGCCTATCGGGAACAGATGGTAGGCCCTTATCGCGGCATATTGCCCGAGGCCGCCATCCGCAGCATGGAAGAACAACTTTCCGGCGCCTGTACCGTCGAGATCGCCGCCTTTAATGAGTTTGCCTCCTTGATGGGGAATCCTGCCGCCGTGGAGGGCTTCGATCATATCATTTTTGATACGGCCCCCACCGGTCACACTCTGCGCCTACTCTCACTTCCGGCGGCCTGGAGTGACTTCATTGATACCAATGTGGGTGGCACCTCGTGTCTCGGGCCGCTGGCAGGTCTGAAGGCCCAACAACTGTTGTACGAAAACACCCGCCGATCCCTCGGGGACGCAACGCAAACCCTGGTGGTTGTGGTTAGCCGTCCGGAGGTCGCCCCCTTGACTGAAGCGGCTCGCGCCTCGGCTGAACTTCGGGAGCTGGGAGTGAGCAACCAGCACTTACTAATTAACGGCGTGCTGCGACTGCATGATCCCGGGGATTCAATTGCTCTTGCCCTGCGGGAACGGAACTTGACAGCACTGGCAGGAATGCCGCAGTCGCTCAACCAGATGCCCCGTACCGAATTGCCGTTACGCGGAAACGAATTGGTCGGCATTCCGGCGCTACGGGCGTTTTTTTCCCCGGAGCTCTTCACACAAAATATCAATCAGGTCACTATCACTAACTCACTTCCACCAGCGCTGCATAATCTTCTCGATACGTTGTCCGCTATGCCGGGCGGGGTGATCATGACCATGGGGAAGGGGGGCGTAGGGAAAACCACCTTGGCGGTGAGGATTGCCATGGCCTTGGTGGAACGGGGAAAAAAGGTGCATCTGACCACCACCGATCCAGCGGCTCATATTGCCTTGACTCTGGGAGACGTGCAGCACGGGATGCAGGTGAGCCGTGTTGATCCTGAAGCTGAAACCGAAGCCTATCGCAATGAAGTCCTGGCGACCGTCGGAGCGACTCTGGACGATGAAGCACGAGCGCTGATGGAAGAGGATCTGCGCTCACCCTGTACGGAAGAGATCGCCGTATTCAGGGCATTTGCTAAAATCGTTGAGCAAGGGACTGACCGCTTTGTCGTCATTGATACTGCTCCGACCGGTCACACACTGCTCCTTCTCGATGCTTCCGAGTCGTATCATCGGGAAGTTTCCCGTTCTCTGAGTGACATACCGGAGGCAGTGCGTCAGCTTCTGCCGCGCCTGCGTGACCCTGCATTCACCAAAGTCTTTCTTGTGACCCTGCCAGAGGCAACGCCGGTCCATGAAGCGCTGGAGCTCCAGACGGATCTTCGCCGGGCCGGAATCGAACCGGCAGGCTGGATCATTAACCAGAGTCTGGCGCCTCTAACCGTTACGGATTCGACACTGTCACAACGTCGGGTACGGGAGTTCCGTTATATTGATGAGGTGGTGCGCCAGGGATTGCCGACCTTCCTCATCCCCTGGCAGATTGAGCCGACCAAGGGCTAACCCTAAAATAACAGCCCACAACAAGGAGAAAAGAAATGAAGATCGAAATTTACGACCCTGCTATGTGCTGTTCAACGGGAGTCTGCGGCCCGAGTGTCGACCCCGAACTGGTGAGAATTCAGGAAGCCTTGCGTCAAATCCAAAAGCAGGCCCCGGCCGTACAGGTTGCACGTTATGGCCTTTCAAGCGACCCGCAGGCATTTGTCGCAAATCCCGCAGTCGCCGAACTGCTTAAAACTGCTGGCCCGCAGTGTCTGCCGTTGGTTTTTGTCGATGGTGAACCGGTCAGCAAAGGGGCTTATCCAGATAACGACCAGCTTCGCTCACTTTTGAAAAATAGCGGGTTCGAGGTAACCTTCGGTGTAAAATACAAGGTCACCTCCTGCTGTGGCCCCGGTTGTTGCTAGTTGAGTTCACCTGAAATTTTGTGAAAGGTATATCTGACATGAAAACGATAACGATTGCCTGGCAAAGACTACTTAGTGATGGACAAACCTGTCCACGCTGTGGCTCGACGGAGACAGAAGTCGAAAAAGCTTTTTCAGTTCTCAAGTAATCGCTCACCCCGCAGGGTGTTAATGTCGTTCTCGAAAAAGGTGAGCTGACCGCTGAGTAGTTCGCACAAAACACCCTGCAATCCAACAGCATCTTGATTAATGGCAAACTTTTGGAAGAGTGGATCGGCGGTCAGACCCGGCAAAGCCAATGCTGTGATGTCTGTGGTCCGAACGATTGCAGAACCATGGCGGTAGATGGCTGTCGATTATATTATTGCGAGATTAAAACATCATTCATCCGGTATTAATTTCGAAAGACTGCAACGCACCATTTTTTGATCGTTTGCAATAAGCATCATGAAGTGATATTTTACGCTATCAGTCAATTCGGAGTTTGCCATGCTGCTCGACATCATCAAACAATTTGCCGCTGAAGGTCGATCCTGTTTCACCGCCGCCGATCTTCAGCCCTTGACCGGTTCGTCTTTCGATGCTTTGCGATTGGCGCTCGGCCGTTTGCGCAAAAAGGGTGAGATTGCCATGCCTCAGCGTGGCTTTTATGTCATTCTGCGTCCTGAATACCGGTCGTTGGGATGCCTGCCGGCTGAACAATTTATCCCTGATCTGATGGCCCATCTCGGGGAGAGATACTACGTTGGACTGTTGAGCGCCGCTGAATATCATGGTGCTGCTCACCATCGGCCACAAGTCTTTCAGGTCATAGTGACCGCCCCCCGGCGGTCGATTCTTTGTGGGAAGGTCAAGGTCGATTTTGCCGTACGTAAGAACCTTAGCGATATTCCCGTCCAGACCCGAAATACACCAACGGGGATGATTTGTTACTCGTCTTCCGAGGCAACCGCCCTCGATATGGTCGGCTACGTCAAGCAGTGTGGCGGGTTCGATAATGTTGCCACCGTGCTGAGCGAGTTGGCGGAAAAGATGAAAGCCGACATGCTCCTTGAAGTTGCACGGCTGTCGCCCATTTCCTGCCTGCAACGGTTGGGATATCTCCTCGAGTTGGTGGGAGCCGAAGAACTGGCACAACCGCTCGCAGAACATATTGATGCGTTAAATCCGGTTCGGGTTGCTCTTCTGCCTTCGCAAGGTAACAGTGGAGGGGAGTTTGACCCCCGCTGGCGGCTTTTTATTAATATTTCTGTCGAGGTGGATACTTGATTCCTCAAGCCTATATCAACGAATGGCGCAAAACTGCCCCCTGGGTTCAGGGGGCACAGGTCGAACAGGACTTAGTCATCAGCCGTGCTTTGATCGAGATCTTCAATCGACCATTGTTGGCAGAGCATCTGGCATTTCGAGGAGGAACAGCCCTCTTTAAGCTCCACCTGCCAGCGGCTCGCTATTCTGAAGATATTGATCTGGTCCAGGTTGTGGCCGCTCCGATCGGGCCTCTACTGACGGAGTTGCGCGAGACGCTCGACCCATGGTTGGGAGAACCAAAGCGCACTCGAAGTGAAGGTCGGGTGACGCTCATCTATCGCTTTACCTCGGAAGATCAGTTGCCTCTGCGACTGAAGATTGAGATCAATACCCGCGAGCACTTTTCCGTCTTCGACTTCATTCGTCTGCCGTTCGCGGTTCACTCCCGCTGGTTCAATGGAGAGACGAAGATTTTGACCTACTCCCTCGATGAGTTGCTTGGGACCAAACTGAGAGCGCTCTTTCAACGCAAGAAGGGTCGAGATCTTTTCGACCTCTGGTATGCGTTTCAAGTGTCACAACCGCCACTGGATGCCGATCGGGTGATGACCGCTTTTTTGAAGTACATGGAGCATGGCGAGCATCGGATCAGCCGGGCAATTTATGAACAGAATATGCTGGAAAAGAGGAAGGACGGCCAATTTACCGCTGACATAGGCCCCCTACTGACGACCAGTGAAGTGTGGAGTTTCGATCAGGCGTTTGACTGGCTTATGGACCAATTGCTATCTCGACTTCCCGGCGAACCCTGGCAGGGGAAAGAAACATAACTGCTGGGGGATCAAAAAGGAGCGTCTGGTTGTTATAATATGTAGTGACTAAACAGTGACTTTTATGGATGATGTAAATATTAAAAATATAGTGATTTTGGCGAAAAATCCAATAAAAATAATGGTTTTAAAAGATTTGTTAAAGTTGAAAAGGCCTTCACACGGCAGTGGTCGCAGGTTCGATCCCTGCTGCGCCCACCAAATACTCAAGGACTTGACCAGCAATGGCCAGGTCCTTTTTGTTTGGATGTGCACAGAGCGACGTCATTTCAGTCGGTTGTTGAACAAGTTCTTGCACGTGCGGAGAAAATAGTTATAATAACCGCAATATTTGCGGAGAAAATATATGTATATCTGGGAACAAAAAGATTGGCCGCAGTGGCGCTATGATTTACTGCGTTTGGCAGCACCCTTGGCCAGGGTTCGCCATCAGCAGGGGCGTTTTCTCGGGCGCATGGAGTCTCTCGGTTTCAAGCTGCGGGATGAGGCGGTCTTGACGACACTGACCGAGGATGTGCTCAAGACCAGTGCGATTGAAGGGGAGCGACTGAATGGCGAGCAGGTGCGTTCTTCTCTTGCTCGTCGTCTCGGGTTAGATGCCGGAGCGTTGCTTCCAGTTGATCGCCATATCGAAGGGGTGGTGGAGATGCTCCTTGATGCCACCCGTCACTATGATCAACCCCTTACTGGCGAACGCCTTTTTGCCTGGCATGGGGCCTTGTTCCCGACCGGACGTAGTGGTCTGCTACCGATTCGGGTGGCCTGTTGGCGGGATGATGCCAAGGGACCGATGCAGGTCATCTCCGGTCCCTATGGTCACGAAAAGGTCCATTATCTCGCTCCGCCGGCGCAGCAACTCCCGGTGGAAATCGAGCACTTTCTCGCCTGGTTCAATGCACCGGATGATAAAATCGATCCTGTCCTCAAGGCCGGCTTAGCTCATTTCTGGTTTGTGACTCTCCATCCCTTTGATGATGGCAACGGACGCATGGCGCGGGCGATTGGTGATATGGCCCTGGCGCGGTCAGAAGGGACGGCGCAGCGTTTCTATAGTTTGTCAGCCCAGATCGAAACGGAGCGCAGTACCTATTACGATATTCTCGAACAGACCCAGAAGGGGGATCTGGATGTGACCGCCTGGCTGGAGTGGTTCCTGGGGAGTCTGTCGCGTGCCCTGGATCGCTCCGAAGTGACCATGGGAGCGGTCTTGCACAAAGCCCGTTTTTGGGAGCAACACGCCACCTCGGTCTTGAATGAACGGCAAATTTTGATGCTGAATCGTCTGCTTGATGGTTTTGACGGGAAGTTGACGTCTTCGAAGTGGGCGAAGCTCGCCAAATGCTCACAGGACACGGCTTACCGCGATATCCTGCAATTGATCGACAATAATATCCTTCGAAAGAATGAAGCCGGTGGGCGGGGAAGTGCTTACGAGTTGATTGAGACTTAAGTGACGACCAGTCGGAGAAGACATTCTCATCCTTCATAATTCAACTTTCATAATTGTCTTTTTTGCGGTAAAACTTTGACTCCTTTTAATGGCGGGATTTGCAGGTTGAGAGAGAGGGCTCAAATGTATAACGGAATGTAGCAGCGCTAACGCCACCTTGATCAGCAGATAATATTGCTGATCAAGGTGGCGTTTTTGTGTTTTCCGTAGGGGCGAATAATATTCGCCCGCCTGGTTTCCAAGATCATTGCCCTGTAAAGGATTGCTCAGTGTCTGATCTTCTAAAATTCCTCCACCCCGTCGGCCCGTCGACCTTCAAATACGGGATCACCATCCCGATTGCGGCGCAGACGGAGCGCTACCTTGCCATCGGCAAAGGGCAGAAGGTAGCGGTCACCTTGTTCTGCGACACTCTGGCGCCGGTGACGGCGGAGATCCGGCGCTTGAACAACGACCCTGGGCATCTCCAGTTCCGTTACGAGAACAAGAGTCTTGAACCGTTGCGGCATTACCTGCATGCAACCTTCAGCGCCCATATCAAGGGGAATCTGCTCGAAGTGGAAGAGGTCGCTCCCTTTACCTTTTGCCTGCGGCCGATCCTCAAGACTCCGACGCTGCGGATCACTGAACTGTTGCTGCATAACGTCCAGAATCACGAGGTCTCCGCCTGCGCTGAGGTGGTCGAGATCGAACGCTCTCTGCTGGCCATCGATTATGTCGCGGACTTCAACCAGGCGGATTACAACCGGCGCATTGGCGACGGGCTAGTGAGCAGCGGCTGGCAGCAGGAGCAGCGGGTGGTCAACGAGTTGGGTCTGCGCTGCGACTTTGAAAAGAACGGCGTCTGGGTCGAGGTCGAGTTCGGCAATGCCCGCTCTTATTATCAGGGCTATGTGAAATTCATGCTCGCCAAGAAATACCGGGAGGCCCGGCTCGGCCTGTTGCTCTGTCCGACCAATGTCTTTGCCGGTCTGCTCTGTGAGTTGGGGAGCAAGCGGGCGCAGCAGGATGTGGTGCGGGAGCGGACGCCGGTCTATTCGGGGATGATGAGTTTTGAAAAAGCGGTGCGGGAGTTGCCGTATCTCGGCTTTATGTTTGAGATGCCGATTGTGGTGGCGGGGGTGGGGTTGAGTGGGGCGTAATCAAGATGGGAGAGATATTGAGTGCTTATATTTATTGTACTAATAGTCATTGTGTTAATCATGGTCGCTCTAGTGGTTGTCAAGGGAGGGCAGCTGACAGCAACCAAGCAAGGGAATGAAGTGATCTTTGTCGCTCGGCCTGATCTCTTTAGCGCTGCCGAACGATCATTTTACGGGGTTCTGGAACAGGCGTTGGGGGAGGAGTATCGAATCTTCGGCAAAGTCCGTCTCGGTGATCTGGTGGAGCCGGCCAGGGGGTTGACGAAGAGCCAGAGTACCACGGCCCGTAATCGTCTTAATCAGAAACATGTCGATTTTGTCCTTTGTCGTCCTGATACGCTGGCGGTCGTTGCTGTGATCGAACTCGATGATGCCACCCATGGCCGCAAGGATCGCAGCGAACGCGACGATTTCGTCGATAAGGCCCTTACTTCCGCGCATCTGCCGGTGGTGCATGTTCCGGCGCGAAAAGCGTACGCACTACCGGAGGTGCAGGACGCGCTGGCGGCGGTGTTGAAGACGGCAGATGTTGTCACCAAGGCTCCTGCACCAAAGGCTGATACCGAGTTTGCCCTTCCGACTCCGCCACAAAATGTGAAAGCTGTTAGCAGCGATTCCGAACGCATTCCATCTTCGGCGCCTGAAGTCGCAACGCCGCCGAATTGTCCTGCCTGCAACGTGCCGATGGTCAAGCGTCAGGCCAAGCAAGGTGCGAATGCGGGGAAGTGGTTCTGGGCGTGTACGGGGTATCCGAAGTGTCGGAAGGTGTTGGCGGTGTAATGAATTAAGTAAACTATTCGAGGAATTTCTCGATGAATAGTCTGGCAGTTAAACCTATGTTCTGGATGCGGAAATGAACAAAGACTTCCATCAATGTTTGCCCAGTCAAAATATGGCCCCTGCTACCGCCGCAGGCCAATACCTCGGCTACAGCCTTCAGCAAACCCTGCTGGCAACAAGGCTGCGTCAAGCCGTCGCAGGCTCGGCTTGCAGCCTGGAAGTACTTGATGATGTCGCGGAGCAAGCCGTTGACGGTACGACTCACCTTGTCCAGAGCAAAAGCGCCTTGACGGATAACCCCGTTGCCGACCGGGCGGTATCACTTTGGAAAACTCTCTATAACTGGCTTGAACTGGTAAAGCTGAAACTCGTCGATCCCGACACTACCACATTTGAAATCTATGTTTCCCGGACTGTTACCGGCGACATTGTGGAATTGTTCCGTAAAGCTGCAAGCGACACCGATGCCACTCATGCTCTCACTGCCGCGCGCGACCTGCTCTGGGGAACCGTTCCAAATCGCCCCCTCAAACCGGCAATATCAGCAGCATTACAGAAATATGCAAATCCGGTGCTTGAGGCTGATGAGTCACTGGTCATCCCCATTATCCGTAATTTCCGCCTGACCTGTAGTGATAGCGGCAGCCCGATCAGCGATTTTGAAAAGCTGATTGCCGGTGATCCGGTATCGAAACAGTATGTGCCCTTTATCGTGAACAACTTGCTCGGCTGGGTGAAGAAGCAGGTTGATCTCAGCATTGAAAAAGGTTTGCCTGCCGTCATTCTGAAGGATGATTTTCACAGGGAATATCTAGCCGTGAGAAGGAAGATTGATAAAGAATCAATACTTACCAGCTTTGCGCCTAAACCGACCACGGACGATATACATGAGCATCTGGGTGATACCTTCATTCAGCAGCTCGAATTGATCGATGAGGATTACGACGAGAAGCTGGACGCTGTCAGTGACCTTCTTATGGCTGGCTGGGATCGTGTCCTCTGGAGTCAGTCCGGCGAGGTTCATGAAAGTTCTTTTGATGAGCTTGATGAAAGTCTATGCAAGGCCTGGAAAAATCAAAAGAAGATTAATGACCTTGTCTATGCTGCCCGTCCGGCGCTTGAGCAAGGGAAACTTTTGTACTACGAATGCAAGAAACATCGCCTTACGGTTCAACAGATGTCTCCGCCGGAACACTTCATTCCCGGCTGCTTTCATTTGCTGGCTGATGTGCCGCTCATCGGCTGGCATCCGCACTTTGTGAAGCTCTTGTCGAAAACTGAAAAGGATGTGGCGTAATGGGGATTTTGTCTGCCGAAGTTCGTAACATCCAGAATCCGGCTTTGGGAGCGGGTCTTATCTGGCGTTTTGTCTGCGGTTATGTCTATGCACATCCGACCAGAAACCCAATTCCGTTACCACTTGTTTTCCTCGTGCTGCCGACCATCTTGCATCGGAGAACAGCCGAGTTTGTCGAGCGGACAAATAAATCCTCCGGTCTACGAGTTTGTGCCGCCAAGTTCGGGGCGGCCAAGCACTGTAAGCAGGATTTACTTCTTTCGATAAATCACCGGATGCTGGTTCTGAAAGAGTTGAGTATTGAATCCCTGCGAATGGCCTTGGCTACCCGTCTTGTACACCTCGAAACCGATGCGACCCTGATTCCGTTATCAAATACCAAGGCCAGTTCCGGTATTCCGGAAGAGATAAAAACGATGATGAATAGCGCCGAGAAATTGGGGGTGTGGTGTGCGCCGCTGACTATGCACGAAATCGCCATAACGTTGAAGGTGAGGTTCTGACATGTATTTCCAGATCAAAGAAATAATTCTCTGGCCCAAGAACCCGGCATTCAAACCGCGGCGTCTCCCTTTTGAAACCGGCAAGGTCAACATAATCAGCGGTGCATCCCGCACCGGAAAATCAGCAGTTATCCCGATTATCGACTACTGTCTCGGCTCAAGCAAATGCCTGATACCGGTCAATACCATCCGCGACGCCTGCGCTTGGTTTGGCGTGATTGTGGAGACCAGCGGCGGCGAAAAGCTCTTTGCCAGGCCCGAGCCGGGTGAGCAACGCTCCACCGATGACATGTATATTGAGGAAGCGGCAACGATCAACGAGATCCCGGAGACCTTGTCAAAAAACACCACTCGGGGGCAAGTCCGCACTGTCCTGGATGAGCTTGCCGGGCTGACTAACCTGGATTTCGGCGATGGTGAATCTCAAAGCGGTTTTAATGCCCGCCCTGGATTCCGCGACTTGAGCGCCTTCATTTTTCAGCCGCAAAACGTCATCGCCAATCCGGATGTGCTGTTCTACAAGACCAACACCTACGACCACCGGGAGAAACTGATAAAAATATTCCCCTACATACTGGGTGCAATAACACCTGAGCTTTTGGCCAAACAGCACGAGCTGAAACGTTTGCAAACCGAATTAAAGCGGAAAGAGCGGGAAATAAAGAATGCTCAAGAAGTCTCCGCGCAATGGCTGGCTGAATTGCGGGCCAAAGTGAGCGAGGCTCGGGAGTTGGGGCTGCTAGCAGCGGATCAGGCCGGTGAACCTTCACGGGATGAGATGATTCAACAGTTGCAGGGCTTGGTTGACGTGACGGATGTGACCCTTGCCGTAACGGAAACTACGATAACCGATGCAGTAAAAGAACTGCAAGGGCTTGAAAGTGAAGAATCGGAAGTATCCCAAGAGCTGTCTGCCTTGCGTAGACGTCTGGAGGAGATGGATCGTATCCGCAAGGGGGCGGCAAACTATCATCACGGCATGCAGATTCAACAGGAACGATTACAGGTTTCTTCCTGGTTAACGTCACAGCGTAGCGGCGATGAGGGGTGCCCGGTATGCGGCGGCCATATGGAGGCAAGCGCGGATAAACTGGAGCAACTGAATCGGTCACTGGTAGCCATTGAGGCGGAAGCTGGCGACGCATTTGAATTTCCGGCGGCATTTGACCGGGAGTTGCAGCGGGTTTCCGCAGAAATCGCCGCAACAACCGAAAAACTCCGGGCTGTTCAGTTCAGAAAGCGGGCTCTTACGCAACGATCAACTGATGCCCGAAAGAAGAACTATCAGACAAAAATGGCAGAGCGATTCATCGGCAGACTGGAGAATGCCCTGCAACTCCATCAGAAGCTGGCAAGCGACGGCGAACTGATTGCCGAAGTAGTACAGTTGCGGGACCGGGTGCAACAGCTCGAAACCGAACTGCGTCAGGGTAATCCTGAAGTG
>JACUTW010000010.1 GCA_014859605.1 Desulfuromonadales bacterium
TAAGATTAGACCTTAATCGCGATAGATCCGCGGGACGCGCTTGCTGACGTTGCAGAAGATTTCGTAGGAGATGGTGCCGACCTTTGCGGCCCACTCTTCGGCGCTGATGGCGTCATTCTGGTCGCGGCCGAGGAGGGTGACTTCGTCGCCGACACTGACGCCGGGGATATCGGTGACATCGACCATGATCCAGTCCATGCAGACCGTTCCGGCGACCGGGGCGCGCTGACCGCGAATCAGCACCTCGCCACCATGGCTGAGCTGGCGGCTGTAGCCGTCGGCATAACCGACCGGTACCGCGGCGATGGTACTGGGGCGCAGAACGCGATAGCGGTGGCCGTAGGAGATGCCGGTGCCGGCCGGGACGTCCTTGAGCAGGGCGATGCGCGAACGGAAACTCATCACCGGTTGCAGGTCGAGTTGATCGGCAAAATAATCTGACGGCGCGGCGCCGTACAGGACGATGCCGGGGCGGACCACGTTACATTCCGGGATTTCACGGGAGAAGATTGTGGCACTGTTGCCGAGATGAATGTCGGCCGGGTTAAAGCCGGCCGCCCGCACCTGGCTGAGGATGGTGCGGAACAGGTCAATCTGTTCAGCGGTGAGGGGATGGGGCGGATCGTCGGCAAGGGCGAGGTGGGACAGGACGCCGTCAAGGCGGAGATGGGTCAGGGCGGCAAGCTGCGGGAGGACCATGGCGAGCTCGTCCGGCTGAAAACCGATGCGTCCCATGCCGGTATCGATCTTGAGGTGATAAGGCCAGATCACCCCGGCGGCGGCGGCGATCGTCTCCAGCCGCCGGGCGCTATCGAGATCGAAGAGACAGGGGATGAGCTCGTGCTGCAGGAGGCTCAGCTCCTGCCCCGGATAGAAGCCGCCGAGGACGAGGATCGGCTGCCGCACCCCGGCGTTGCGCAGTTCGATCCCTTCTTCGACGATCGCCACGCCGAAGAGATCGGCCCCGGCCGCGGCGAGAACAGGGGCGATCCGCTGCGCGCCATGGCCGTAAGCGTCGGCCTTGACCACCGCGAGAATCTTGGCCGCCGGGCCGATGCGCCGGCGCACCTCCAACAAATTGTGGCGGGTAGCGGCAAGATCGATCTCAACATAAGTAGGGCGGTGGCCAAGCATGAAAAGACCTTTCACAAGGTTCAATTCCTCCCCTTTCAAGGGGGAGGTTAGGAGGGGGATGGGTCTAGTTGGTTGCTCAAAATCTTCCCATCCCCACCCCGACCCTCCCCTTGAAGGGGAGGGAGAAAATCCCGATGAGGACGTGAAACCGCTTCCCTTTTAGCATGACCTCCCCTGCGAGTAAAGATTTCCGACAATCTTCGACTTGCTTCTTCCCCAACTCCGGCGAGCGCGCTATACTGGCGCCCCATTGCTTCTCAAGGAGATTTTTTCTGTGCTTGAACGCTTGCGCCGCCACCCCGTAATCACCCTGCTGGCCCTCCTGTCCGGCGCGGCCGCTGTGGGGCTGACCCTCTTCCTTTACTCTTTTAACCTCAACGATTACCGGAGCCAACTCCAGGCCGGCCTGCAAGACGCTCTGCAGCGCCCGGTAGAGATCGGGACAATCCACTTTGCCCTGCGCCACGGCCTCAGTCTTGAACTCAACGATGCCGTTATCGGCGCCCCGGCGGATGTCACCTCTCTGGCTGCCGACCACTTGCTGCTGCGCCTGCGTTTCGCCCCGCTGTTGCAGCGCCAGCTGAGTTTCTCAAGCATCCTCCTGGAAGGGGCAGAGCTCCGTATCGACCTGCCAACAACCACAACGACCCACGCAGCGACACCACCGGAGCGGATCAAAACCCTCCTCGACCTGCTGCGCCGGACCGATATCAGCACCCTGATGCTGCGCAACAGCCGCGTGACGATCAACCGCGGCGCAGAGCGTTACGATCTCGACAAAATCAATCTGCAACTCGACAACTTCGCTTTTTCGACGCCGGTGGTGCTGACGGCGCGCGGCGAGCTGATCAACCGGGGATTACGCTCCCCCTGGCAATTATCGGGCAAGATCGAAGCCGCAAGTGCGGATGCTCCCTGGCAAGAGACCCGCATCGATCTCACCTTCGGGATGAAAGGCCTCGATCTGGCGCAACTCCCCCTTGCCACCGGCAAAGAGGGAGAAGATCTCCAGCTCGCCGGCACGGCCCAATTGCAGCTGCATGCGCAGGGCGCGCTGGCCAGCGGCCTTGCTTTTGAACTCCGCGCGGAAAGTCCGGACGCGGCCTTAACTCTGCCGGCCCGGTATGCGGCGCCGCGACCTGTGGGTGAAATCGTTTTTGGCGGTCTCTGGCAAAGCGGCAACGGCACGCTGCGCGACCTCCGCCTCGACGTCGACAACCTGAAACTGCAGGGCGCGCTGACCTTGCCGACCGCAACAACCCCCTGGACCGCAACTTTTTCTGTCCCGGCAACTCCGCTTCAGCTCCTCGGCCCCTGGGTGCCGGATCGCACTCTGCCGCAGTTGGCAGCGGCCCTGCGCGGCCCGGACGTCAGCGGCAGCGCCGCCGTCGACGAAATTGCCCTGCGCTGGTCGCAGGACGAGGGACTGCACTTCGATCAGGCCCGTTTTCACCTCAAGGGCGGAAACTTCACCTTCAAGGGGATCGGTCCGGTCAAAAATGTCGTGGCAGACGGCCGCTGGGCACAGGAGATCCTGACGATCAACAGCGTCAAAGCCCACCTGTTAGGCGGGCAGAGCGAGGGGGCGGGGACGATCGCCTTCCCCCCCGGGGAGAAAGCGATCTTCAATCTCCAGATCGCCAGCACGGCACAGGCCGAAACACTGATCCCCCTCCTCCCGGCAATCTGGCAGGAGAAGCTGCAGGCCAGTGGCCCCCTCTCCTTTTCCGGCAAGGTCAGCGGCACTCCGGCCCGCCTCCTCCTCGATCTGCAGTCACACTTCGAAACGGCGGCGGTCGCCTTTAACTCCATCCCGCTGAAGCGGCCGGGAGAGCGGGGGGAACTCCTCATCCTCGGCACCGTACAGGCTGCCGGGCTCGAACTCAGCCATGCCCGCCTTCTCCTCCCCTTTGCCGAAGCCCGCGCCAATGGCCGTTTTGCCCTCGACAGCAGCGGCGATTACACCCTTGCCTGCGACATCAACGACCTCCTCCTCGAAAAACTCCCCCCCTTTCTGGCGGTCCAGCAGAATTTGCAGGGGCGCGGCGAAGTCGATCTGCGCCTCGATTTAAGCGGCGACCGCAAGGGACTGAGGCATTTGCAGGGGAGCGGCGAATTCCGGAAACTCGGCATGCACCTCTGGGCCAGCGTCGCCAATCTGCGCGGCGCCAGCGGGCGGATGCTGGTCCATCGCGAAGGGATCGAATTCCCGGCGATCTCCGGCCTCCTCGGCCTTTCACCGGTGCGGGCCAGCGCCGAGCTGAAATGGCTGCCGGAGTTTCAGCTCACCCTCGATCTCGATCTCGCCAAGACCCGGGCCGCTGATCTCGTCTTCAACTCGCCACAGAAGATCTTTGCCGCCATCCAGGGACGCCTGGTCATCTCCGGCAGCGGGATCCTCTTTGAAGAGATTGCCGCCGAGATCGGCGATGAAACCAAAGCCCGGATCAATGGCCATCTCACCTACACGCCGGCCAGCCTGGTTCTCGACATCGCGGCCCGTCAGGGGAATATCGCTGGCATCATCGCCCTTTGGCAAAAAGGGGAAAAAACGGCGCCGCGCTCGACACCGCCGACCGATGCGGACCATCCCCTGAGCGCCGACATTCAGGTGACGATTGCCAAGGGCGATCTTTTCGGAGTCAGCTTTACGAATGCCGCCGGAACCATCGCTCTGCGCAACGGGGCCCTGCAGATTGAGCCGCTGCGTCTCGAGATCGGCGCCGGCCATGCTAACGTCGCGATCAGCACCGGTCCGCTGCGGGAGGAACATCCCTGGCTGAAGGTCTCGGGTCAGGTGGAGAAGATCGATGCGGCGCAGGTCCAGAAGCAACTTCTCGGCAAGCGC
Organism: Desulfuromonadales bacterium; assembly: GCA_014859605.1. Classification (GTDB taxonomy): domain Bacteria; phylum Desulfobacterota; class Desulfuromonadia; order Desulfuromonadales; family UBA2197; genus UBA2197. Next base: position 3,983 of record JACUTW010000010.1, read on the forward strand.
GGCACTATCTCCGGCACCCTGGCGAGCACCTTTACGCTGCAAGGGGAGATCGGCCGTTTTCTCGAAACTTGCAATGGCAAGGTCAATCTGCGCCTCAACCAGGGGCTGCTGCGCGGATTTAAAAGCATCAGCCGCGCTCTCGCCCTCTTCAATGTCGGCAAGATTCTCACCTTGAACTTTCCCGATGTCGACAAGGACGGTCTCCTCTTTGACCGGATCAAGGGGAATCTGACTTTCACCGACGGCGTCGTCAGCAGCGATGATCTCGCCCTCAGCAGCCCCGCCTTTGACATGGCCTTTGTCGGCAAGGCGGATCTCGGCAAAGATCGTCTCGACTTTATTATCGGCGTCAAACCGCTGCAGACTGTCGACAAGATCCTCTCCAACATCCCCCTGGCAGGGTGGATATTGACCGGCGAGAAGAAGGCTTTCGTCGTCGCCAACTTCCACGTCACCGGCAGCAGTCAGGATCCCGAAGTCGAAGCGATCCCCTTCTCGTCCCTCTCCGACATGGCCGTCGGCATCTTTAAACGCACCTTCGGCCTGCCCGGCAAGATCGTTGATGACGTGACGGAGCTGTTCCGGTAGGGGCACCCCTCGTGGGTGCCCTCGGGTAAAAGACGGGCACGGCGCGCCGTGCCTTCGGGCAAAAGACGGGCACGGCGCGCCGTGCCCCTACGAAATTATTTGATGCCGGTGTAGATCGTCGCGATGCCGAAGGTTTGATCGTGATGGGTGACGGAGGAGAAGCCGGCTTCCTGCATCATCTGCATGAAGACTTCGCGGGGGGGGAAGGCCTGAACGGAATCGGGGAGGTATTGATAAGCGCTGCGCCGGGAGATGAGGCCGCCGATCCGGGGAAGGACCTGCAGGAAGTAGAAGTCGTAGAGGGCTTTGAAGGTGCGGCTCTTGGGGTTGGAGAATTCGAGGATGACGACCCGGCCCCCCGGCTTGAGAACCCGGCACATCTCGCGCAGTCCGGCCGGGCGATCGACGACATTGCGGATGCCGAAAGCGATGGTGACGGCATCAAAGAGGGCGGGCGGAAAGGGGAGCTCTTCGCAGGGGGCATTCACCAGCTGAATCCGCGACGCATAAGGGGAGGCAGCGACTTTGTCGCGGCCATGCACCAGCATCCCCTGGGTAAAGTCAGCGCCGATAATCTGCACCGTAGCCGGGGTGCGGCTGGCGATTTCGAGGGCGACATCGCCGGTGCCGGTGGCGACATCGAGGACCATGCCGGCAGCGGGGAGATTGAGGAGACTGACGGCATTTTTCCGCCAGCGCCGGTCGACACCAAAGGAGAGGAGCCGGTTGAGCAGATCGTAACGGGGGGCGATGGCGTCAAACATTTCGCGGATGCCCCGCCCTTTTTCACTGATTTGATACATGCGGTACTGCCTCCTGGTGTCGTCGCTTACTGGCGGTTTTTGTAGCACAGCATCGTAGGGCAGGCAACATAAAGTGCAATTTATCCGACGGATCGGCCGGATCGGAGCGATCCGTCGGATGAAAAAAAGGAGACCACCATGAACACCACCGAAGAACGTTTCATCGAACTCGAAATTCGCTACGCCCATCAGGAACGGCTGGTCGAAGAACTGAGCAGCATTGCCGCTGAATTCGGCCGGCGCATCGCCACCCTCGAACGGGAGAATCGCAGCTTCCGCGAGATGCTCAGCGCCCTGGCGCCCTCCACCCCCGAATCGCCGGACGAGTAATGACCGATGTCGTCCTCATCCAGCCGCCGGCGACCAAAGCAGTCGAGCCGCCGCTCGGGCTGGCCATCCTCGCTGGTCATCTACGCGCCAAGGGCTTTACGGTGGCGACCCTCGATGTTAATCTCAGCGCCACTTTGTCCCTGCTGGCACCGGAAAGTGCCGCCCGGGCCGCCGGATCATCGCCGCCGACGACCGTGCGCCGCGCCCTGAAACAGGCGACGGCATCGTTGGCGCTGGTCCGTTCTGCGGCCGCCCTCACCTCCTTTCCGCGCTATGCCACCGCCTTGCACCATCTCCACACCCTCCTCGGCCTTTACGGTGAAGAAGGGGAGCGCCTCACTCTCGGCGATTACGACTACGAAGAGCTCTCCCCCTTTGCCCCGGCGGCTCTGCAGCAACTCGCGGCGGGCGAAGTCACCACCCTCTTTCATCAGCTCTTTACCGAAAAAATTGTGCCGGAAGTAGTCGACCGGGCGCCGCGCCTCATCGCCTTCTCGATCAACTACCGGCACCAGCTCCTGCCGGCCTTTGCCCTCGCCGGGATGCTGCGTCGCGCCCTGCCTGCTGCCACTCTCGTCGTTGGCGGCGGCATGATAACCTCCTGGCAACGGGTTTTGTCGGCCGGGGCGATCCGCTTGCCCCTCTTTGACCATCTGATCTTCGGACCAGGGGAAGAGCCGCTGACCCGATTGGCCAGTGGTGGCACCGACGATTATCTCCTCAGTGGTACTGAGATCGCTTTCACCCCGGACTTTTCCGATCTGCCACTGGCTGACTACCTTTCGCCGCGGCCGGTCCTCCCGATCGCTGCCTCGCGCGGCTGCTACTGGGGAAAGTGCCGCTTCTGCCCGGAAGCCGCCGCCCCGACCCATCCTTACAGCAGCGATGCAGCACAAGAGTTCCCGGATCGCTTGCTGGACCTGGCGGCCAGGACCGGAGTGCGGGATTTTCATCTCACCGACAATGCCATCCCGGTGTCGACCCTCAAAGCCCTGGCGGCCCGTCAGGCTGACCTGCAAGGGCTGCGCTGGCACGGTTTTGTCCGCTTTGAACGCGCCCTCCTTGACCCGGCCCTGATCGCCGGCCTCGCCGCCAGCGGCTGCACCCTGCTGCAACTCGGTCTGGAGAGCGGCTCCCAATCCGTCCTCGAACAGATGGCCAAGGGGACGAAACTCACCGAGGCAGCACAGATCCTCGAAAATCTCCGGGTTGCCGGGATCGCCAGCTACGTCTATGTCATGACCGGCATCCCCGGTGAGACCGCCGCCGATGCGGCCTTGACGCGCAGTTTCCTGCTCGAACATGCCGAGAAGATCGGCTTTCTCAATCTGGCGCTGATGAATCTCCCCCGCGATGCGGCGCTGCTGCAACAGGCCGGAGAGTATGCCATCGATCGCAGCGATCTTCTCGACAGCGACGCCCCTCTCGGCCTTTATCGCTCCTTTAGCAGCCGCACCGATTGGGGCCGGGACGAAGCGCGCCGCTTTCTCGCCGAGCTGAAACGGGAGCCGGCGATCCGTGCCATCCTGCAGCGCACCCCGCCGTGGCTGACCTCGAATCACGCCTTTTTCTTTCCGCCGCCGCCGCGGGTGTGCTAAAAAGGCCGTCATCTTTTGAGCTTCTATTCCTCCCCTTTCAAGGGAGGGAATCACAAACAACGACTTTCAACCTTCAACCGGCTTATGACATGGAACCCTGGCAACACTCCTTACGAAACTCCCTCACCGATCCGACGCAACTGGCCAGCCGCTTTGCTCTCGACCCGGCACCGCTGCTGGCGGTGGCGCAGCGCTATCCGCTGCGCATCACCCCCTATTATCTTGCCCTCCTGGAAGGGCCGGGCGATCCCCTGTGGCGGCAATGCGTCCCCGACCCCGCTGAACTGGCAGCAGACGGCCTGTTCAGCGACCCCCTGAACGAAGCCCAGCTGAGCCCGGTGCCGGGATTGGTGCATCGCTACCCGGATCGTGCCCTCCTCCTCACCACCGCCACCTGCGCCCTTTACTGCCGCTTCTGCACGCGCAAACGCGCCATCGGCTGCGGAGACCAGCCCGCAGATTTTACCGCCGCCCTTTCTTATATCGCCCGAACGCCGGGGCTGCATGAAGTCATCCTCTCCGGCGGCGACCCCCTGCTGCTCGACGATGATCGCCTCGACGACCTGCTGAGTCGGCTGCGGACGATCCCCCATATCGAAACGATCCGCATTCACAGCCGCGTGCCGGTCGTCCTGCCGGAGCGGATCACGGAAAAGCTCGCAGCCCTCCTGGGGCGGTATCATCCTTTGTACCTCAACACCCACTTTAACCATCCCCGCGAATTGACTGAGGAAGCAGCGCAAGCCTGCGGACGCCTGGCCGCAGCCGGCATCCCCCTTGGCAACCAGAGTGTGTTGCTGCGCGGCGTCAATGACGATGCTGAAACCCTGCGCTCTCTTTTTCGCGGCCTGCTGCGCCTGCGGGTGCGCCCCTATTATCTCCATCACGGCGACCTTGTCGCCGGCACCGCCCATCTGCGCACGACCATCGAAACCGGCCTGAAGTTGGTTGCCGCCCTGCGCAACACCCTGCCGGGGATGGCGATTCCCCAGTACGTCATCGACCTCCCCGGCGGCCGCGGCAAAGTGCCGCTGCTGCCGGACGCCATAAAACAGCTCGGCGCGACCGCCATCATCCGCGCCGCCAACGGCGACCGCGTCGCCATCGCCAATCCCGGCCAGGATGAGGTCGCCCGTCGCTGAATCTTTGGAACTGCGCTATACTTTGCTGACCAACCCCGGCAAAGGAGGCCCTATGACAAAACGGCTATTTTACGGATGGATACTTTGGCTGCTGGTGACGCCAGCTTTCGCTGCACCGCTTCAGGTCTATTCCTCCAGCAGCAAAGGATTGGTTATGAGTGAGACGATCAGCAGAAGTCCGGCCGAGTGGAAGAAACAATTGACCGCCGAGCAGTACCATATTTTACGCGAAGCCGGGACGGAGCGGGCCTTTGCCAACAAATTCCACGACCATCATGCCGCGGGGATCTATTCCTGCGCCGGCTGCAATCTGGAGCTCTTCCGCTCCACAGATAAATACGATTCCGGCACCGGCTGGCCGAGCTTCTTTGCACCGATTGCCCAGGAAAATATCCGAACCAAAGAGGATCGCGGCTTCTTCTCAGTACGCACCGAAGTCCTCTGCGCCCGTTGCAGCGGCCATCTCGGCCACGTCTTTAACGATGGCCCAGCGCCGACCGGGCTGCGTTACTGCATGAACTCGGCGGCGTTGACCTTTACCCCGGCACAAGAGAAGAAATAACCTTCATGTCGCTCCTTCACCCTCAGCGCCTCGCCGTCATCCTCGTAGCCCCGCAGCAGCCGGGGAATATCGGCGCCACCGTGCGCGCCATGGCCAACTTCGGCGTCAGCGAATTGCGCCTGGTCACCCCCTGCCCGCACCTTCATCCCGAGGCGCGTAAATTCGCCGTCAATGCCCATCCCCTCCTCGGCGCGGCGAAAATTTACAACAGCCTGCCCGATGCCCTGGCCGACTGTCACCTCTCCATCGCCACCACCCGCCGCTGTGGCCGGCTGCGCGGCGACCTCCTCGACAGCACTGCGGTACCGGGAGTCCTGGCAACCCTGCCGTCTGACGCGCAGATCGGACTGGTCTTTGGCCGCGAGGATAGCGGCCTGAGCAGCGACGAAGTTGCCCTCTGCAGCCACGCTGCGACCGTGGCGACGAGCAACGACCTCGGCTCCCTCAATCTCGCCCAGGCCGTCCTCCTCTTCCTTTACGAAATTTTCCGGCCGCAGACGCAGACAGGCCCGCCCGCTGTCGTCCCGGACGCAGTTCTCCCGCCGCAGGCCGAACTGCAGGCGATGCTCGGACAGATGGATAGCATTCTCGAAAGGATCGCTTTTGTGAATCCGAGTTCCCCGGCCGGGGTACGGAACAAGCTGCACCAACTCCTGAACCGGGCCCGGCCCGATCAGGAAGAGGTGGCGCTGCTGCGCGGCCTGTGGACGCAAATTGCCTGGAGTATCAACGACTGGCGGGGGCGGAAACGGGGGCTTTAACGCCTTTTCGGGGCCAGGAGCAATTTGTTGGCGGCAAAGTTGAAACATTGCAGATAAGTCAGCGTTGTCGCAAAAAAGGAGAAAAAGGCGGTGCTGCTGACAAAGCTGCCGGCCGGAGCACTGGCGATCATGGTACCGTAAAAGATAAAGACCGCCGCCTTGCTGAGCGAAGCAACGATGCGCTGGCGTTGCAAGGCCTTTTGCTCCAGCGCTTTTTTTGCCTTGGGCGCCGTGAGTTCGCTCGCTGCCTCCTGGGCGGCAAAACGATAGATCGGATAGAAGAAGAGGACCTGCAACCCCAGAGTCAGATAGATACTGTTAAAAAAGATCTTCAACGCCCCTTTTTCCGCATAGACCTGCTGTAACTTCCAGGCAACAAAGAGCAGGAGCGCCATCAAAACCCCCTGCACAATGCTGTGAATCTTCATCAGCTGCCTGATCCGCTCCACTCCGGCTTGACTCATAAAACAACTCCTTCTGACTTCAAACAATAGTGAAATTGGTGTGGATAATCTTCTGTAACTCTTCGATGCGCCGCAGGGCCTGGCGCAGCTCCTCCTGTTCGCGCAGGCTCAGGGTTTGCGGCTGCAGGTAATAGGAATCTGCCTGCAGACCGCGCAGTTCGCGAATTTGCAGCTGGATGCGCAGGCGGGTCAGAAGAAGATAGGCACTGCGCAGGCCGGTGGCAAATTTGGCGGAGAAACTACGCGCTAACTCGAGTTGGTCGATGCGCTGCAGCGTCGAAGTTTCGACAATATTGTGGTTGACGGCAAGGATGCGCACATTCATCACCAGTGCCGCCCAGCCGAGGAGCTTGATGTTCATTTCGCCCTGATGCGCCCCGCTCTTCTCGATACAGAGCCGCCCGAACCAGCCGAGGCCGATCTTCATCTCGGTCGCGGCCTTCGCCATCCCGTAGATGACCTGAAAATAACTGCGCTCAAAATCCCGAATCACGACAATCAGAGCTTCGGCCAGAGGCTTCTCGCCGGCGATAAAGCGGGCATCGGAGAGGACGATCAGATCCATGAGATTTTTGGCATATTGATCATATTCATAACAGACAATCGCCAGGATCCGCCGCTTCCACTGCAGCAGTGACCCCCGCCAGGTCGGATTCGACGGCATGATCTCGCCGGTACACTTTTTAAAGCCGACCTCGGCGAGGCGATCGACGAGTTGCGCCGAGAAGGTGGCAAAGTAACTGTCGACCGCGGCAGCACCGCCATCGGCATAAACAAGCAGATAATCCTGATCCGTAATCAGCGTCTGTTCATAGCGACCGTCACTCCCCATGCTCAGCAGCGCGTAGGGCAAGGGGGCCGGGCCGGCGCCGCTGGCAACCATCTCCGCTTCAACCAGCGACATCGTCCGGTCCGCCAGGAGATTGCGGTAGCGGGTGCAGGCATAATGCAATGCCGGCACCGAGGGGACGGCTTCAAAACGGGTGATCTCCAGCTCGTTCAACTGCCGGTGGATCCCGGCCAACTCCTGATAATCAGCACTGACCGCGACCCGCTGCAACAGTTGCCGATGGGTCGCCTGCACCGTGCTGAGGGCAATATTCTCCGCGTCTATCCGTTGCCGTAACTCCGCCAAAAGTGCTTCAGCTTCCGCCCGGTCGAGGTTGAGCAGGTACTCCCGCACTTGTTGGGTGAGGGCACTGATGAAGTCGGTCGATTTCTCCGGCAACGGGGGATGACGCTGGGGCATGAGATTGCTCCGCGAAGGGCAGAAGGGATGAACCAGAAAGGGCCAAATTTCCCCCCTTTATATAACACTATTGCTCCGGAGGTTAAACACTGAAACGTAGGAGCTGGCTCCAGCCTGCGATTATCGCGAGCTGGAGCTCGCTCCTACAGAAACAGATTTGAATATTGAGTCACCGGAGCAATAGCGGAAGTCGTCCTGCACCCCTCAAAATCATGAGAATAGTTCAACATACTTCAGCATACAGATATGGTCCCATTTACCAGTCATCTCAAACGCCATTCTAAATATTATCCAAGTCACCGAACTTATGGAACTCCCTCCTCACGGTCTAAAAACAAAATTCAACCGCCCCGACAAAAAACCAGATATTTTATACATTTTTTGTTGACATCATTTTATAACAACATATTATGGCGCGAATCTAATAATACAAGATAACGCAATTTTTACCACAACAGCCAGCATAACATCTTGTATTTTCAATCATATCTTGTGTTCTACTGTCGGCAATCTGCGTGCCTTCTGCAGATTTTTTCTTCATTTTGTGCGGGAACCGGAAGAGTTCTCCACAAACATCTTTTCAGAGGAGTGATTATCATGGGACATGGACCCGCCGTAAAACTAGGCAAGGACGAAGCGGCCGCCTACAAGACCAAACTGGGCGTCAAGATGTTTATCGGCTATACCATCGTTTACTTCACCTTCATCATCATCAACGCTACCAACCCGAAAGCAATGGAAGCGACGATCATGGGGCAGACGGCTGCCGTTCTCTGGGGTTTTGGCTTGATCTCTCTGGCGCTGATTCAGGCCGTCATCTACAACCATCTCTGCACCAAAGCAGAGTCAGACATGAATAGTTAAGGAGTCTCACCATGATATACGCACAGTCTCCCTTGGCTATCGGTCTTTTCATAACTTTTGTCGCCTTCGTCCTCGGGCTCTCTTTCTACCTCGGACGGCGCACCAGCTCGGCTTCCGGCTATTATGCCGCCGGCGGCAATGTCCACTGGTTCACCAACGGGATTGCTTTTGCCGGCGACTACCTTTCGGCGGCTTCCTTTCTCGGCATCTGCGGCATGATCGCGACCTCCGGCTTCGATGGCTGGATGTACTCGATCGGTTATCTCGCCGGCTGGGTCGTCGCCCTCTTCCTCGTTGCTGAGCCGATGAAACGTCTGGGGAAATACACCTTTACCGATGCTCTCGACTCCAAATTCAACTCCAAGTCGATTCAGCTCACCGCCGCGATCTCGACCTTGCTGGTCTCGGTCTTCTACCTCATCCCGCAGATGGTCGGCGCCGGTGTTCTGGTGCAGCCCCTCCTTGGTCTGCCCCACTGGGTCGGTGTCTGTATCGTCGGTGTTGTTGTCACTATTATCGTGGCGACGGCCGGGATGGCCTCAACGACCTACGTGCAGTTCTTCAAGGGTTCTCTTCTCCTGATCATGTCGACTGTTCTGGTTATCCTGGTTCTTTCCCGCGGGCTTTCGACCACACCCGAGAACAACGGCGTCGCTTATCATGATTTCAAGCCCTTGACCGCGACAGCCGCGCTGGAGATCAGTGATCCGGGTTACACCGTGGTTGCCGGGCTCGATTCGGCCTTCGGCCAAGCTAACTTTGTCAAGCTCGCCAAAGATGGCAAAGAGAGCATCTGGAAGCTGAGCCAGACCGAGGCCGGCTACAACCTCGAACAAACTCTTTATGTCACCACCAAGGCAGATGGAACCAAACTCTATAACGGTGCGGCCAAAGATTCCGGGGAGTTCTTCCCGGTCGGCCACGTCAAAGAACTGCGGATGGACGGCAAGGAAGTCATCACCACCGGCGCGGTCGGCCCCTTTGCCTACCTCTCGGCGATCAAGGATTCAACCATTGTCCTCTGGGGGAAAACTTACATTGTCGAAGGTCAGGAAAAGACCGAGGTCTTCTTCCAGAAACCGACTCCCGGCTCCCGGATTCTCCGTCCCGGCCTGAAGTTCAAGGTCGACAACGCCACCCCGACCGAGACCTTCAACTTCGTTTCGCTGATGCTGGCGCTCTTTTGCGGCACCGCGGCTCTCCCCCACATCCTCATCCGTTACTACACGGTTCCGAGCCAGGCGGCGGCCCGCAAATCGACCATCGTCGCCATCGCCGCTATCGGTTTCTTCTACATCCTCACCCTCTTCATGGGCGTCGGCGCCATGACCAACGGCGTTATTAATCTCACCGACAATAACATGTCCGCGCCGCTGCTGGCCCTCTCCTTCGGAGTGGTCCTCTTCTCGATCATCTCCTCCCTGGCCTTCGCCACCGTCCTCGGCACCGTTTCAGGGCTGATCGTTGCCGCCTCCGGGGCGGTTGCCCATGACCTGATGGACAACTACTTCAACATGAAGATGAGTGATCACGGCAAAGTCCGCGCCGGCAAGATCTCTGCGGTGGTCGTCGGTGTGATTGCCATCTACCTCGGGATCATGTTCGAAGGGATGAACGTCTCTTTCCTCGTCGGTTGGGCCTTTGCGGTCGCCGCCTCGGCGAATCTGCCGGCCATCCTCATGCTCCTCTTCTGGAGCAAGACAACCGCCCGCGGCATCTCCGCCTCGATCATCGTCGGCATCGTCAGTTCCCTCGGCCTGATCCTCATCTCCCCGGACATGTGGGCCCTTTACGGCCTCCTCCCCGCGGATGCACCGATCAGCTTTAACAGTCCGGCCGCCATCTCGATCCCGCTGTCGATTATCGCCCTGGTCGTTATTTCGTTGCTGACCCAAAAGGACATCAACCGCGGCCACGACGTCGAAACCGCTTGATTAAACTTGCTTCAAAGCTGATGCTCTGAAATACTTTGGGCCGCCTTCGGGCGGCCCACTTTTTTTCATAAGGATGCAAAGAATGAAACGTTTTCGCGTCACCTTACTGGTCGTCTGTCTCGTCCTCGGCTGGCTCGGCTTCACCGACCTTGCCCTTTATCTGCGCAACCCCGAGCCGCAAGTGATCAACATCGAAGAACTGGTCCAACAGGGGGCACCGCGGGAATGGCTGAAGATCGAAGGCGGCTATCGCGATCTGCTGCAGGCGATCAACATGAGTGGCACCGTGGAGATCACGTCCTTCCTGGTTCCGTTGAAGCCGTCAGAAAGCTCCAATGACCTCCTCATCTGGTTTGAAACCCGCGATCCGCAGATCCTCAGCGCCCTCAAAACTTACTACTTCCATTTGGAAACAGAAAGAGCGCGCGCTGAATTTTTAAAGGAAAACCAGTCCCTTTTTTCCGGAAGGTATGACCTGCAAGGGATGACCGTCAGCAGCCTGATCGCCGACTCTAACGCCAGCAAGCTCAAAGAGTTGCTGACAACTATGAATATTCCGGTTTCAGACCAGGTCATTTTTATCAGCGCGGGGAAGGTCCCGTCAACCGGCCGGGGCTTGTTCTTTGCCGCCATGGCGCTGCTCGGCTTAAGCAAACTCCTCTTCGATCTCTGCAAAAATCCCCAAAAAGAAGTTGCCCGCCAAAATTAATCAAAGAATCTGCGTAACTTCAGCTTGATCCAAAGATTGTCATTCCCGAGGGTTTTATCGGGAATCCAGGTTCAAAGTCATTGGATCCCCGATTGAATCATTCGGGGATGACGACAAAATGCACAGAATCATTGTGGGGCTGAATAGTTACGAATCTGACACACACTCATCGAAAAAACGACGAAAAACGGCCCGCCAAAAAAGAGGCGGGCCGCAAGTGAGCCGGGTATTCTTCCGATCGCAAAGGGAAAGGATTATGCTTTCTTTTTTTTGCCTTTGGTAAAGGGGTGAGCCTGACGGCTGACGATAAAATCGATGATCAGCTTGAGCCAGATGGTCGAACCGGCCATGGCGGTCCAGGTCTCATAGTGCCAATGGCCGATGGCGACGCCGACAATAATGATCACGGCAACAGCCATGCCCGTCAAATTGATGATGGCCACGACCGGCGCCCATTTCTTGGGATTCGGCGGTGACTCGCCCTTTTTCAGGGCGACCTCTGAATAGTCTTTTTGAAGCAAAATACGCCAGGCCCGCCGTCCCCAGATAAAGGCCATCGGGAAAAGGGCCAAAAACAAGATCCATGTCATTGCGATGCTGACATCAAAAACCATTCCGTACTCCTGTCGGGCCCCGCGCAGGCGGGGCGATAATTTATAGTCTCTTTTTTACCCGAAGAAGCGGTCTTCCAGCAATCAAATAATCGAAAAAAACCCCGCCAGCACTTTGCTGGCGGGGCAAGACGAACCATCTGCAACAATCAAGCTTAGTGCGCGCCACCGATGACTTTGGAGCCGCGCGGGGTGCGGACATCTTCCACCAGGTGCTGGATGTGCTCGGGGCACTCCGGCGTGAACTTGCTCACCACATAAGCGACGAGGAAGTTGGTCAATGCGCCGATGGTGCCGAAAGCTTCCGGGGTGATGCCGAAGAAGGAGTTAGCTCCACCGATCAGGCCGAGGAAATCGGTCCCTTTGATGAAGAAGAGACCTTTGTGGGCAAAGACGTAGAAGAGGGTGATGGAGATACCGGCGACCATACCGGCAATCGCCCCTTCTTTGTTCATCTTCTTGTTGAAGATACCCATCATCAGTACCGGGAAGATCGAGCTGGCCGCGATACCGAAGGCGAGAGCGACAGTACCGGCTGCAAAGCCCGGAGGATTGAGACCGAGCCAGCCAGCGACAACGATGGCACAAGCCATGGCGATCTTGCCGGCGCGGAGCTCACCCTTTTCACTGAGGCTCGGCATCCAGATCTTCTTGAGAAGGTCATGAGAGAAGGCCGAGGAGATGGCAAGGAGCAGGCCGGCTGCGGTCGAGAGCGCAGCCGCAACACCACCGGCAGCGACCAGAGCGATAACCCAGTTCGGCAGCAGAGCGATCTCCGGGTTGGCAAGAACGATAATATCGGCGTTAACCGTCAGTTCGCTGCCAGCCCAACCAGCGGCGGCGGCTTTATCGAGAACCGCCTGGTTCTTGGTCTTGTCGTTGTAGTACTGGATGCGGCCGTCGTTGTTCTTGTCCTGCCACTTGAGCAGACCGGTGGTCTCCCAGCGCTTCATCCAGTCCGGACGCTCAGCATGCACCAAGCTGGTCCCTTCAGCATACATGTCGCCACCGGTCTTGGCCGCCGAGTTGACAGTCGAGAGGAGGTTCAAACGCGCCATGGCGGCAACCGCCGGAGCAGTGGTGTAGAGGAGGGCGATGAAGACCAGCGCCCAACCGGCCGAAGAACGGGCGGCGGCGACGGTGGGGACGGTGAAGAAACGGATGATAACGTGCGGCAGACCGGCGGTACCGATCATCAGCGAGATGGTGTAGACAAACATGTTCAGGGTACTACCAGCGGTGGTGGTGGTGTACTTGCCGAAACCGAGGTCGGTGACAACCTGGTCAAGGCGGGCCAGCATGGTGATATCCTGGCCAGTCAGACTTCCACCCAAACCGAGCTGCGGAATCGGGTTGCCGGTCAACTGGAAAGAGATGAAGATGGCCGGAATGGTGTAGGCCGAAATCAAAACGACGTACTGGGCAACCTGGGTGTAGGTGATCCCCTTCATGCCGCCGAAGACGGCGTAAGCGAAGACGATCGCCATACCGATATAGATCCCTGTTTCATTGGTAACGCCAAGGAAGCGGGCAAAGGTGACGCCGACACCGGTCATCTGACCGATGATGTAAGTGATCGACATGGTCAGCAAGCAAACAACGGCCACCGCTGACGCGCCGTTCGAGTAGAAACGCTCGGCAACGAAGGAGGGGACGGTAAACTTGCCGAACTTGCGCAGATACGGGGCAAGGAGCATGGCCATCAGAACGTAGCCGCCGGTCCAACCCATCAGGAAGAGACCGCCGCCATAGCCCATGTTCGAGATCAAACCGGCCATGGAGATAAAGGACGCTGCCGACATCCAGTCAGCTGCCGTCGCCATACCGTTAAGGACCGGGGGGACACCGCCGCCGGCGACATAGAAATCAGAGGTGCTGCCGGCGCGCGCCCAAACGGCAATGCCGATATAGATGGCGAAGGTCAGGCCGACAGCAAGATAGGTTAAAGTTTGTAATTCCATTGAGGTCGCCTCCCTTTATTGCTCGTGGACGTTAAATTTTTCGTCAAGTTTACCCATCAGCTTGGCAAAGACGAAAATCAGGATAATGAAGATGTACATTGAGCCCTGATGGGCAAACCAGAAACCGAGCGGGTAGCCACCAAGATGAATGTTGTTCAGTGCCGGAGCGAAGACAATACCGAAACCATAGGAAACGAGGGCCCAGATGAACAGATGCACCCCGATGAGCTTCAGTACCGCGTGCCAGTAAGCCTTTCCACTTGTGTCCATAAAATTCTCCTCATTCTGCTTGTAATGTTGGTTGCTCTTGGCCGGAATCAGCCGCGATAATCACCACGTTTTTTCTTTTTTTGTACCCTTTGCTTGGCTCTTTTGTTAGCAGAGCCGGCGGAATGAGACCTCCTCGTTAAAAGTGACACTGCCGAAGTTTGCGCCTTTGCGTCTCATCGATGTCATTCATTCTCCTTTCCTAGCATTCAATAGATCTTCTTCGTATCGGTGCACAAACAACATCTTGTGAATCAATCCCTGCAAAAAACTCATTTCTGGTAAAAATTATCATCTGCCCAAAAAACTACCCTATTATTAAAAATCGTCAAGCATAGGCGCGGGAATAACCGAACTTCATCGACAATTGCTCACCGGCGACCAGGAGGGCGGGGATCACTTCGCCATCCAGACGCTCCGGCAACATCCGAAAGGAAGGGGCGAGAAGAGTGAGGGCCCCGACCACCTTACCGGCATAATCGCGAATCACCACTGCCACCGCACAGATCCCTTCGCCTAATCCGCCAAAGTCAACAGCCACCCCCTTACGGCGAATCTCCTCCAGCTCCTTGACCAATTCCTGTGACTCCTCTTCGCTGCGGCGCTTACCGACCCGCCCGAAGAGATCGATGGAACCGACCGACTTGATCACCTTGCCGGCGGCGTTGGTAAAGAAGGGAAAACGCTTGCCGACCAGATCGACAGCGCGGACCTGCTGAAAAGAATCGACCATATCAAGGAAGAGGACTTCATCGTCACTGACGACGGTGAGATAAATGGCTTCACCGAGTTTATGGGCCAACTCTTCCATCACCGGGTGCGCCAGACGCAGAAGGTTCGCACTCTTGAGAATATGCTGCGCCATCTCGAAGGCCTGCACCCCAAGGCTGTAAGCGCCGGTACTTTCATTACGCTCGACCAGCCCCTTGTCTTCAAGAGTGGCGAGGAGGCGGAATGATTTATTGCGGCTGAGCTCGAGCTTCTTGGCCAGAACTGCCAGGGTGAGATTGCTCTCCTCCTGCGCCAGCGCTTCGAGAAGCTCAATCGCCTTGACGACTGCCTGAACTGAATAGACGCCTTTTTCTCTGGTCATCTTTGCACCTTTGATCGTCTATAGTGAGGAGGCCAATCGGGACAAAACGTTTTTCTAAAAAGTGTTATATTTTTATTAGTACATCGTTCTATAATTGTCAACACTATATTTTAAAATTTCATTGCGACCGCAAATGAAACGCACAAAAAGAAATGGAGCCACCCCGAAAAAAGACGGACCCGCAAATTTGTTAAAACATATAACTACCCTTACTTACTTAATTTTTCTGTAGTTAACCCGTTAAATCCGCTAAAATTTCCGGAAAAATACATTTTTTTATTTCCATTTGATTTTTTACGGCAACAGTGTTGATGTTTCGTTGATAAAAATAAATTCCGTAAATTTGCGTTTTATTAACACCAAAAAAGTAAGAAATCAGTACCGACAAACACACTCGTGCCGACAATCGTGATTAACAAGTATAAACAGTGTTACAGAAGAAGAATGAAAACCGGCCATGACAGTAGCAGCAGAACTACGTTGCCGGCCACCCTTTTAAATTGCATTCTTTCAGCAATTACGGAAGAATATGGCCACTTCCCCTCCGAAATCAGGTGAAAATCATGCCGGCTATCAATGAAGACAGTTTCTTTTTCATCAGCGTTGACAGTGTCTGCCATCGTCCGGCCATCACCTGTTCGCCCGATCTGAGCCTGATTGCAATGGCCCGCCTGATGAAACACCAGAACATTTCCGGGATCGTGGTCGTCGAAGGAGAAAAACCGGTCGGCATCGTGTCGCTGCGCGACCTGCGCAACCTCATCGCCGACGCCCCTGACACCCTCGTCAACCTGACAGTCGGCGAGATCATGAAGACCCGCCTGATCACCATCCATGCCCACGACTACCTCTTCAAAGCCATCTTCTTGATGGCCAAGCACAATATCCACCGCCTGATCGTCGTCGATGAACTCGAGCGACTGGTCGGGGTCATGACCGATACCGATCTGCTGCGAATTCAAACCCGCAGCCCCCTGTATCTGATCAAGGAGATCGAAGCCGCGACCTCTCTCGAACAGTTACGCACCCTCGGCCAAAAGATGATCGGCATGCTGCAGTACGCGCTCAGCACCAATGCCGACACCCAGAGCCTGATTCAATTGATCAGCCATTTTAATGACGCCCTGACCGAGCGCATGATCGCCATCCTTGGCAGCGAAGAAGGGATTGCCCTGCCGTCCGGCGCCGCTTATCTCGCTCTCGGCAGCGAAGGGCGCGGCGAACAGACCCTGCGCACCGACCAGGACAGTGCCATCGTTTACCGCGACGACCTCCCTGCCGAACAACTTGCTGAAGTGCGGCGTTTTGCCGTGCGCATCGTTGCCGCTCTGGAGTTTATCGGCGTCCCCCTTTGTCCGGGGGAGATGATGGCCAACTCGCCGGATTGGTGCCACAGCCTGAGCGAATGGAAAGAATTGACCGCCCGCTGGATCTCTGTCCCCACCCCGGAGCAGATGGTCTATTTCGGCGTTTTTCAGGATTTACGCGTGGTGCATGGTGACAAGGGATTTGAGAAGGAACTGCGCGACCATCTCTGCACCTGCACCAAAAGCAACGGCATCTTCTTTCCGAATATGGCGCGCAATATTGCTCGCTTCAAAGCGCCGATCGGCATCTTTGGCCGTTTTTTGCTGGGGAAATCCGGGGGGGAACGGGGGAAGATCGATCTGAAAAAAGGGGGGATTTTTACTTTGACCCGGGGGGTCGGGCTCCTTGCTCTGGAGACGGGGATTCTCGGCGGCACAACCTGGGATAAACTCGAACGCCTCCACCTCCTCCAGATCATCTCGGACGAGGAGTGGGAAACCCTGAAAGAAGCCTTTACCTTTCTCGTCAAGCTGCGCCTGGAGAAACAGTTGAGTGCGCTCAGTTCCGGTCAGGAGGCGGGCAACCTTGTCGACCCGTCTCTCCTCCCCGAGCGCTCCCGCGATCAACTCCGCAGCGCCCTGCGCGGCGTCAACACCCTGATCAGTATCATGCGCAACCGCTATCAGCTCGACATGAATACACCGCGGTAAATCAAGAACCTCACCACCCCCAGCCCTTTAGGCCCGAATCTGGGTCCTCCTTGAAAAAGGAGGGGAGCTTTTGACCGTCTCCCCCTCCTTAGTTTAGGAGGGGGTCGGGGGGTGGTGATTTTAACCCGCCATCCCCCGCAACAACTCCGCCGCCGCTGCCTCCGGATCGACCGCCTGCAAAATCGCCCCGATCACCGCCACCTGCCGACAACCGGCCGTACGCAGCTCCGGAAGACGCGTGACGTTCACGCCGCCGAGGGCAAAGACCGGCAACGGTGCGTTAGCGCAGATGGCCGCAAGCGGTTCCAATCCGACCGGCGGACCGTAAGGGAGCTTCGAAGGGGTGGCGTAAATTGGACCGAAGGTGACAAAGTCGGCGCCGGCCAGAGCGGCGCGATGAACTTCATCGGGATGATGGGTGGAGACGCTGATGATCCGCTGCTCACCCAGGAGCTGGCGGACAACATGCACCGGCAAAGAATGCGCGCCGAGGTGCAGACCATCGGCATCGACCGCCAAAGCAAGATCGACCCGGTCGTTGATCAGCAGCCTGGCGGAAAATTCCCGGGTCAGCTGCCGCAACTCCAAGGCCAACGGATAGAGTTCGGCGGCGCTCAAATCCTTTTCCCGCAGCTGCACCGCCCGCACCCCACCGCGCAGCGCCGCCCGCACCGCCGCAACTAAATCCCGCCCCGGCGGCAGAGATTTCCGGTCGGTGATCAGGTACAAAGAGAAGTCGACCTTCCCCTTGTCAGCGCACAAAGGCGACATCCCAATCCTTCCAGACCGGCTCATACCCCTGCGCACGGATCATCGCTGCCACCTGATCGACGTTGCGATCATCATCAATCACAAACTGCTGACCGCTGTCATCCTCGCTGGCATACCCCCCCGGCGCTGTGCAGCTGCCGGCGCTCATCTGGGTAATCCCCAGAGGGAGGAGATGGTCGCGCAGGGTGGCGCTTTCGCGGGTGGAGAGGACCAGCCCGGCGTCGGGAATGAGGAGACGCAGGGCGCAGAGGATCTGAACAAAATCGCGATCCGAGACCGGCGCCAAGGGCTGGAACCCGCCGTCCGCCGGGCGCATGCGCGGAAAGGAGACGCTGAGATGGGTACGCCAGTAGTGGCGGGCAAGATAAAGGGCGTGCAGGGCGGTAAAGAAGCCTTCGACGCGGAAATCGCCGAGACCGAGGAGACTCCCGACCCCGACGCGGCGGATGCCGGCCGCCGCAGCCCGCTCCGGCCCGAGGAGACGCCAGTCGTAATCGCGCTTGCGGCCGGAGGGGTGCATCTGCGCGTAAAGGGGGCGATCGTAAGTCTCCTGATACAAGGTGAGACCGTCGACACCAGCAGCGATGAGGCGCGCATAGCCGGCTTGATCGAGGGGATAGATCTCGATGCTCAGGGAGGAGAAGAGGGGACGAATCCGCTGAATCGCCGCTTCGAGATAATCGAGTCCAGCGATCTGCGGCGCTTCACCGGTGACGATCAGAAGATGCCGGAAGCCGCGATCGTGCAGCACCTGCGCCTCAGCAGCAACCTCATCAAGGCTCAGGGTCTTGCGCGGCATCTGGTTGTGAACGTTGAAACCGCAGTACAGGCAGCCGTTCGTGCATTCGTTGGAGAGATAAAGGGGGGCGTACATCTGGATCGTCCGGCCGAAACGCTGCACGGTCAGCTGATGCGCGCGCTGCGCCATCGTCTCCAGATACGGCGCTGCGGCCGGCGACAGTAAAGCAAGGAAACCATCGAGGCGGAGGGGCGTCGCCGCCAAGGCGCGTTCGACATCGGCCGCGGTCTGGGCGGCAATTTCGGCGCGAATCTGCGCCGGGTCGTACTTAGCTATTTCGTCGAGAAAAGACATTTTTCATCCGATCGGTCGGATCGGTCGGATCGGTCGGATCCGTCCGATTTTAGTTACGCAAAAAACCAGTGAGCGGGCTCGACGCTTCGGCCTGATGCCGCTGACTGCCGAGGCCGGCCAAATAGCCTTCGCGCCCGGCTTCGACCCCTTTGCGGAAAGCCTGTCCCATCAACCCGGGATCACGCGCCACCGCCAGAGCCGTGTTGACTAAAACCGCATCGGCACCAAGCTCCATCGCCTCAGCCGCATGGGAAGGGGCGCCGAGGCCGGCATCGACAATGACCGGGACGATCGCCTGTTCGATGATGATGGCGATCTGTTCGCGGGTACGCAGACCGCGATTCGTCCCGATCGGCGCGCCGAGGGGCATCACCGTGGCGGTGCCGATCTCCTGCAGACGCTTGGCCAAGACCGGATCGGCATTGATGTAGGGGAGGACGATAAAGCCCTCCTTGACGAGAATCTCCGCCGCCTTCAGGGTCTCGATCGGGTCGGGGAGGAGATAGTAAGGGTCGGGGGTGACTTCGAGCTTGATCCACGGCTCACAGCCGGCGGCGCGGGCCAAACGGGCAAGGCGTACCGCTTCTTCAGCATCACGGGCACCGCTGGTGTTGGGGAGGAGGAGATACTTCTGCCGGTCGATGTGGGACAACAAGCTGTCCTGGGGATCGTCGACATCGACGCGGCGCAGGGCAACAGTGACAATCTCACAGCCGGAGCCTTCCATGGCCGCGACCATGGCGGCGTTGGAGGAGAATTTTCCGGTGCCGACAAGGAGCCGGGAAGAGAAGGTGCGATTGGCAATGATGAGATCGGACATGGGAGATCCTTTTCTGAGGAGGAATAAAGCTGTAAAGAACATTTCACACGGATAAAATCTGATTTGTACGGATTTTACGGATTAAACGTTCACCCCAAACCTTTTTGACGATAAGTGCTCACCATTTTGATTTATCTGTCCTTTATCCGTCTCATCCGTGTAAATCCGTGTGAGACCGAATATTTTGGATTGAACTACCCGCCGCCGACGAAGTGGACGATTTCGATGCTGTCACCGGCGGCCAGAGGGGTTTGGGCAAAGTTGGCTTGCAGGACAATGGCGTGATTCAATTCGATCGCGACACGGCTGGCATCGAGCCCCAACTCCTGGAGCAGGCCGGCAACATCGCCGGCGGTGACGTCGCGGGCGCGACCGTTAATTTTTAGCTGCATGTCATGAACTTCCTTTGTTTTTTTGTAGGTTGCTGTTGAGCAGCTCCATCGCGAAACGCAACATTGTCAATGAGATGACACCCAAAAACTGTCGCGTTTCGTTCCTCAACACGACCTACAAAAACTATCGTAGGGGCACGGCGTGCCGTGCCCGGTTGCGTGGGATTGGGCACAGCACGGCTGCCCCTACGCGGGCTCTTCGCCCAAAAGGAGGCGCAGGGCCGCATTCGCCTGGTGGTGGGCAGCGACACCGACGCGCGGCGCCATTAACCCCTGACCGGGGCCGGCGCTGCTGTCGCCATCGCCGACCAGCCAGAAATTACGGCCGACGCGGCGGGTGGTGATGGTATTAGACGGGCCGAAACCGGCGAGACCCGAAGCGGCAATCAGCGGCTTATCGGGGAAATTCTGCCGCCAGCTCTCGACCAGCAGCGCTTTCTGATCCGCAGCATCAAAGGCTTCAACCAGAAGATCAGCCACGCCAAAGACCTGCGGAATATTAACGCGATCAAGGCGGCCATGATAGGTAGCGACCTTGACAAAGGGATTGATCCGCCGAAGATTCGCCTTGAGGGCATCGACCTTGGCCATGCCGATCTGATCGACAAAGAACTGCTGGCGATTAAGATTCGATGGTTCGACCAGATCGAAATCCGCCAGCAGCAAGCGCCCGACACCGATGCGGGCGAGAGCGACCGCCACCGCTGAACCGAGGCCACCGCAGCCGGCAATGCCGACCGTCCCACCCTTGATCTTTTCGTGCACCCCCGGCGTGTGCCGTGCCATGAGGAGCGCTTCCATCTCTTCCGGGGCCGGAACTTCGCCGCGCCGAATCAGCGCCACCCGGTCGCCATCGGCCAGGAGCTGATCCTTGGGCGTCGGAAAGCCGTTAACGATGAGGAGATCGGCCTGCGGCTTGTACTGCGCGCGCAGGGCAAAGAGGGTCGTCCCGGCGGGAACTTCGATCGTGCGTTCATTGACCATGATCTGCATAAAGTCACCACAAATAAAAAGACGGTGGAGCCGACTTGTCGCGGCTCCACCGTCTGCATGATTCATTCGGGAGGATGCGCCGCTTCCCTACGCCGGTATGAGCCGGATCAGGTTCGAAGGGTCGTCCCGCTGGCTGCGAAACTCTCAGTGACGTCAGTCACTCCCCTAGGGCTGTAAATTGTGGTGGTAAGCTAGCAGGATGCCGCGGGAAAAGTCAACCGAATATCTTTAGCGCTTCCCCTTCACCCACCAGGCTTCACCCTCCCCCTCAAACCACCAGCGGCTCGAATCGGTGACCCAGATCGTTTCGGCCAACTCGCGGGCCACCACGGTCTTCAACCGTTTCAGAGAGTAGGGATACCACTCTTCGGCATTGCGATTGCCAAGATCCCGGTACTCTTTGAGAGCAAGGATCATCTCCAGTTGGTCGGCATCATGAGCCAGGCACGACTCCGGCGTCTCCCCGGCGGTAAATTCCGCGATTGAACCTTGATAATCGTCGCCAAAAGGGAGGGTGGCGGCAAGATCTGCGACGGCTCGCTCTTCGTCGACCTGCACATACTTTTTGTTAACGTAGTTGAGATCGCCGGTGCGCGCCTCGGGGATATCGTGAAAGAGGCAAAGCTGCATGACCCGCGCCGGATCCACCGTGCCGTCAAGTTGTGCCAGAGTGTAGCCGATGACGGCAGTACGAAAGGAGTGCTCGGCGACCGACTCGGCTCCGGAGCCGAGGAACTGAAAACCGGTGCGCGGCGTGCGCTTGAGCATCCCGACTTCAAAGAGGAAGTTGGCGAGGTTTTTCATGGTGCTCCGACGGATAAAAAATTTCCGGTAGGGGCACCCCTGGTGGGTGCCCGGATTAAGGCGGATACCCACAAGGGGTATCCCTACCAGTTCAAGGTCATGGAAGCTGGATGATAGCGCAAATAGGCGGGGAGTGCCACCCCTCAACCAAACCGGATCAAAACCACCCCGGCAAGAATAGTACAGCCGGCCAGCAGGCGGATGCGGCCGCAGGTTTCGTTGAGAAAGAGGATGCCGATGAGGACGCCGATAAGGATACTCACCTGCCGGGTCGGAACAGCGTAACTTAAGGGGGCAAGCTGGAGGCCGTAACGGAAGGTGAGAAAGGAGCCCATCATCACCGGACCGGCGATAAGGATCAAGCGGGGATTGTGCTGCCACTCGGGCAGGATACGGCCGCGGTAGCGGCGCCGGAGAAGATTAAGGGTCATGAAGACCAGCATGAAGATGACCAACAGATAGGTGAAGTAGAGGGGGGAATAATTGCTCACCCCGGTCTTGTCGATCACCGCGCCGACCGAATAGATAAAGCCGGCGAAGAGGGCATAGCGCACGGCATCTTCATTGAGGCTGCGCAAAGGGCGGAGGGCTTCATCGAGAGAAAGCCGCCGCAACTGCACGCACCAGACGCCGATCACGACCAAAGCAATGCCGCCCAGGCCCAATCCTGAGATCTTTTCCCCGAGCAGGAGGGCGCCCCAGACCGGCACATACAGCATCGACGTCTGCGACAGTGGGTAAACCAGCGAAAGGTCGCCGCGATGATAAGCCTGACCATTGGCAATATGATACAGGACGAAACAGAGCCCGCCGCTGGCGGCGAGGGCAACAATCTGCGGCGACGGCAAGGGGAAGGGACCGGGGAGGAAAGGAAGGAGCGCGGTAAAGAGCGTTGCCGAGACGACAAACATCCACCAGATGTAGATGGTTTTGTCGCGGCTGCGCTTGACGAGGAGATTCCACAGGGCATGCATCAGCGCCGAGAAGAGGATCAGACTAAAGGCTAAAGTACTCATGGCGCAGAGTCTACCTGATATGGTTTTTTTGTCATAGTGAATTTATTCAATTTTACTCAATAAACCAGGCGGCCGGCAACCCGTATTCCCCGGCTCGCGCTGCGACTTGCGTCACGATCTGCGGATCCGGGGATAACGGTTGGGACAAAGGGCGGGAAGCATCGATGTTGAGACCGATGCCGGACAGGATCGTCAGATCGCGCTGCGGATCGACAGCATTCAAAGCGCGCCAGAAAGCCGCGGCGTAGTCATGGACATCCACTTCGGGTCCAAAGAGGATGAGCAGCCGCGAGCGGCGCAGCAGATCGGTGGCGCGCAGGCGGGCCAGGAGTGCGGCGCCATCGCCGCCCGGATCGGCCGCGACCAGGGCGCAGCCATGAAAGATCCCTTCGAGCGGCATGGCCAGAGCGACGACTTCAGGGTAATCGATGCGCAACAGTGGCAGAAAGATTTGCGGGGTGAGGGCCGCCAGATAGCAATCCTCCATCGGCGGCGGACCGACGACGGTCGCCGGAAAGCAGCCATCGCGGCGCCGGTGCAGGGCCGAAAGGCGCAGGCGCGGCACCAGGGTTGCCGGCGCATAACTGCCGCTGTGGTTGCCAAACGGTCCTTCCAACCCGACATCGTCAGGGGAGACATAGCCTTCCAGGACTGCTTCGGCCACAGCCGGGACGAGGAGATCAATCGAGGTGCAGCACGACAGCGGCAACGCCTCTCCGGCCAGGAGGCCGACAAAGGCAGCTTCGTCAATACCGGCCGGCAACGGTGCCGCCGCCGCCCAGAGGAGGGCCGGCGGTGCGCCAAGGACGATGGCGACCGGCATCGGCTCCCCCCGTTCCTGCCAGGCGCGGGCATGAGCACCCGCCCCCGAGCCTTCTTTCCAGTGAATCAGGAGACTGTCGTCCAAACTGCGCTGCACCCGGTAGATCCCCCAGTTGAGCGCCCCGCTTTCGGGATGACGGGTCACCACCAGCGGCAGAGTCAGATAGCTGCCGCCATCCTCCGGCCAGGATTGCAGAAAGGGGAGTTCCGCCAGCTCTCCGGCCACCTCCTGCCAGCAGGGGGGGACCAGGGTTGACTTGATTCCGCGGCAAAGGCTCGCCAGACGCTGCGCCGCGCCGCCGCTTTCCCCTTGCAGCAGCGACGTCAAGCGCTCGATCAGCAGCGAAAGATCTTCCTCTTCCGCCCCCAGCGCCCAGGCGGCGCGACGCGGACTGCCGAAAAGGTTGGTCAGAATCGGCAAAGCGGTCGGTTGCGGGGCGCTGAAACAGAGGGCGGGACCGTGCGCTTTACTCACCCGGTCGGTGATCCGGGCAATCTCCAGAGTCAGAGCCACCGGGACAGCAATCGTGTGCAGCTCGCCATTCCGAATCAGCTGTTCGATGAATTTACGTAGGTCAAAAGCGTAAGGGAGCATTTATCTCTCCGGTATTGCTGCATGCGGATTGCTTTTTTTTGAAAAATTTCGTAAATTCATGACGAAATTAATCCACTAATCCCTCAGGCGGCCCCTTGCTCGAATCAAAACTCTTCCATAAAGTACGCAAATTAGCCGGCAAGGCAGTCGGCGATTTTTCCCTGATTGAAGCCGGCGACCGGATTGCTATCGGCGTTTCCGGAGGGAAAGATTCTTATGCCCTCCTCCACACCCTCGATACCCTGCGCCGGCGCGCCCCGATTCATTACGAACTAATCGCCGTCAACATCGATTCCGATTACCCCGGTTATCGTACTGATATCATCGAAAATCACCTGCAGCAGCACGGCTTCACTTATCACATGGAACCGACCGAATGCTACCGCATCATCGAAGAGAAGCGTCGCCCCGGCACGTCGTACTGCGCTTTTTGCGCCCGCCTGCGCCGCGGCGCCCTCTACGATGTTGCCCAGCGCCTCGGCTGCAACAAGATTGCCCTCGGCCATCATCTTGACGACTTTATCGAGACCCTCCTCCTCAACCAGTTTTACATCGGCCGGCTCGCGGCGATGAGTCCGAAACTATTGGCTGACAACGGCCAACAGACGGTCATTCGCCCCTTTGTTTATATCGAAGAGGCAAAGCTGATCGCCCTTAGCCGGGAGAACTCCTTCCCGATCGTTTCTTGCGCCTGCCCGGTCGCGAGTTGCAACGACCTCAAACGGCAAAGGATGAAGAGGATGATCCGGGACCTTTCCAAAGAGATTCCCGATATCCGCAGCAGCCTGATCGGCGCCCTCGGCAATGTCCAGCCCCGTCACCTGCAAGACCGCGATCTCTGGGATTTCTCCGATCCAAAGAACAGCGCTGAGGAGAAGTTATGAAGATTAACCGTGGCAGTGAGAAGAAGATCTCCCTCTGCATCCAGAACGAAGGGCTCAGCCTCTTTTTAACGGCGCTGCTGCGGGAATGGGGCTTCTGTGTCAACCCGACCTGCCCGGAGCATCCGGATGAACTTCTGCTCGCCGAAGAAAATTGCTCACACTGCGCCGCGCACCGCAAGCGGATCGATCTGATCAACTCGGCTTACTTCGACAGCGATCAGGTCAATCGGCCGATCGCCATCGAACAGCTCTGGCGGGTTCTCGAAAAACATTACCACCTCCCTCCCCGTCATCACCTGCGCCTGTCAGTCGATCTGCCGATCGGCATGGAGATTCGCGGACAGGAACAGCCGGGCCGCCTCACCAACCTCTCCCCGGCCGGCGCACGTCTCTCCTTGCCCCGGGAACTCGCCAGCGGCGAGCTCTTCCCCATCGTCCTGCCGCTAGCGCAACGTACCCTGCAGCTGACGGCGAAGATCATTTATATCAACACCTTCCCCGACCGCGACAACCGTTATGATGCCGGGATCCTCTTCGAGCGGATCTCCAGCGAAGATAAAGCCCTGCTGCGGGGCACCATTACCCTTACCGTCTTCTCCAGCATCCGCCAGCAACTGCCGCGCTGGGCCTTTGAAGTCGGCATCAACCAGTTTGATCTCTCCCCGGAGTTGCGCCAGCAGCTGTAGAGGCGGTTCGTGAACCGCCTCTACGAAGCCGCAAAGACCTGCTCAAAGACCGCCCGAATCCCCGTCGTCATCTGCCGGTACTCGGCCAGAAAAATTTCGTCGGCACGCTGCGGGCGATCCGGATAACCGAGACGCTGCGCCAGTTTGCGCAGATAAGCCGGCTCTCCGGACAGGGCGCTGATCGATTCGTCATGGATCAGCCGCAACTTGTTTTCGAGGCGGCGAAGAAATTCATACCCCTGCAGCAGCGTGGCAAAGTCAGCGGCAGCGAGGAGACCGGTCTGCTGCAAAACATGCAACGCCGCCAGAGTATTGTGCCCCTGGAGTTCGGCATACGCAGCGCCATGGCGCAGTTGCAGATACTGGACAATAAACTCGACATCGACCATGCCGCCGCGGCCGGTCTTGATGTTAAAGTGATCGACCCCTTCTTTGGCAATCTCGCTCTCCATCCGTTCCCGCAAACGCCGAATCTCTCCCGCCAGATTCTCCGGCAGCTCCCGGCCATAAACGATCTGGCGATTGAGTTCGTCAATCTTTTTTGTCAACTCCGCCGGGCCGCAGACAACCCGCGCCTTGATCAAAGCCTGCCGCTCCCAGGGTTGCGCTGTGGTCTGATGATACTCGCGATACGCGGCGAGACTGGTGACTAGCGGCCCCTGATTCCCGGAAGGGCGCAAACGGGTATCAATCTCGTACAGGGAGCCTTCCGGCGTCTTCAGGGTCAGCACCGAGATAATCCGCTGCGCCAGCCGGGAGAAGTATTCCTGATTGGTCTGCGGCCGAAAACGCTCGGGATCACACCCCGGGGCCGGTTTGGTCTCGCCGCTCCCTTCATGGATAAAGATGATATCGAGGTCGGAGTGGTAGTTGAGCTCCATCCCGCCGAGTTTGCCCATGCCGACAATGGCAAAACCGGCGGGCCGCTCCGGCCCGTTGTCATCCGCGACCCAGGGGAGGCCGTAACGGGGGAGGAGTTCGCGGCGCGCCATCTCCACCGCCGCACAGAGACAGACATCGGCCAGAGCCGAGAGCTGCAGAGTGCTCTCCTCCAGCCGGGTATTGCCGTGGATATCGTTCAAACCAATACGCAGCGTCTCTTCCTTGTGGAAACGCCGCAGAATGCCGAGTTGATCTTCATAATCGGGGTGGAGGGCGAGTTGCGCCACCAACTCGGCCGCCATAGTCTCCCGCTCCTTGAAGGTGACACTGTAGGAACTGCTGACCAGAGCATCAAGAATCTCGGGATGCTGAATAAAAATCCGCGACAGAAACTGGCTGGTGGCAAAGAGGGAGACGAGGAGGGTGATAATCGTCCGGTTCTCTGCCAGCAGGGCGTAAAAGGTCGCCCGGGCGCGTAGAGCGCCGAGAAAACGCTCAAGATTGCGCAGCGCCATCTCCGGCTCCGGCGCCGCCAAAACTTCCTGCATGAGCAGCGGGGCGATCCGCTCGAAATGGCGCCGCGCCCGTTCGGTCAGCGGTGCATTCTTCGGCCCGTCGCGCAGGGCGAGGAGACTTTCATAAGCGCCGCTCGGATTCTTGAAGCCCTGCTCTTCGAGAAAATCCATGACCAGATCGGCATCAGCGGCCGGATCGAAGAGCCAAAGGATCTCGGGCCGGATCTCGTCGCGGATCGTCTCTTCGCCGCTGTAAAAGAGATCGTGGAAGATGGTGTGAACCCCCTGGCGATGTCGCTCCAGAGTGGCGGAGAATTCTGCCAGCGTGGAAAAACCGCTGCGCCGCGCCAGGACCAACAGCTCGGCGTCACTTCCCGGCAGGTTGTGGGTCTGACGTTCCTGGACGACCTGGATGCGATGTTCGACGGTGCGCAAAAAGGTATACGCCTCGCGCAGCAGCGTCGCTTCCTCCTCCCGCACCAGACCGGCTTCGACGAGCTTGCATAGCGCTGCCATCGAACCCTTTTCCCGCAGTTCCGGCTGCTTGCCGGCATAAATCAGCTGCAGCGCCTGAATGAAGAATTCGATCTCACGAATGCCGCCGCGACCGAGCTTGAGGTTGCGCTCCCCTTCCCGCTCGCGGGTGAGGTTGTGGTCGATCTTCTGCTTCATCCCCTTGATATCCTCGACCATGCCGTAATCGAGATAGCGGCGAAAGATGAATGGTTCCAGACTCTTGAGAAGCTTTTCTCCGAGGGGAATGGACCCGGCCACCGGCCGCGCTTTGATCATCGCTGCCCGTTCCCAGCTCTGCCCCCAGTGCTCGTAATAAATTTCCGCACTGCGCAACGGCGTCGCCATCTCGCCGCTGTTCCCTTCCGGACGCAGACGCAGATCGACACGGAAGACAAAACCGTCCTCCGTCGCCTGCCCGACCGCCTTGCTGACCAGATCGGCGAGCCTGGAAAAGTACTGATGCAGGTGAAGCTGGTTGCGCACTCCCCCCGACGCCGTCGGTACGCCGGCCGTCATCCCCTTCTCGCTGGTATAGAAATAGATGAGATCAATATCGGAGGAGAAGTTCAGCTCAAAGCCGCCGAACTTTCCCATCCCCAGGACGGTAAACTCTGCTTCCACCGGATTATCGCCGGTGAGGGATTCGAGCAAAGGAACACCATATTCCCCCTGCAGCAAACTGCCGCAGATTTCGCAGGCACGCTGCAATGAGGCGCCGGCCAGCGCGGAGAGGGCATAGGTGGTGCGGGAAAGATCGTCGAGACCGCAGAGATCACGCCCGGCAATGCGCAGAATTTCCCGGCATTTGTAGCGCCGCAGTCCTTTTTGCAGCGTCACAAAATCGGCAGCGTCGGGGATGAGACCCCGCAACTCGCCGCACATCTCCTCTTCGCTCTTGATACAATCGATCTTACCGTCGATCAAGAGGCGGCGGGGGAACTCTTCATCACGACAAAGAATGGTGGTGAGAAACGGGGAAGCGCCAAGGATAGTGACGAGTTGCTGCCGCCGCAGCGGCGCCGTGAGGATGAGGTGGCGGAGTTCCTCCGGTTGGCTGTCGCAAAAACGTTCGAGGCCGTTGAGCGCCTGATCCGGATCGGCCGCAGTCAGGGCGTCGCCAATCAGGGCGGCGAGGAGCGGCTCCGACGCCAGTCGTTCGTGCAGTTCCTGCAAGTTGGTAGCGCTCTTGGCGATCTCGACCAGGCCGAGATCGGCCGCGAGCGAGAGCCAGCCATCACGGCCACTGACCCCCTTCAAATCAGCGAGCCGCTCGAGAAGTTGCTCGGGCCCCATCATCGCGAAAAGAGTCCCGCCAGTGAGGTTTGAAAGTCGGCAGTGGCAACGCCGCGTTCGCTGATAATCGCACTGATGTAACGGGCAGGGGTGACGTCGAAGGCGGGATTGCGCACCGCGACTCCGGCCGGGGCAATCGGGTGGCCGCCACAGTGGGTGACTTCGCCAGGACTGCGCTCCTCGATGGGGATAAGACTACCGTCACTGAGGCTGCGATCGATGGTCGAGAGGGGGGCGGCGACGTAAAAGGGGATGTCATGTTCTTTGGCAAGAATGGCGACACTGTAGGTGCCGATCTTGTTAGCGGTATCGCCATTGGCGGCGATGCGGTCGGCGCCGACGATAACGCAGTCGATCTCCCCCTTGCTCATCAGATAGCCGGCCATATTGTCGCAGATCAGCGTCACCGGGATGCCATCCTGCATCAACTCCCACGCCGTCAAACGTGCCCCTTGCAGCCAGGGGCGAGTTTCGTCGGCGATCACGCTGACCGATTTCCCCGCCTCCACGGCGGCACGAATGACGCCGAGGGCAGTGCCGAAACCACCGGTCGCCAGGGCGCCGGCATTGCAATGGGTGAGGATGCGAGCGCCGTCCGGGATCAACACCTGACCGTGTGCCCCCATCGCCCGGTTGAGAATTTCATCCTCGGCGGCAATGGCGTGCGCTTCGGCAAAGAGCGCGGCCTTAAGCTCGCTCCCCGGCAAATCCGCATGGGCGCGGGCGCAAGCTTTCATCCGCTCCAGCGCCCAGCAAAGGTTGACCGCCGTCGGCCGGGTCGCGGCGAGGAGATCGCAGACATCGCTAAACTCTTCGAAAAATTCGATGAAGTCGCCGGCATAAATGGCATCCGCACCAAAGGCGGCGCCGTAAGCCGCCGTCACCCCGATCGCCGGGGCGCCGCGCACCACCATGCTGCGAATCGCCTCAGCAACACTTTCGGCATCTTTATAACTGAGCCAAACCTCCTGGTTGGGGAGGAGACGCTGATCGATGAGGAGGAGAGTATCGTTTTCAAAACGGATCGGCTTGATCGCCATGACGGAGACTCCTGGACGAAAATAGTGGGGGCGACCCCTTGTGGTCGCCCGCCTTTGACTGACAGGGCGGGCACAAGACCCGCCCCTACCAAAAGAACAATGAACCGTGAGGGGATGAATTCTAACCAAAACAGGGGGGATTTACAATCGAATTACCGGATAAAAAAGGCCTGACCGAACGGCCAGGCCTGACTATTTCATGGTGGTCAGAGGAACTTACGCCTTCTTTTTCGCCTTGCTCACAGCTGCTTTCTTCTCTTTGCTGACAACCGGGGTTTTCTTCTCTTTGCCTGCGCCATTTTTCTTTTCGGCTGTAGCGATCCGGGCGGCCGCGAGTTTTTCGCCGAGACCGCTCTCTATCGCCATCTTCTTGCGTGTTTCTGAATAAGACTTGGCGGCCAGAGCCTGAGTGCGGGGGATGCCGAACTCTTTGCGATAATCCTTGGCCGCCATATTGTGCTTGGCCATGAGATGGCGCGACAATGTCTTCATGCTTTCGCCGCAGATGATACAAGTAATCGCATTTTTTCCGATTGACTTCTTGGCAGAGATCGCCGGTTTGACCTCTTCTGCAACAACTTCCGCCTCGGCAACAATATCAACACCCTTTTCGAGCGCCGAGAGTGCAGCATAAACGTCCTGAATCTCTTTCAGCAGATCTTCCTTTGACATCGGTGTCGTGGTCGCATGGGCAATAACAATATCTTTTGCCATCTCCAATAAAGTCGCCATTTTTAGTTTCTCCTTTTTTAAATTCATCAACCGTTCATAAGGATACAGAGTTATCTCAAATATTCAATAGTCTAATTTTCAATACGCCATAGAAACGCATGTGCAATTTCCATTAAATGATTACGCATCAATGTTCTGTTCGATTCAAGGAACAACTCATAAACTTCGCGCAGCAACGCCATCGAATCTTCTGCCGGGACCATCGCTGATGTTTCAGGCCTCCTGATAGCGAAAACTATCGCGAGCCGGAGCTCGCTCCAACACCCGTTCGTTGTTCCAGCCAATCCTTGAGCAGCTCATCATCCCCGAGGAGTCCGAGGCGATAGAAAGCGGCCAGCTGTGGCCTGGCGGCCGGGCTGGCAAGAAAGCTGGACAGGGCGGCTCCGGAGCGGTCGCCGATGACACTGGCAAGCTCCGGAGCAGTGGCGGTCGTTATGGCGCCGAGGGTGGCATAATGCTTTTGCAGCCGTGCCAGCGTTTTCGGACCGATACTCTCAACCCCGAGCGCCGCCAGCAATCGCCACGGTTGCGGATGCCGGGCGCTTTGTAGCGCCGCAGCGATCCTGGCCGCCGTTTTGGCACCGAAACCATCGACGGCAGCGATCTCTTCTTCCTTGAGGGTGAGCAGGGAGGGGAGATCCGGCACCAATCCGGCCGCGGTCAGCGCTTGCAGGCGACCGCGCCCGAGTCCGGCGATATTCAGTCCGGCAGGGGAGGTGAAATGGAGCGCCCGGCTGAGAAATTGCGCCGAACAGTCAACGCCGGAGCGATAGCAAGCATGCGGACTGACCACGACCGGCGCCGCCGGCGCAAGGACGGCACGCCGGGGAATCCGCCGGGTCACGGCGACAATCTGCGGGATGACATCACCACTGAGGGCGACGAGGACTTCATCACCGGCGATGAGATCGAGCCGCTCCAGCTCGGCGGCATTATGGAGAGTGACGTGCTCGATCTGGATGCCCGCAAGCTCGCGCCGCGCCAGAGTCGCCACCGGCGTGCGACGCCCGGTGCGGCCAGTCTGCCAAAGGATCTCGGTGACGGTCGTCTGGACGGTGGCGGCCGGAAATTTCCAGGCTGCCGCCCAGTTCGGCGCCCGGCTGCCGTCCCCAAGGGTGCGACGTAGAAGCAAATCATCGACCTTGACGACAATCCCGTCGGCGGCAAAGGGCCATTGACTCCGTTGCGCCAAAGCAGTGGCAAAGAGTTCGCGGATCTCCGCCAGAGAAGTGGCACTCCAGCTCTGCGGCAGGGGATCGGCGAAACCCCACTCCTTGAGAGCGCGGAGGCTGTCGCGATCGGAGAGGACAGAATCAGCGACGCTGAGCTGCATAAAGGGGAAGAAAGCCAGAGCTGCGAGGGCTTTTGGAGTGGCGTCCTGAGAGCGTAAAGTGGCGACCGCCTGATGCCGCAACGTCGCATAAGCTGTGGCAGCGGCTGTCTGCGGCGCGTTCTCTTGCCGCTCTTTGCGGGCGTAAATCTCTCCGCGCAGCAGCAATCGGGGCGGGTAGTTGCCGCGCAGCTTTTGCGGAAGTGCGTCGAGCTTCCGGGCCTGGGCGGTGACATCTTCGCCGCGCAGGCCATCGCCGCGCGTTGCCGCTGCCACTAACTTCCCCTGCAGATAAAGGAGCTCCACCGGCAGGCCGTCAAACTTGGGCTGAACCAGGTACAGAACTTTCCCCTCCGTGACCTTTTTCACCCGCTGCAACAACGCCGCCACCGCCGTCTCATCGGCGCTGGAAGTCAAACTGAGCATCGGCTGCGCATGGGCAAGCGTCAACTTCGGATCGACCCCTTCGGCCCCGACCCGCCGCGTCGGCGAATCGACGCTGACCAGCAAGGGGAAGCAGGCTTCCAGCCTTACCAATCGGGCATAAAGGCGGTCATACTCGGCATCGCTGAGGACCGGACGGAGCTCCTGATAATAAAGGCGATTGTGATAAAGGACTTCGGCGCTGAGGGTTTCGAGCTGAGTCTTGGCGGTAGAGGTGTCGAGAAGAGGGCAATCGGACGCCGCAAAACTTCCGGCGGGCAGGGTGGTGATAAGCAGAATAAACCCGATGAATAGACGTGACAGCATGCCCCCTCCTTACTTCCATTGCTGAAGGTCGGGAAGGAATTTCCCGACACCAGGCGATTATGCACGAAAAATAATTTTTGTCACGCGTGGAAAAGCACGCGGTTAAATAATCAACGCCGCACTCTCGCTACGCGGCGTCGGCGGCACGGCACGCAGCTGCTCCTCGGCGCCGCGTTTCACCCGCACCTCGACAGACGCCTCATCCTGTAACTTGCCATAAGAGGCGACAATGCCGCAGGCAAAATCGAGATCTGCCGCATCGGGATTGCCGACCAGCAGGCCACAGGGTCCGGCCACATCCGGCACTTTCAGGAGATAATCGTCCGGACCGGCCAAAGCAAAAAGCTGCTCGTTATCCGACTCGTTGCGGCCAACGAGGAGCTTGGTGTTAGGGGAGAGACGAAACTGCCGGCCGATCTTCAAGAGCTCAACACTGCGGACATCAGCATCGGGTTGGTGGGCAAAGAGATCGCGGAGTTTGTCGCTGAAACGCTCCTCGGTGAGGAGACAGCCGCCACCGGAAGCGGGATAATCCTTGATCCCCCAGGCGGCAGCGTACTCTTTCTGACGACGCCGCGTGCGCCCCTGGATATCGAGGAGACGGGCGCGATCGACCAGTCCCGCCTCTTCCATGGCGGTGATCGGCAGGACCTGCGCCGAGAGGGGGCGGAGAATTTTTTGCGCATAACCGGAATGCTTGGCAACGGCTTGCATGGCGCTGCGATTCTGACTCATCGGCCGCTGCCCCATGACTTCGCCGGAGAAGATAAAGTCAAAGCCCTGCTGCTCCATGATTTCACCAGCGAGGCGGAACATCATGGCGTGACAGTCGATGCAGGGGTTCATGTTACTGCCGTAGCCGTAGCGGGGATTTTTCACCATCTGCAGGTGCTCTTCGCTGATCTCTTTGATAATCAACGGGATCCCGAGGGCGGCAGCGGCTTTTTTTGCCTTGGCAGCGCCGAAGAAGGGGGTCACAAAAGAGATGCAGGTCACTTCAACACCCTGCCGCAGCAGCAGGGCAGCGGCGAGGGTACTGTCCAATCCTCCGGAGAGGAGGCCTAATCCTTGACTCATGGTCACAATCCGTTCGTGATTAATTTTCAAGAAGCTAACACAGGAAGGCATTTTGCGACAAGCCACAGCAACGATTTGCGCGATGTGACGTTGACTTGCAACTCTTTTCTAGGGATAATCCGCCCATTCAAATCTTCGGAGGTGACAAGCGTGGAATTAATTTCAAATGCCGGCCTGGTGGTTCAACTGGTCCTGCTGGTTTTGCTCTATTTTTCGGTGGTGTCGTGGGCGATCATCTTTTACAAAGGGGTGATGATCCGCCAGGCAATGAAGCAATCAGCAGCCTTTCTCGATGATTTCTGGAAGCTCAAGAGCTTCGATGCCGTTGCCAAAAATCTCGATGCCTTTCCCCGCTCCCCCCTGGCAAACCTGTATCGCGAGGGTTATCAGGAGATGATGAAGGTACGCAAGCACCAAAACGAAAGTACGGAAGCTGCCGCTTGGCTCGGTGACAATGTCGAGCGCGCCCTGCGCCGGGCCACCACTCAAGAGACACATCGCCTTGAAAAGTATCTGAACTTCCTCGCCACCACCGGTTCCTCTGCCCCCTTTATCGGCCTCTTCGGCACCGTCTGGGGGATCATGGGGGCCTTTCACGTTATCGGCCTCACCGGCAATGCCTCGCTGGCGAGTGTGGCACCGGGGATCTCGGAAGCCCTGGTTGCCACCGCCATCGGCCTGGTGGCGGCCATCCCGGCGGTCATCGGCTACAACCATTTTATCAACAAGGTCAACCTCCTTTGCGGCGAGATGGATAATTTCAGCCAGGAATTCCTCAATATCGTACAGCGCGCCAAGCGCGGAGATGAATAATGGAGAGTTCGCAACCGGGCGGTCGCCAGCGGCGCACCGCCCTTTCGCAGATTAACGTCACCCCCTTTGTCGACGTCATGCTCGTGCTGCTGGTGATCTTTATGGTCACTGCGCCGATGATGGATAAAGGGCTCGATGTCAACCTGCCGCAGGTCAAGGACGCGCCGACGATGAGCGTCAAGGATGAACCCTTGACCGTCACGATCGGTGCCGCCGGTGAGATCAGTATCGGTAAGACGCGGGTCGCCTCGGTTGACAAACTCGGCGCGGTCCTGCTCCAGGCAACGTCGGGGAACAAAGAGCGGCAGGTTCTGCTCGCCGCCGACGGCAAGGTCCCCTACGAGCAGGTCGCTAAAGCCATGGCGTCAATTCGCGCCGCCGGCATTGAGAAGGTCGGGATGGTGTTACAGCAGGAGGACCCATCGAAGTGACGACTGGCCGCTATCGCCGCGGTAATGCTACCCTTCGCCAAGTTGCCGACCGCAGGAGTCAGCGCGAAAATAATTTTTTTCTCGCGATCATCGGCTTCTCCCTGCTCAGCCACATCATCGTTGCCGCCTTCTTCCTTTACACCCCCTCCACCACCAGCAAGCGCCGCCCGCCGACGCTCTACGTCGACCTGGTCATGGCCCCGCCGGTGGTCAACCCGCAACGCGGCAGCGCCGGGGCGACCGTCAAGACCGCCACCCCGACGGCAACCATTCCACAACTGACCGTAACTCCTACCAGGACAGCGAAGGCGCCGGTGGTCGTTAAAGGAAAAGAGGCGAAAAAAACCGCCGTGGTGAAGGATGATGTCGACATTGCGGCGGACATTGCTAAAATGAAACAACGCAAAGCGGCTCAGGACGAACAAAGGGAGATACAGGCCGCCATTGCCGCCATGAAGCAAAAGACAACGGCGACTCCGCCAGCAGCGGCAGCTGTCGGGAGTGCGAGCGGAACCGGTGACGAAGCCGGGAGCGCCAACGACGACTGGCTACAAAGAGCGGTCAAGGATAAGTGGACCTGGCCGGACCGGAAAAAGAAAGATCTGAGCGCAGAGGTCGAAGTCGAATTCGATGCTACGGGGAAGCTGAGTAATTACCGTTTTATCCGCCATTCAACGGATGCACGTTTTGACGATTCGCTGAAAAGAGCTCTTCTCGCCCTAGAACCACTGCCGTCACTCCGTAAATACAAAGCCACGTTCCTCTTTAACCTCGATGACCTGCAAGGGCAATAACCCTATGAAACGAATCACCGGCCTCCTCTTCACTCTCATTTTATTGGGCAGCCCCCTCACCCCCGCGACCGCCGCTATCGTCATCAGCGGACCGGGGCAACAAACGATCCCCCTTGCCATCGCTCCCTCTCTGCCCCAGCCAGGGACGACAGCCACGGCCATTGGCAGCGCTTTCGGCGAAACGCTGCACAACGATCTGCTGATGAGCGGCATCTTCACCCTCGCCGATCCCCGCTCCTTCCTGAGTGACGCGACCAGACCGGGATTGTCGAGCGCCGACGTCGATTTCGCGCAGTGGCGGATTCTGGCGGTCGACGCATTGGTCAAGAGTTCCTACAGCCTCAGCGGCAATGAACTGGTCTTTGATGCTCGCCTTTATGACGTCCCTTCCGGAAGCCTCCTGGATGGCCGCCGCTATCGCGGCAAGCCCGGCGACGAACGACAGATGGCGCACGCCTTTGCTGATCAGATCCTCAAGGTCCTCGGCGGCGACGAGGGGGCTTTTGCCGGACGGATCCTCTTTGTCGGCAAGAAGGGGGGCGAAAAAGAGCTGTACATGATGGAGACCGACGGGCGCAATCTCCTCCCCCTCACCGCCCATCGCTCGCTGGTCCTCAATCCGGATATCTCCCCCACCAGTCGCGAGGTCGTCTTTACCTCTTATCGCACCGGACGGCCGGAACTTTACCGCAAAGAGATCTACAGCGGCAGCGAGGTCAAGCTCTCCAGCCGCAAAGGGGTCAATATCGGCGCCCGCTTCCATCCTGACGGCAAATCGCTCGTCGCCTCCCTCTCCTTTGAAGGCAACTCCGAACTTTACCTGCTCGGCAGCGACGGCAGCATTCGCAAACGCTTGACCAACAACTGGGGGATCGACATCGATCCGACCTGGTCGCCGGACGGCAACCAGATCGTCTTCACCTCCGATCGCCTCGGCTCGCCGCAGCTCTTTATTCTCGATCTGAACAGCGGCGCCACCCGACGGTTGGCTTATAACGGCAAATACGACACCTCCCCGGCCTGGAGCCCGGATGGCGAAGAGATCGCCTTTGCCCGTCTCGAAGAAGGCCGCTTCGAGATTTATACCATCCGCCCTGACGGCAGTAACGAACGCCGTCTGACCACCGCCGGCGGCAACAAGGAACACCCGCGCTGGAGTCCGGATGGGCGCTTCCTGCTTTACTCCTCGGACAGCGGCGGCAAGGGAATCTGGGCAATGCGCGCCGACGGCAGCGCCCCGCGCCGAATCTCGCCGCCGGGGCTGGAGGCCGCCCATGCCGTCTGGAGCAAGCGCTGGTAAGGTGATTTTTTTTCATTCACCTGTTATAGTCCCACAGCTTCTCCCCTTACTCACCCCAACTGCAGAAGAAAGGAACCTGTCATGCCCCGTTTACTCTTGACCCTGATAATGGCTTCTTCCCTGTCCATGACCTTTGGCTGTGCCATGAAAGCTGCAACCAGCTCGACCAGCGATCCCTCTTTGCAACAAAGCACTTCCAGTACGGCGGCGAGCGACCCGCTGCGCGGCGAGCAGGGCCAGATCCGCGAAGAGACGATCATGGCGGCGCCGCAATCAACGGTGCGGTCGGAAACATGGACCTCACAAGAGAAACCCTTTTTGGCCGGCTTGCAGATCGTGCCCTTTTCTTATGACCAACACCTGCTCAGTGATGAAGCAAGGGAGATCATCGCCGCCAATGCCGCGATTCTCAAAGGGGCGGGCAAGGTGCGATTTCAACTCGCCGGCCATTGCGACGAGCGCGGTTCAGACCAATACAACATCGCCCTCGGCGAACGGCGGGCTGAAGCTGTCCAGGCTTATCTCCTCCAGCTCGGCATCGATGCCGGCCGCATGGAGACGGTCTCCTATGGCGAAGAGAAGCCCCTCGATCCCGGCTATGGTGAGAGCGCCTGGATGAAGAACCGTCGCGTCGAATTTGTTCTCCTCCCTTAACCGTAGAATCACAGGATGACGATGAAGAACAAAGCGTTAATAACGGCGATAGGAACCATCGCACTACTGGCTGGCGGCTGCGTGCCGATGGAGCGGGAGTTGCGCGTCGATCAGGATATCCTTTCCCTGAAGAGTCGCCTTAACTCTCTGGAGCAGGGGGTAGACCGCCAGGGACAAAATCGCGAATCGATCGAACGCCAGGTCGAGGGCATGGCCCGGCGCCAGGCCGATTTACAGGCCAGTCAGGATGCCCTGCGGGTCGAACTGCAAACAGTGCGCGGTCTCATTGACGATGCCACGGCCCGCCGGCGTGAAGAGCAGGAGAACTTGCTCTTGACGCAAAAGGATGCAGGGCTGCGCCTCGGCAATATGGACGGTCGCCTGCTGAAAGTGGAAAAAGATCTTCTTGAGCTCCGCACTCTCCAGTCGGCCAAAGTTACGGAACCGGCTGTAGCCGCAGAAAACCTTTACGAACAGGGCCGGGATCTCATCCTCAACAAAGGGGATGGCAGCAAGGGGCGGGCAACGCTTGAGGAATTTATCAAAGCCCGGCCGCAGAGCGAACTCGTCCCCAATGCTTATTACTGGATCGGCGAGTCTTACTATTCGGAAAAGAACTTTGAAAATGCCATCGTCCAGTTTCAGGATGTCATTGAAAAATATCCGGCTCACTCCAAGGCGAGTGCCTCCCTTTACAAGCAGGCGTTGGCGTTTGAGTCCCTGGGCGAAGGTAGAAAAGCAACGGCCCTGCTGAAAAAGCTGATCGACACTTATCCCGCCTCTGATGAAGCGAAGAAAGCCAAAGAACGCGCCGGGGGAAAGCCCAAGAGCTGATGATCGACTTAAACCCCGGATGAGCATTTCCAGGAATATACACTTGCCATGGCGTCGCCTACTTCGCAAGAAATCGCAGTCCTCTTCCTTGCTCTGGGGCTGCTCCTTGCCACGGCCCGCCTCTTTACTGAGATAGCCAAATGCTTCAATCAACCGATGGACCTCGGCGAGATCCTCGCCGGGGTCTTTTGGGGACCGACGATCGTCGGCATCCTCGCCCCGCACTTCTCCATCTATCTCCCTATGCCAACCTACCAAGAAGCAGTGTGCTGTCTCTGGTAACGACAGAACTCGTCTCTCCATTAAACATGCTGCAGGAGAACGCCAGAGAGAGAACTGATGAAAAATCTTCTTGAATATCAAATCCTCATCCCGTTAGTATTGCTCCTTGGCTTTGCCCCGTTTTATCCTCTGCCGCATATCGTCGAGAAGATGAAAATGCTCATGGCCGGGACGCTTAAAAAGCCTATCGATATCTTTGACCTGTTCTGGCATGCATGGCCATTTGTGCTGCTGGCTTACCGGATCATCCAGGACCTGCGCGCGAAATAGCTCACCCCTGAGAGAAAAAAAGACCTGATGCAGCCACAGATCGAACCGACCCGGCAACTCGTCGCCCTGTACACCCGCGCCACCTGGTTAGCCGTCTTCACCATCATTTATAACCTCGGCGAGGGACTGCTCTCGGTCTGGCTCGGCGCCGCCGATGAAACCCTGGCCCTCTTCGGTTTCGGCGTCGACTCCTTTATCGAAGTCATCTCCGCAATCGGCGTCTGGCACATGCTGCACCGCTTCCGTGCCCATGCCGGGCAGCCGCTGGATGCCTTTGAGCAACGGGCCCTGCGCATCACCGGCAGTGCCTTTTATCTCCTCACCGTCGGCCTGATCGCCACGGCCGGAGCCAGCCTTTACCAGCAGCACCAGCCGGAGACGACCTTCTGGGGAATTGTCATCTCCCTCGGCTCGATCTCGTTCATGTGGTATCTGATTAGGCAGAAGACCAAGGTCGGACTGGCCCTGTCATCGCCGGCGATTTTAGCTGACGCAGCTTGCTCCAAGGCCTGCCTGTATCTCTCGCTCGTTCTCCTCCTGTCCAGTCTCGGCTATGAACTGACCGGCATCGGCAGCCTCGATGCCATCGGTGCGCTACTGATCGCCTGGCTGGCCTGGCGGGAAGGGCGGGAAGCTTTTGCCAAAGCCCGCGGACTGGCGTGCAGCTGCAACTGCAGCGGTCGATGTAAAGGTTAAACGCCGCATCACCCTTGACAGCCAAGGTGCACGATTGCTATAAAGCTTCACACAATCAAACGAATGGACGCGTGGAAGAGGAGTGCAAGACTCCCGCTGCCCCGCAGCCGTAATGGGAACGAAAGCCCGCCCGGACGCTCAACTTCGGGAATCACCACTGGGACAACTCCTGGGAAGGTGGGCAAGTAGGTCGCCCAGAGCCGGAATACCGCCCCATTCGCATACTTCGCGGGAGGTCTCCATCCATGCCACAGCTGCCCCTTTTCTTTGCTCTATCTCCCCCGACATCGTCCTTGACCGACACCACTCCTGAGCACGCTCCTTTCTCCGGGAGGGACTAACGATGCATATCATGGAAGGGTTCCTGCCGGCGACGCACGCTGTCACCTGGGGCGCGGTCGCTGTTGTCTGCGTCGGCGTCGGCTTGCGCTCGATCAACAAAGCCGTCAAAAAACAGCCTGAACTCAAGATGCTCATCGGTGTCGCGGCCGCTTTCACCTTTATCCTCTCGGCCCTGAAGCTCCCTTCCCTCACCGGCAGCTCTTCGCATCCGACCGGCACCGGCCTCGGCGCCATCCTCTTCGGACCGTTGGCGATGGCACCAATCGCGGCGATTGTCCTCCTCTTTCAGGCCATCCTCCTCGCGCACGGCGGATTAACCACCCTCGGCGCCAATATCTTCTCGCTGGGCGTGGTCGGGCCGCTGGTCGGTTACGGCACCTATCGTCTCGGCAAAAAGCTGGCCCTCCCCCTCAGTTTGACGGTCTTTGCTGCCGCCAGCCTCGCCGATCTGGCGACCTACGGCACCACTGCCCTGCAGCTGGCCCTGGCCTTTCCCGATCCCCTGGGCGGCATCAGCGCCTCTCTGTTCAAATTTCTCGGCGTCTTTGCTGTCACCCAGATCCCCCTGGCGCTTGGCGAAGGTTTTCTCACTGTCCTCATCTTCAACTTCATGCAGAAGTACAGCGGCGGCGAACTTGCGCAACTCGGTTTTCATCTCACCCGCAGCGAGGGCCGGTTATGAGCGGAGCCCTGAAAAACTCACTGCTTTGGGGCACGGTCGTCCTCCTCACTTTTATCCCGTTGCTGACGATCAAAGCCCCCGGTGGCGGGACCGATAACCAGGCACAAGGGGTCATCGAGAAGCTCGCTCCCGACTATCAGCCGTGGTTCGAGTCGCTCTTTACCCCCGACGGCGCAAGCGAAAGCCTCCTCTTTGCGCTGCAGGCGGCCCTTGGCGCCGGGGTCATCGGTTATTATGTCGGCTCTGTGCGAAAAAAGAGGGCTGCTACCCCCCCGGCCAACGTGAGGAACCGTGCGCATTGATTCCTATGCGCACGGCAATCGCTGGCGACAGATTCACCCCGGCAGCAAAGGACTGCTGGTCCTTTTTTCCCTGATTGCGGCCCTGCTCAGTCGTCACCCCGCCATCCCACTATTGATCGCTCTGATCATGAGCGGCCTGATCCTACTTGGTGCCGGCATCCCCTGGCGTGGCTACCTGCGGTTGCTGGCTCTGCCCCTCGCCTTCCTGCTCTGGAGTTGCCTGCTCTTACTTGTCACCTTTTCACCGATCGGCCTGAACCGCTCCGAACTCCCTCTGGTGCAACTGGTACTTTCCCGCTCCCTCGGAGCCCTCTGTACTCTCCTCTTTTTCGCCCTGACCACACCGCTGAGTGAAATTGCCGGGCTGCTGCGAACGATTGGCGTCCCCCGCCTCTTTGTCGAACTGATGGTCATCGCTTATCGCCAGATCTTTATCCTCCTTGATGCCTTCAGCCAGATCCGAACGGCTCAAGAGGCAAGACTCGGTTATCGCTCCTTCAAGGTTTCATGGCGCTCGGCCGCCGAACTCGCCGGTAATATTCTCATCAAGACCGTGGTGCGCGCCCGCCACAACCATCAGGCTTTGCTGGCGCGGGGCTATGATCAGGAACTGCGCTTTTTGAGTCCGCAGCGCCATCTGTCGCGCTGGCACCTTTTCGGCGCCGCTACCCTGGGGAGTTTCTTTATCCTCCTCGCCTGGCAGGTGCAGCCATGAGCGCGGCCATCCTTGCCCTGCAAAACGTCACCTTCACCTATCCCGGTGCCGTGACCGCCCTAAAAAATCTCTCCGTCACTTTTACCCGCGGCCAACGCACTGCCGTCATGGGGCGCAACGGCTCAGGGAAAACCTCGCTCTTTGCCCTGCTCAATGGCTTGCAGCGACCGCAAAGCGGCGAAATCCTCTTTGCCGGCAACCGTCTGCGCTACGACCAGTCCAGCCTGCTGCAACTGCGCCAAGCCGTCGGCATGGTCTTTCAGGATCCCGAACATCAGCTCTTCTCCGCCAGCCTTTACGAGGATGTCTCCTTCGGGCCGATGAATCTCGGCCTGCCGGAAGCGGAAGTCCGCCATCGCGTCGAAGGCGCCCTGAAACTCCTCGGCCTCACCGCGCTTTTAGAGCGCCCGGTGCATGACCTTTCCTACGGCCAGAAGAAGCGCGCCTGCATCGCCGGCATCCTCGCCATGCAGCCCGAAGTCATCGTTCTCGATGAACCCTTTGCCGGCCTCGATGCAATCATGACCCACGAGCTCATTGCCACCCTCAACGACCTGGGAAGCCACGGCGTCACCCTGATCATCGCCACCCACGATGTCGACTTTGCCCGCAACTGGGCGGATGAGATTATTGTTTTGCGCGAAGGGGAGCTTTTGGAGCAAGGGATGGC
>JACUTW010000089.1 GCA_014859605.1 Desulfuromonadales bacterium
CACCAGCCTTGCGGTTTACAGCCGTCGAACTGGAGAGGAAAGAGGCCGGAAAGAAAATGCAGGTCGCGTTCGACGGTGCGCTTGGTCAGGGTGGTGACCGCCTCTGACTCTTGCAACGACTGATAGATTTTTCCGGCTGTGACCTTGCGCGGATAACGCGGAATCAAGCGCAGGATGTGCCAGTGACGGACGATCGTTTCCATTCTCTCCTCCATGGAAGCTGATAGTTCCACAACAATACGACGGATCAGGTCGAATAGCGGAGTAATAAATAAAAAATACGATTTGGTTGAGGAATACCGCGACAATCCCCAGCGTTTACCCACCCTACAGCGCTACACCGATCCGCTCCCCCACCCGATTCTCCTCCGGCGTGACGCAACTGCGATAGGCCAGCACCTCAACCCCGGCTGCGGCGGCTTCTCGCAACAGCCGACCGTAAGTCGGGTCGATGGCGTCAGCCGGAGTGAACGACTCAGCCTCGCCGCGCTGTACCAGAAAGAAGATCACTGCCCGATACCCGTCCCGGCGTGCATGCATCAACTCACGCAGATGCTTCTGCCCGCGCACCGTCACGGCATCGGGGAAACAGGCGACCGTCGGCGCGCAGCAGAGGGTGACATTCTTGACCTCGACAAGGACTCTCTCCCCTCCCCGCTGCAGCAGGAAGTCGATCCGGCTCTCCCCGTAAGGAGCCTCAGCGCGAACATCATAGCCGGCAAGTTCAGCGATCGTGCCGGATTTCAGCCCTTCTTCGACCACCCGATTCGTCCGATGCGTATGCGTATCGACCCAATGGCCGTTGACTTCGATGAGTTCGAGAGTCCAGGGGAGTTTACGCAAAGGATTGGCCGCCGCCGAGATGAGGACGCGATGGCCGGGGATGGCACACTGCAGCATGCTGCCGGTATTCGGGGTATGAGCGGTGACGATGCGACCGTCGTCGAGTTCGACCTCGGCGAAAAAACGCTGGTAACGCCGCAGGAGACGGCCGGGATACAAGGGAGCGGGAAGTTTCATGTGAGGTTTACCTAAAAAAATCGCCCCCTCTCCACACAGGAAGAGGGGGCGAATTAACTGAATTTATTTACAACTAACCGACAACCTGCGTTTTGGTAAAGACCGCCCGCAAAGCCAGGCCGTTTTCACCCTCGAGAAACTCCCGGGCTCCTTCTTCTCGATCGACGAGAGTGACGATGCCGACGACTTCGAGCCCTTCGCAACGGGCACGCTCGACCGCCTTCATCGAGGAACCGCCGGTGGTGGTGACATCTTCAACAATCACGACGCGACTGCCGGCGGGGAGGTTCTTGCGCCCTTCCAGCCACTGCCCGGTGCCGTGCCCTTTGGGCTCCTTGCGGATGATAAAGGCATGGACATTGGCGCCATCGAGAGCGGCGGCAATGCTAGTCGCCGTGGCGATCGGATCGGCTCCCAGAGTCAACCCCCCGACGCCATGAATCGGCCCGGCAAAGGCCTTGACCTCCTGCCAGAAAGCCTTGCCGACCAGCAGCCCGCCCTGCGCATGCAGACAGGTCTGTTTGCCGTCGAAATAGAAGTTGCTTTTGCGACCGG
Organism: Desulfuromonadales bacterium; assembly: GCA_014859605.1. Lineage (GTDB taxonomy): Bacteria > Desulfobacterota > Desulfuromonadia > Desulfuromonadales > UBA2197 > UBA2197. The sequence goes on from JACUTW010000089.1 coordinate 1,576, forward strand.
AGGCAAGGGTCACCTCCCGCTCTTCATAAGAAAGGTCGCGGATAATTTGCATCAAACTGCTGCGTTCCTGGCTGGTCATAAAGTTTTATTTCTCCTCAAAAAGTCCCATCTGGTCAGGTTCGACCAGACGGGGGAATTTAACGGGATACTGCCCACTAAAACAAGCGTCACAAAAGTGTCCGACGCGGCCTTCCGGCGCCCCGGCGGCGCGCAGCGTCCCTTCGCGGGACAGGTAGCCGAGAGAATCAGCGGTGATGTAACGGTTGATCTCTTCGATCGAATGCGACGACGAAATCAACTCCTTGCGGGTCGGAGTGTCGATGCCGTAGTAGCAAGGGTAACTGGTCGGTGGACTGGAGATGCGCACATGAACTTCGCTGGCGCCGGCCGCCCGGATCATCTTGATGATCTTGCGGGCCGTGGTGCCGCGCACGATCGAATCGTCGACGATCACCACCCGCTTCCCTTCGATGATCTCTCGCACCGGATTGAGTTTGAGCTTGACGCCAAAGTGGCGGATCGACTGTTGTGGTTCAATAAAGGTGCGGCCGACGTAATGGTTACGAATCAGCCCGGTCTCGAAACGGATCCCCGATTCTTCCGCGTAGCCAATCGCGGCCGGCACCCCAGAGTCGGGGATAGGGATGACGACATCGGCGTCGACCGGAAATTCCCGCGCCAGCTGCCGCCCGAACTCTTTACGCACGCCATAAACCTGCCGGCCAAAGACGATACTGTCGGGGCGGGCAAAGTAAATATGTTCGAAAATACAAGGAGACGGAACAAGCTTTTCAAAGGGAAAGAAGCTTTTGACCCCGTACTGATCGATAACGACCATCTCCCCCGGCTCGATCTCGCGGATAAATTCCGCCTCGATCAGATCGAAAGCACAAGTCTCGGACGCCACGACATAGGCGCCGTCGAGTTTGCCGAGGGCCAACGGCCGAAAACCACTGCCGTCACGGACCGCCACCAGTCGTGTCTCGGTGAGAAAAGTGAGACTGAAGGCGCCGCGCACTTCACGCAACGCTTCAACCAATCGGTCTTCGAGAGTCGCCCCCGCCGAGCGAGCAATCAGATGGATGATGACTTCAGTGTCAGAGGTCGTTGAGAAGATCGACCCCTTCTTTTCGAGGTCAGCGCGAATCTCCAACGCATTGACGAGATTACCGTTATGGGCGACAGAGATGGCGCCGTGGACATAATCGACCACAATCGGCTGGCAATTCTTGATGTCATTGCCGCCGGCCGTTGAATACCGCACATGGCCGATGGCGCTGCTCCCCGGCAGCTCGTCAAAGACCGAATTGCGCTTGAAAACGTCAGCAACCAGCCCCATCCCTTTATAGGTGCGTAACTGCACTCCGTCAGAGGCAACAATCCCGCAACTCTCCTGCCCGCGATGTTGCAGGGCGTAAAGACCAAGGTAGGTAAGATTAGCCGCCTCGGGATGACCGAAGATGCCAAAGACGCCGCATTCATCGTTGAACTTGTCAAACATGCGATTTTGCCCTCATTGAGTCGTCTGGACCCTGAATTCAAAAATTGGGCGAAGCAGCAAAGATCTGCTCCGCCCCGAGATGACTTGAACGAATCTTTAACCCTTAGCGCTCGGACAGGATACGCAGCATGCGCCGCAGCGGTTCAGCCGCGCCCCAAAGGAGTTGGTCGCCGCAAGTGAAGGCCGAAATATACTGCGGCCCCATCTTCATCTTGCGTACCCGGCCGATCGGCACGGTCAGGGTGCCGGAGACCGCTGCCGGCGTCAACTGTGCCAGAGAGTCAGCTTTATTATTCGGTACCAGCTTCACCCACTGATTGTCGTTGGCGATCAACGCTTCGATCTCAGCGATCGGCAGATCTTTCCTGAGTTTGATCGTCAGGGCCTGACTGTGGCAGCGCATGGCGCTGACGCGGACGCAAAGGCCATCGACCGGAATCGGCTGAACCATACCGAGAATCTTGTTGGTTTCGGCAAAACCTTTCCACTCTTCGCGGCTCTGGCCGTCCTCCACTTCCCGATCGATCCAAGGAAGGAGACTGCCGGCAAGGGCAAAGCCGAATTCTTTCTTCGGCATGACGTCACTACGCAAAGTTTCCGTCACCTTCCGATCAATTTCGAGTATCGCCGAAGAGGGATCTTTCAGGAGATCAGCCACGGAATTCTGAACCACGCCCATCTGGGAAAGGAGCTCCCGCATATTCGGTGCCCCGGCGCCGGAAGCGGCCTGGTAAGTCATCGACGAGAGCCATTCGATGAGATCGGCGCGGAAGAGGCCGCCGAGGGCCATCAACATCAGACTGACCGTGCAGTTGCCGCCGACAAAATCCTTCTGGCCATTCTTCAGTGCCGCATCGATGACATCGCGATTGACCGGATCGAGGATGATCACCGCATCCTTTTCCATGCGCAGCGTTGATGCCGCATCGATCCAGTAGCCCTGCCAACCCGCCTGACGCAACCGCGGATGAATGGCCTTGGTGTAATCGCCCCCTTGACAGGTGATGATCACATCGAGCTTTTGCAGTTCAGCAATATCATCGGCATTCTTCAGGGTTCCGGCATTCATCGGCGCCGCTTGTCCTGCCTGTGATGTCGAAAAGAAGACCGGCTCGATCCCCTGAAAATCATTCTCTTCCTGCATGCGTTGCATCAGGACCGAACCGACCATCCCCCGCCAACCGACCAGACCAACTTTCATCATTGTCCTCTTCCTTCTATCAAGATAGTTGATGTAACAAATTCAACTTGGAAAGATTAAATCCCGCGACGAATGAAGTCAACCGCGTTGCGATACAGCCACAGACCCATCCCTTCGGCCGGAAGATTCTCGTCCCGGGTCCAGCGCGGATGCTGGGTACGATCGACGTACGCTTCCGGATGGGGCATGAGGCCAAAGAGGCGCCCGGTTGGATCGCAGATACCGGCAATCGCGTCCATGGCGCCATTCGGATTGGCGGGAAAATCGATGACCGGCTCCCGGTAGTCAGAATCGCTGTACTTTACGGCAGCGAGATGGCCGGCGTCAATTGCTGCCAACGTTTCAGTGTCGGCGACGAACTTTCCTTCGCCGTGCCGCACCGGCAGATAGACGCCCCCCTGGATCCCTTGCGTATAGATACAGGGGGAGGCGGGATCGACCTTGAGATAGGCCCAGCGATCCTGAAAGCGCCCGCAATCGTTGAAGGTCAAGGTCGCGCTCTGGGTATGGTGATCCCCTGACAGCGCCGGCAGCAGCCCCATCTTGACCATGAGCTGAAAGCCGTTGCAAACCCCCATGATCAGCTTGCCGGCGGCAATAAAACGATCGATCTGTTCGACCAGGTGCTCGTTACTGCCGCGGATCGCCGCATGCTTGAGTCGATTGGCGCCGGCTTTGGCACTGCCGAGGTCGTCGCCATCGAGGAAGCCGCCGGCGAGATTGAGAAACTGGTAATCATCAAGGCGGACCCGCCCGGCCAAAAGTTCGGCAATATGAACGATATCGGCCCGATCTGCGCCGGCGAGGGTGCAGGCCGCGGCGACCTCCCGTTCACAGTTGGTCCCGTTACCGGTGATGACGATTGCATTCACCTTGGTCATCTTACATCTCCCGCAGCGGCGCTTGCCAGGCCGCTTTCATTTCATCGAGGGACGCTGCAATCAGCGAACAGTTATTGGCGTCAACGACTTGCAGCTGCGCCGTGGTGGTCACCTCACCGAGCAGAGAGCAGCTCTGCCGGGCAAAGAGGGAGGTAAAGCGGCCCTGGTTCTCGGGATGGACGGTCACCAGCAAGCGGCTCGCCGATTCCGAAAAGAGGATCTGCGCGGCGCTCAATTCGCCGCGCGTCTCTACCTTGCTCAGATCGATGCGCATGCCGAGGCCGCCGCTGAAGGCGGTCTCGGCGAGAGCGACCGCCAAGCCGCCGTCGGAGAGGTCGTGACAGGAGGCGATGAGCCCGGCAGTCTGCGCAGCATTGAGGCTGCGATAGCGGGCCAGGGCCGTGGTCGCGTCGACCTGCGGGACATGAGCGCCAAGTTCGCCGAGCTGGGCGTAAAGTTCGGAAGCACCGAGCTCGTTGGCGGTAACGCCGAGGAGATAGACGAGATCGCCGGCGCGCTTGGCATCCATGGTCGTCGCCAGCCGCACATCGTCGATCTTGCCGATGACCGAGAAGAGGACAGTCGGCGGGATAGAGATCTTGGTCTCGCCGATCTGGTAGTCGTTCTTCATCGAGTCCTTGCCGGAGATCAACGGCACACCGAAGGCGACGCAGTAATCGTAAAGGGCCTGATTCGCCCGCACCAGCTGCGCGGCCTTGTACTCGCCATCCGGGGTCTTGTCGCTCTTGATCGGATCGCACCAGCAGAAGTTATCGAGCCCGGCGACATGATCGATCTTGCCGCCGACCGCCACATAGTTGCGCAGCCCTTCGTCGATGGCGTTGGCCATCATCGGATAAGTGTCGATATCCGAATAGCGCGGGCAGATGCCGTGCGCCACGACTGTGCCGACGTAACTGTCGGCCAAGGGACGGACGACGGCGGCATCGGAGGGGCCGTCATTGACGACGCCGGTCAGGGGCTTGACGATCGTCCCCGCCTGCACTTCGTGATCGTAGCGCCGCACCACACTCTCTTTCGAGCAGATATTCAGGCTGCCGAGGAGATTAAGCAGGGCCGTCTGCACGTTGAAATCCGCGGGAAGCTGCGGCTCACTGAGATTCGGGGGCGTCCAGACCGCAGGAATGACCATCTGCGGCACGCCGTCATGGAGGAACTCCATGGAGAGCCAGGTGACGGTCTTCCCCTCATACAGGCAATGATAGTAACCAGAGGCGGTGAACTGGCCGAGATCGGTCGATTCGACATCCATCTCGCGGGAGAGAGTAAGGAAAGCCTCTAGCTTCTCCGGCGGAACGGCAACAGTCATGCGCTCCTGCGCTTCGGAGATAAGGATCTCCCAAGGCTGCAGACCGGGGTATTTCAGCGGTGCGCGATCGAGATGGAGTTCGAAGCCGCCGGTATCCTGCCCCATCTCACCGATGGAGGAGGAGAGGCCGCCGGCGCCGTTGTCGGTAATCGAGCTATAAAGACCGCGGTCGCGGGCGATGATGAGGAAATCGAGCATGCGCCGCTGGGTGATCGGATCACCGATCTGCACGGCAGTCACCGGTGAGCCTTCGTGCAGCTCTTCAGAAGAGAAGGTGGCGCCGTGGATGCCGTCCTTGCCGATGCGGCCGCCGACCATGACGATGCGATCGCCGACCCGCGCCGCCTTTTCGTGGCAGGGCTTGCCATGCAGGGTGGCGGGCATGATCGAGCCGGTACCGCAGTAAACCAAGGGCTTGCCGACAAAGCGGTCGTCAAAGACCAGAGAACCGTTGACGGTCGGGATGCCGCTCTTGTTGCCGCCGTGCTCGACCCCTTCAACCACCCCTTCGAAGATCCGGCGCGGCGGCAGCAGGCGCGGCGGCAGCGGCTGATCGTAGAAGGGCGAAGCAAAGCAGAAGACATCGGTATTAAAGAGGAGGCGTGCCCCCATGCCGGTGGCAAAGGCATCGCGGTTAACGCCGACGATGCCGGTCAAGGCTCCCCCGTAGGGATCAAGAGCCGACGGGGAGTTGTGGGTCTCCACCTTGAAGACCAGACTCCAGTCGTCGGTAAAACGGATGACCCCGGCGTTATCCTTGAAGACCGAAAGACAGATATCATCCTTGCCCTGTGCCGCGCGGATATCTTTGGTGGCGCGGACGATATAACTCTTGAAGAGGGAGTTGATCTCCTCCCTCTTACCGGTGGTGGTGTCGAGATAATCGATACGCGCGGCGAAGATCTTGTGTTTGCAGTGTTCGCTCCAGGTCTGGGCGAGGGCTTCGATCTCGCAATCGGTGAGGAGAGCGCCGAGGCCGACCGCTGCCCGCGCCGCCAGCACCTGCGGATCACGGATATAGGCCTGAATCGTTCGCATCTCGTCGAGATTGAGGGCGAGCATACCCGCCTTGCTCAGCGCCAACAGTTCAGCATCACTGACATCCAGATTCACTTCGTGAACCTCGGACGCTGCCGTGACTTGAACCTTCGGCACGGTTGCGGGGAGACCCTTGATCCGATCGAAACGGTCGGAGGAAACAATCGTCCAGCGCTGAATCAGGCCGTTGGCAAGGAAGCCGGCGGCAATCTTCTCGGCCAACGCCACATCGACCGGGCCGGAAAGGAGGTACTGCACCGAAGTATAGACCCCTTCGCCGGCAGCAAAGGGACGACCGATCTGATACTGGATCGCTTCTTTGGCGGTGCGGCCGACGTTGTCGGTGACCCCCGGACGATAGCCGACCTCGATCAGGATGTCGAACTCTCCGGCAAGCGGGGCATCGATCGCCACTTCCTGAATGACCGGATCGCAAAACGGTCCGTGCGCCGCCGCGGCAATCTCCTCCGGCGTCAGGTCGGCATCGATCGTGTAGACGTCGAGGGTCCGGACGGCGGTGAGGTCAATCCCGAGATGTTCGCGCAGCTCCCGCTGCACCCGGGCAGCGCGGGCATCCCGCACCCCCTGTTTTAAAGCTACTTCTATGCGCCAGGGCATGATGTCTGACTCCTGCAAGGTGTTACGATTAATACGAACAATCCGCCGCGAAGACCCGCTTGAAGATCGTGTCGACATGCTTGAGGTGATAATTGAGATCGAAGGACTCGCGGATCTTTGCTTCGCCAAGGGCGCCGACGACTTCCTGGTCAGCCAGGAGTTCGGTGAGGAAATCCTTCCCTTCTTCCCAGACCTTCATGGCGTTCTTCTGCACCAGGCGGTAGGAATCTTCACGGGAGACCCCGGCCTGGGTGAGATCGAGGAGGATCTTCTGCGAGAAGACCAGCCCCTGCATCTGATTGAGATTGCGCAGCATATTCTTGGGGTAGACAACGAGATTCTTGATCAGACCGTTCAGCCGCCGCAACGAGAAGTCGAGAGCAACAGTGGCATCGGGGGCGATGTAGCGCTCTACCGACGAGTGCGAAATATCACGCTCATGCCACAGGGCGATGTTCTCCAGCGCCGGCATACACATGCCGCGAATGTAGCGGGCCTGGCCGGTGAGGTTTTCGGAGAGGATCGGGTTGCGTTTGTGCGGCATCGCCGACGAACCTTTTTGCCCCTTGCTGAAGAACTCCTCGGCTTCGAGAACCTCGGTACGCTGCAGATGACGGATCTCGACGACAATGCGCTCCATGGAAGAAGCGATAATGGCGAGGACGCAAAAGACTTCGGCATGACGGTCGCGGGGGATAACCTGGGTCGAGACCGGCTCCGGCTTGAGCCCAAGCTTGGCGCAGACGTATTCCTCGACGCGCGGGTCGATATTGGCGAAGGTACCGACCGCGCCGGAGATGGCACCGGTGGCGATATTCTCACGGGCGGCGACGAGACGACGGCGGCCGCGCGCCATCTCGGCGTACCAGCCGGCAAGTTTGAGACCGAAGGTAACCGGCTCAGCGTGAATGCCGTGCGAGCGCCCCATACAGACCGTATCTTTATGCTCTAAAGCGCGCTCCTTGATCGAGGCCAGGAGCATATCGAGATCGGCGATCAACTCGTCACAGGCCTGCACCATCTGCACGGCCAGACAGGTGTCGAGGACATCAGAAGAGGTCATCCCCTGATGAATGAAGCGGGCCTCGGGGCCTACATATTCGGCAACCGAAGTCAAAAAGGCGATGACATCGTGCTTGGTCTCCGCCTCAATGGCGTCGATGCGGGCGATATCGAAGTTCCCTTTTTCGCGGATAGTCTTGACCGAAGCAGCCGGAATAACGCCGAGCTCCGCCTGCATCTCGCAAGCGAGGGTTTCGATCTCCAGCCAGATGCGGAAACGGTTCTCTGCTTCCCATATTTTGGCCATCTCTTTGCGGGTATAACGTTCGATCATTTTGGTTCGTACTCCTTCCTCTTGGCGATTTTTTTCAGACGGAAAAACAGATTGTAGCAGATTCCTGCCGCCCGAGGATGAGCTCGGGGGCGCAGCAACTCTGGCGATCGACAGTGCTTCGCGCCGCGGACAGAGCATGCTGCGGGGTATTATTGGTTTCGCTTAAATGGCCGAGAAAAACCGCCTCTAGCCCCTCCCACAGGAGAGCATCAAGGAGCTCGGCGCCGGCTTCGTTCGAAAGGTGACCGTGCTGGCTGCGAATCCGCTGCTTGAGAGGCCAGGGATAGGGGCCGTCGCGTAGCAGGATTTCGTCGTGATTAAATTCCAGCACCAGGGCGCGACAGCGTTGTAAACGCTGCACCACCAACCGCGTCGCGATGCCGAGATCGGTTGCGACACCGATGCGCCCTTCCCGGCTTTCAATAACAAAACCGGCCGTCGATGAGGCATCATGGGTCAAGGGGATCGTTTCAATGCGCAGATCACGAAAGTCGATGACCTCGCCGGCGGTAAATTCCCGCACCACCGGCAACATCCCGGTCTTGTTTCCAAGGGCGGTCAAGGACGTTGGATCGATACAGACCGGCAGCTTTAAACCACGCGCAATCGGCCCGAGGCCGCGACAATGGTCGCTATGTTCGTGAGAAACCAAAATCGCATCGAGCTGTGCGGCATCGACCGCAATCGTCGCAAGTCGTTCTTTGAGTCCGCGCAGTGAAAGTCCGGCGTCGAGCAGCAACCGGGTTTCGCCACTTTCGATATAGAGAGCATTCCCTTTGCTGCCGCTGGCTAACAGACAGATCCGCACCGATAAAATACTCCTTATTGCGGCTGGGTTATAACAGGAATCGGCCGTTGCCGGCAAGGAAAGATTTGACAGGAATGGTCAGGTTGCTTCGGGAGGATCGACCGGCGGAAGGAGGGGAACAAGGACGTGAAAAGCACTTCCGGAGAATTTTTTCGGATTGTGACCTTCACTTTCGACCCAGATGGCGCCGCCGTGACGGTCGACAATCCCCTTGACGATCGTCAGACCAAGACCGGTGCCCCGCCCCTTGAATGCCATCTTGCCGGTGAAGTGCTCTTCTATCTTGCCGATCTCGTAAAACTTTTCAAAAATCTGCACC
>JACUTW010000011.1 GCA_014859605.1 Desulfuromonadales bacterium
TTATTCAAAAAGATTTCATCCCCTTGATCCCCTTCATCCCTGTTAGAAAAGGTACTGCTTTCAGCTCGCCTTCCGCGCTGTAATGACATACACCGGATTCTGCGCCTCGAACATGCGATATTCCGTGAGATTACGGGTGCGGGCCACGTTAATGCAAACGATTTCCAGGAGATAGCCATGATCCTCAAAAAACTCCACGGACTTGGTCAGGGTATCGAGAGTGACGGCATTGAGGACAATCACCCCATCCGCCTTGAGGCGCTTGTCGAGGAGGCTGATAATCTCTTCGAGGTTGCCGCCGGAGCCGCCGAGAAAGACCCGATCCGGATCGGGAATCCCTTCCATTCCCTCGGGGGCGCAGGCTTCGACGAGCTGGACGTTGCGGGCGACGAACTTCTTGAGGTTGTCGCGGAGATGGATCAGGGCCTCGGGATTCTTTTCGATGGCAAAGAGCTTGCCATTGGGGAGAAGGTTACTCGCCTCAATGGAGACCGAGCCGCTGCCGGCGCCGATATCCCAGAAGATGAGGTCGTCCTGCAAAGAGAGCTTGGCGAGAGTGACGGCCCGCACTTCCTGCTTGGTGATCATCTTCTTGACGGAAGCGAACTCATCGTCGTTGATCCCGAGCAGGGGATACTGCTGGAGAGTCGGCTCCCAGACCTTGATGAAGATGACGATATTGAGGGGGGCGGCCGGGAGCTCCAACAAGCCCTTGACGTCGGTGCGGGTAAGCTTTTCATCGGCCAAACCGAGGCTTTCGCAGAGCCAGACGACATACCCTTCGGCGCCACGGGAAAGGAGTTCGGCGGCGATCACTGCCGGCGTATTCTTTTCGTCGGTGAGGACGGCGGCCTTCTCGGCCGCGACGATGCGATCGATCGTCCCCTTGAGGCCACGTCCATGCACCGAGACGAAGATGGCGTCATCCCACGGCTCTTTGATCTGGGCAAAGGCGTACTGGACGCTGGTGACGTTGGGGAGGATCTCGATCCGCTCCTTGGGGAGGTTGCGCAGCAGAAAGCGGGCAATGCCGAAGAAGTTGGGATCGCCGGAGGCGAGGATGACGACGCGCTGTTCGCTGCTGCGCAAAAACTCCAAGACTTCGGGGAGACTCGGCAGCTCGCGCTTCTCCCCCTGAAAATCGGCGAAGATATCGAGATGGCGCTGGTGGCCGATGAGCAGATCGGCCCGGGCAATGACCTCCCGCGCCTTGCTGCCGAACCCTTCCCAGCCGGTGATGCCGGCGCCGACGAGATAAATCATTTCCTGGGCCATGGTTGCCTCCGTTTGTAGGGGCGTCGCATGCGTCGCCCTGGTTTTTCCATATAAAATTCACAATCGGGCACGGCACGCCGTGCCCCTACAATGTGCAAACAAATATCCTGTCAATAAACCCGCCGCCAGAGCTGCCGATTGCCGGCTTTTTCCAACAGCACTTCGACCGTGCGTACCCCGTCGTTAACCTGGGCACTGCTGCGGATCTGGTAGAACTGACTGGTCACGGCGATATCGACATTGCGATTCAGGGCCGAATAGGTCGCGAGACCCAGGACTTCCTGCACTTCCGCCAGAGATTTAAAGGGCTTCTCCTGGCGCCGCTCCAACAACTGTTCGATATCGCTGGCAGTCACGTCACTATCCCAGATCAACAGAAGATCTTTGCCGGCGGTGTTGAGATTGAGGCGGCTCACCCCGGCGACGGTGACATGCGGCGTCAGCTTGTCGACGATTTCCGGAGTAAATCCTTTCACCAGCAGCAGTTCGTCGACCGTATCGAGGGGGCCGTCCTTGCTCGCCAGCGGCGACGCCAGCCCCTGATACCAGGAATTTTCCGCGCCGCGCGGCGAGGTCGTTTGATTACGATCGATCCAGTCGATCAGGGCGTCGCTGAGGGCGTCAGGGTCGTCAATCTCCAACTGGGTCAAGAGGCGGCGTAAACGATCCCGCATCAGCGGATTCGGATTCTCACCGAGGTTATCGACCACCTTGTTGAGATTGAAGCGGCCATCCTCATCGATAATGCGGATTGAAACGCTGGCATCGTCACTGACCGGATAAGACGGAATCCCCACCCCCCACATTTCACCCGGCGCATCGTAACCATTGTTATCGTCGCGCAACAACTGCCGTCCGACCTCCACCCCGCCGCGGGCCAGATAATAGGCGCGATTGCTGTCACGGAAAGTTTCGGTCAAGCGCAAATCAACCAGGGTCGAAAAGGCCCAGTCGGTGAGGAGGGCCGACAGCAGGGCGACAACGACAAGAACCAGAAGGAGGACGGCACCGCGTTGATTACGAAGAGTCATCGCGACACCCCATCCGGGAGATCGAAGGTGCCGCGCAGCACGGTTTCACGATTCTCCGCATCAAGGAGAGTGATCGTCAGCTCCACCAACTGCGGCAGCGCATTGATCCCTTCCCCGGACCAACTGTCCACCCAGCCATTGGCCCCGTAAAAACGCCACAGGACACTTTTGACGTTGCCGCACAACGGGTAGGAGCCGCTGTCCAGGCGGTCGCGCAGATGATACGGCTCTTCACTGCGAACGAGATAAAGGCGGTCACTGGCGCTGCCGTCCATCGGTTGCAAACCATAACGCAGGGCCGCCATGCCGCCGCGACCGGTCGCCGCCAAGGTCGTTGATGCGGTCGCAAAGCGGAGCTCGGGGCGGCCGTCGCGATCCGTTGTTGCCAGAAATAATTTGCTCCCTGTCGCCGGAATCCAGGCGCCGCGCAGTTCGCGGCCGAGGCGCTCAAAGAGGACCCGGCCGATTTGTGACGTTTCGCTCTCGACCAGCACCTGCTGGCGGGCGGTGAAGACGGCGGTAAAGACGCCGTAGATAGCGGTCAGGACGATGGCGGTGAGGCTGACCGCGATCAGCACCTCGATGAGGGTGAAGCCGGCGGAGCGTTTCATAGCAGGTAACTTTTGCCCTGCAATGGCTCCCTCCCCTTCAAGGGGAGGGCTGGGGTGGGGATGGGAAGCTTTTTCGGCAATGCAACCCATCCCCCTCCTGACCTCCCCCTTGAAAGGGGAGGAATATAAATCAAGCCCCGCACTCACAACGAACCACTATCACGAACAAAGGAGGTCAGCGTCACCGCTTCGTTGCGCTCGACCGCCCCCCAACTTACCGACAGATCGATGCGCCGCACCGACGGCAGCGGGGTATCGAGCCAGACGCTTTGCCAGCGAAAGCGTTCGTCCGGCGCTGGAAAATCACCGCTTTCATCCTGCCGGCTGCTCTCCTTGCGGGCCGCAACCTCAATCTCGGCAAGGCGGCTCTGGGCGAGGAGGGTGGCGCGGGTGGTCTGCTGCAAGCGATCGTGCACCGCCAGCGAGCGATTGCCGAGGCCAAGGAGGACGGTCACCGCCATTGCGACAATCGCCGTGGCGATCATCACTTCGAGGAGGGTGAAGCCGCGCATCGATCGTTTAAAACTCACGATATCCCTCATAAACCTCGGCGCTGCCGGTATAAGAAAGGAGGCGGATGGTCAGTATTTTTTGATCCGCACTTTCAAGATGAATGACCGTCTGCGGCAGCCATCCGGTCGGCGAAATCGCCATGGTCGTGACCCCGCTGCTCACCTTTTCCTGACCGGCCACCGCCACATCAAGGAGCTTCACCCCACTCGGCAGTTGACTCTCCGCCGCCAACCCTTTGACCGCCACCACTTCGCGACTGGCATTGAGGGTGCGGGGACGCAGTGCATTGTTATCAAGATCGAAGAGGAGGCGATGTTCTTTGCCGCTCAGGGCCGCCTCGTTGTAAAGGAACTTGGTGGTTCCGGCAATGCGCCGCGCCCCGCGTTCGGGGCCGCCGGCATCGATCTCCGGGAGGCGGGGGATGACCAGCGACGAGAAGAGGGCGATGAGGAAAAGGACGACCATCAACTCGATCAGGGTGAAGCCGCGGGCGGCGCGACGAAGCTTAAAGTCCCCCTTTGGAAAAGGGGGATTTAGGGGGATTTGCCCGGTCGCAAAGAGAAATCCCCCCCGGCCCCCCTTTTTCAAAGGGGGGGGATATATGCATTGTTTAGCCAACGGAGGCATGATCCGTTCAGTCGAGCTTCCAGCTTTCGATATCGGCATCTTTCCCTTCGCCCCCGGCTTCGGCGTCGGCTCCGAGGGAGATCAGGTCAAAATCGCCATGGATGCCGGGGGAAAGGTAGACGTACGGTGTCCCCCAAGGGTCGGTGGGAACCCGCTTGAGATAGCCACCGTCCGGATATTTGGCGGGGATACGGCCGATCGTCGGCTTGCTCACCAGCGCTGCCAGGCCCTGTTCGGTCGTCGGGTAAAAGCCGTTATCGAGTTTGAAGAGGCCAAGAGATTGTTCAATCCCCTTGATATCCGTCGCTGCCTTGGTGATCCGCGCTTCGTCGGGGCGACTGAGGAGTTTGGGGACGACAAAGGCGGCGAGGATGCCGAGAATAACGACGACGACCATTATTTCGATGAGGGTAAAGCCGCGCTGATTGTGGTGTTTTTTCATAAAAATCCCTTGTCTGTAGGGGCGCAGCATGCTGCGCCCGATTCTTCATTTTCAAATACCACAAAACGGGCGCAGCATGCTGCGCCCCTACTTCATCCCCTGACTCGCTTCGAAGATCGGCAGGAGGATGGCCATGACGATAAAGCCGACGGCGCTCCCCATGACCAGGATCATCAACGGTTCAAGGAGAGAGAGGAGGCGATTGATCGCCATATCGACCTGTTGTTCATAGGTATCGGCGACGCGCAGCAGCATAGTTTCGAGCTCGCCGCTTTTCTCGCCGACAGCGATCATCTGCGTCACCATCGCCGGCAGGAGCCGGGAGCGGCGCAGCGGTTCGGCCAATCCCTCCCCTTCGCGCACCGCCATGCTCGTTTCCGCCAGGGCGCCTTGCAGGACGCGGTTACCGACGAGTTGCCGGGCAATCTCCAGCGCCTTGAGCATCGGCATGCCGCTCTGCAGCAGGGTCGCCAGAGTGCGGGTCAGTCGCGCCGCAGCAATCTGGGTATTGAGGCGGCCAAAGAGGGGGAGTTTGAGGGCGATGGTATCGCGCCGTAGCTGTCCGGCGCTGGTGCGCAGATAGCGGGCAAGAAACACGAAACCGATCGCCAGCAGGATCAGCAGGATCCAGCCGTAGCTGCTGAGAAAATGGCTGACCCCGATGAGCAGACGGGTCGGCAGCGGCAGCGCCTGGCCGAGATCTTCGATCATCCGGGTAATCTTGGGGACAACGAAAGCGACCAGAAAGACTAACACCGAACCGCCGACCACCGCCATCAGCAGCGGATAGGTAATCGCCGCGAGGATGCGGCCGCGTAGCTTGGCCTGATCTTCGAGGAAGTCGGCGAGCCGTTCCAGGGTCAGTTCGAGGGTGCCGCTGCTTTCGCCGACCTGAATCATGTTGACATAAAGATCGGAGAAGATGCGCGGATGGCGGCTCAAAGCGACATGCAGCGCCTCCCCCTGAATCACTGCTTCGCGCGCCAGCGCCAGGGCCCGGCCGAATTGGCGGTTTTCCACCTGACCGCCAACAGTCGCCAGCGTTTCATCGAGAGTCAGGCCGGCCGCAAGGAGGACAGCGATCTGCCGGGTCGCCATCGCCAGTTCATCGACGGCGACCTTTTGCCGGGACAAACCGCCGAAGAATCCCTTGCTTGCCCCGGTCGTTTCCTGCACCTCGGAGGCGTAGATCCCTTCCTCCCGCAGCTTGGCGAGGACCGCGCGCCGCCCCGCCCCTTCGACGCTGCCGTTGACTTTGCGGCCATTGGCGTCAAAGCCGGCGTAATCGAAGAGCGGCATTCTAGACCTCCTCCTGAGTGACGCGCAGCACCTCTTCGAGAGTGGTCTCGCCGGCGGCCGCTTTGGCCAGGCCGGCGTCGCGCAGCGACTTCATCCCTTTGCGCTGCGCTGCCGCCTTGATCGTCGCGGCATCCTTGCGCGCCAGCAGGAGCTCGCGGGTCTCTTCGTCGACCGGCAGGAGTTCGTAGATGCCGCTGCGGCCGCGGTAACCGAGCCCCATGCAGCGTTCACAACCACGCCCGCGGTAATACAGGGCGCCATCGTCGGGGAGACCGGCATCGGCGAGGAGATTAGGCGAGGGACGATAAGATTCGCGGCAGTGCGGACAGATTTGCCGCACCAGGCGCTGGGCGATGATGCCGACGATCGAGGAAGCCGCCAGGAAAGGTTCGATCCCCATCTCGACGAGGCGGGTCAAAGCACCGGCCGCATCGTTGGTGTGCAGGGTCGAAAAGACCATGTGACCGGTGAGGGCCGACTGGACGGCAATCTCGGCAGTCTCGGCATCGCGGATCTCGCCAACCATGATGATATCCGGATCCTGACGGAGGATGGAGCGCAAACCGTTGGCAAAGGTGAGATCGATCTTGGCGTTGACTTGAATCTGCCCAACGCCGGGGAGCTGGTACTCGATCGGGTCTTCGACGGTGATGATATTCTTTTCACGATTATTGAGGCGGGTCAGGGCGGCATACAGGGTGGTCGTCTTGCCGGAACCGGTCGGGCCGGTCACCAGGAAGATACCGTGACTCTTGCGGATCATATTGTCGAGCTGGTGGAGAAGATCCGCTTCGAGGCCGATATCCTCCAGCTGCAATACTTGACTGCCGTGATCGAGGAGGCGCAGCACCACCCGCTCGCCAAAAGCAGTCGGCAGAGTCGAGACGCGGACATCGACATCCTTGCCGGCGATACGGACGCGAAAGCGGCCGTCCTGGGGGAGGCGCTTCTCGGCGATATTGAGGGCCGCCATGATCTTGAGGCGCGAAGTGATGGCGGCATGGGATTTGTGCGGTGGCCGCAGCGCTTCGTAAAGGATGCCGTCAATGCGGTAGCGGACGATGAGTTCGCTTTCGAAGGGTTCGATATGGATATCGCTCGCCCGCTCTTTGTACCCTTGGGTGATGAGGCTGTTGACAAAGCGGATGACTGGCGCTTCGTCGGAGACATCGAGGAGATCTTCCGGTTCCGGAGCGCGGCTGTCATTGTCGCCGGCGGCAATCTCTTCGACCATCTCCTTCGCCCCTTCGGAGCGGCGTTCGAAATCGCGATTGATGGCGCGGAGGATTTCATCGGCCGGGGCAACGACCGGAAGAATCCGCGCGCCGGTAAGGATGGCGAGATCATTGAGGGGGCGGCTGTCGTAAGGGTCGGCAACTGCGAGGCGCAGCCCGCCGTCCTGTTGGCCGAGTGGAAAGATGCGGAGATCTTTGAGATAAGCGAGGCTGAGGCGGTTGCCGAGATCAGCCAGTGACGCTTCGGGTGGAATCGTTTCCAGCAAGGGCAGACCACTTTGGCTCGCCAGCGCGCGGGCGAGTTGCAGCGGGGTAATGCTCTTCTGGCTCAGCAGCAGATCGCCGAGACGGCGCCCGGGTTTGGCCTTTTGCTGCGCAAGGACGGCATCGCGGGCACTGGCGGAGAGATCGCCGGCAGCAACGAGGAGTTCGCCGAGGAGAACCCACTCACTCATGGGGGAGCGTCTCCGGCAAGGGCAGTGGCGGGAGGGTGAATTCACCCGGCATCTCGTTCTGGGCAGGAGGTATTGCACTCTGCTGCGCGATCCCATCCATGAGTTCGCTGGCAAAACGGTTCTTCTTGAGGGCACTCTTCATCTCGGCCTGCTGAAAACGATTCATCGCGCCATGGCTGCTGCGGGTGATCGCGGTCAGATCGTCATCATCGCGGATAATATAGGGGGTGATGAAGATGAGCATGTTGGTCTTCTTCTCCACCGTCGACTTGCGCTTGAAGAGCCAACCGAGAAAGGGGATGTCTCCCAGCAGCGGCACCTTGGTGGTCACCTCCTGAGTGCTGTTACCGATCAATCCACCGAGAACGACGGTCTTGCCATCCTGAGCCACAACCGTATTCTGCAACAGCCGCTTGGTGAAGGTCGGACCGACTTGATTGACGTCACCGACGCTGCTGGAAGCGATATCGGTCGTTTCCTGGAAGACCTTGAGCCGCACCAGCTTGCCTTCGGTAATCTGCGGCGTAAAGCGTAAGGTCAAGGCCACATCCTTGCGCTCGACCGAGACGCTCTGATTCAGATCGGTACTGGCACCACTGGTCAGGCGCGAAGTGATGATCGGTACATTCGAACCGACGATAATCTGAGCTTCTTCGTTGTCGAGCGTCAGGAGACGGGGGGCCGCGAGGATGTTGATATCCGAGTTGGTTTTCGAAAGGCTGATCAAGGCCGAAAAGGCCGGGACTTGCACAACGTTTCCGTCAGCGCCGGTGATATCGATGAGGTTGAAGATCCCGCCGGCAACGATCCCGTCGACGGTTTGCGTCAAAAGGTTGGGAATCCCGGCGGAATTCGGAGCAAAGGTACCGAGGCCAGGCGAGACCTGGTTGCTGGTGCCGAAGACGACGCCGTTACTGGTGGTCCCTGCCCCCTGCAGCGAGGTGCCGAGCTTCAAGGTATCATCCATCGACAACTCAAGAATCAGCGCTTCGACATAAACCTGTTTGCGCTTGATATCAAGCTGCCGAACGACCGCCTGGAGAGCCTCATAATCCTCGGGGATGGCACTGATAATCAGCGAGTTCGTCGATTTATCGGCGGTGATCGTCACCGGTTCGGTCTGAGCGGCGGCTTGTCCCGGCGTGGTCTTCTTGCGTACCCCGGAGATAATTTCGTTGAGAGTCTTGGCCAACGATTCCGCGTCAGCGTTTTCAAGGTAAAAGACATTGATATTGGAGCGACCGCTGCTCTCTTTGCGATCCAGACTTCGCACCAGCGAGCGAATCGTTTCTAACTCCTCGGCTTCGGCCATAACGATTATGGCGTTGGCACGGGGATAAGCGAGAACCTTACCGGTCGCCGTCGGGGCGCGGGCGGCGCCCCGTCCGCTGCGCGGGGCAGCCACGGACTGCGCCAGGACCTGGGTGCTAATCTGGGCAATCTCTTCGGCGGCGGCATTTTCGAGAAAGATCACATCGAGATTGCTGCTCGTCCCCGGTACGTCGAGTTCAGCAATAATCTTCAGCAAACGTTCGATGTTGGCCATCGAATCGGTGATGATCAGGGTATTGGTCGGAGCATAAGCGACAACACTCCCGGATTTGGGAATGAGGGGGGTGAGGATCGAGGTGGCAAAAGTCACGGCATCGATATTCTGCACCGGGACGAGGCGGGTGACGATTTGCTCGGAACCGCTTGACGCTGCGTCGCTGCCGGTCGGGATGGTGTTCTCTTTGGCTTCCTGAGCACGGACGACCTTGTTCATCTTGCCGGCCGGGACGACAGTAAAGCCTTTGACGCTGAGGACCGAAAGGAAGACCTGATATGCTTCATCAAGGGACATCCCCCGCGGCGAAATGATCGTCACCTTCCCCTTGACCGTATCGTCGTACACAAAGTTCCGGCCCGTCATCTCGCTGATCGTCTGAATCAGGTCGGTCAGTTCGACATCTTTAAAATCGAGGGTGACGCTGGCCGCCCTTTTGGGCGCGGCGGCACCTTTTTTAACCGGAGTCGGTGCTTCGGCATGAGCAAAGGGAGCAAAGGTCAAGGCGAAAAACAGGGTGAGTGTCGCCAGAATGTACGGTCGCTTCTGCACCGGTGGGCCTCCTAATCGAGATTATATTCAAGACTCAGCGGGGCATTATTGCGCACCACGGCCACAACAATGTGCTGCGCTTCGCGTAACTGCTGAAAGATCTGCAGTGCTTTTTCCGGGCTATCGAGAGCCAGGCCGTTAACCTCTTTAACAATATCCCCCTTTTGCAGGCCGAGGGCGGTAAAGATCGTGTTCGGCTTGATCATCTTCACTTCGAAGCCGTCGGTCTTGCCGTTAACAACGTGCGGCTCCATGCGCGCCTGCTTCATCAATTCGCCGAGATTGGAGCGGGCCTTCTCGACTTCGGCGCGGGAAATGGCAAAGCGGTTATCGCTGCCGCCGCGAATCGCCGGACTGGTTGCCGGGGCGCTCGCGGTTCCTTCCTCGCCGGGAATCTCCGGCGGCAGGAGGATCTGCTCCGAACCGTCCGGATAACGCAGTTTGAGGAGTTGACGGGCAATGGCCATGACCTTGCCGCCATCCGGGAGGTTATCGCCCAGATGAAGAATGACATTCTCATTGCCGCTGCGAATCAGGGCGAGGGGGCGGTTCAGGCCAGCGACCGTGCCGAGGAGGATGATATTGCTGCGCGGCACGGTTGCGGCTCCGCCGCCATCGCCGGGCTTGGCGGCAAGGCTGTATTGCCCGGCGAGGTGCGGAGCAAAGGGGCTGCGCTGAACAATGACCTCGTAATCGAGCAGTCCGGTCGCCGGCCGGCTCGCTCCCGTCACCGGGCCGGGGGCGACCGCCGGCGGCAAAGGGGCGCGCGCCAGACGCATCCCAACCAAAGATGCACCGAGGTGCCCGAGGGTCAACCCCAGCAGCGCCAAGGAGGACAGGAGAAGAAGCGGAAAATGTCGCAGAGGAAAATTCAGCATTAATCCGTTATCTTGGTAAGGGGTTAATTAAAAAGGAAGATTACATTGCAGTCTGGTAAATTGCAAGAATTAGCAACGCCACAGCCATTGCCGGCTTCTTTTCGATCAAAACTTCAAGCTGAGCCGTTTGAGCGGGATCACGATCCGAAGCAACTGGGAAGAGCGTTACCATCAGTCACAACTCGGCGCCACTGTCGCCTTCAACTGGTATTTTTAACGCCCGAGTTCTTTATCGATCCAGAGGGGGAGATTGCCTTCTCGGAGAAAAATTGATCCATGGACTTTCCGTGCGGGGGAATGTACATTATTCATTACATCAATATGTGCATGGAGGTATTTTATGCGACAGGCAACATTTACCGAATTACGTAATCACGCCAAGGAATATTTCGACATTGTGGAAGCTGGCGAGTCAGTGCGAATCGTGCGTAACGGCAAACCGATAGCGGATATCATCCCGCTACCGCAAGATCTCCCTTCCTGGAAACAGAGATTAGCACAACCGCTTATTATTGAGGGCGCTTCACTCAGCAGAATTATTCTTGAAGAACGCGAGGCAACAGACTAATGCGGGTCTTCTTCGATTCTTCCGCTTTTGTGAAACGCTATGTTCGCGAAGAGGGGACGGAGATCGTCCTGTATTGGTGCGACAAAGCCACGGAACTCTGCCTTTCCGGCATTGCCCTTCCCGAGATCATCTCGGCCTTTTGCCGCATGCAACGCGAAGAACGTCTCTCTCTGCTCCAGTATCGTCAGCTCAAAGCCATGCTCATGGCTGATGTCAGCGACGCCGCCATCTGTGATCTAACTCCTGAGGTCATCCGGTTGACGATTATCAGCCTTGAAAAGAACGTGCTGCGTGGCATGGATGCCATCCATATCGGCAGCGCCCTTGCTCTCAAAGCAGAGGTATTTGTCTCGGCAGACGCCAGACAGTGTGCCGCTGTTGCACAAGCCGGGCTCAGGGTTATCCAGGTATAAGTAGCCATGACGCGCATCTAGCAGAGACCGACTCTTAATGCCCACCGATTTAGGCGTAGGTGCAGGGTCTGCAATCCCAAATAAAAAAAGGGGGCAGCTTAAGGGAGAATGGCAAATCCAAAAATCGGACAAGCCTCCAAGGTTGCGGCCGCCAACTCTTCTGCGCTCCCCGTAAAGACCGGGGTTGGATCGCTGCCAAGATAAACAGTCACGATATTCTCTGTCCCATTGTTGGACAGAAGAACTCGCGCGGCACTATTCAGCTCAATTTCCCCTGCGCTTGTCGTCTCCTCGCCGCTACTATAATCAAAGCTATATTCAATCGGTTCAATCGTTTTTATTGTATAGGAACCAGCCAGACAGGTCGCCGGGGTCATGACCGTGGCAAAGGTGCCACTGGCTTCCCATCGCCCGGCTTCACCGGTCGAGGTTAAGTCGTAAACATCTTTTGTTTTCAACTGGTTGGCGGCAAAGCTCAGACCAACACTTTCACCGGAAAAGATTCCTGAAAAAGCCATCGTCCCGTTCGAAACAAACTCCTCTTCCGTATGAGTTACAATCCCGCTGCTCAGGGTGTTTATATTCGTTCCGGTATCGGACATATTGGCAGAAAAGCTAAAGGTATCTGCGGCAGCATTATATGTGTACATGCCCTTGAAGGATGACGATTGATTGCTGGTAAATAAGGTTGAAGTATCCGTGACCACGGTTTCGTTCCAATGGTCGGTGCCGGAAGCTTTCCAGGTTGCCACGACATTCCCGCTATCAAGCACCTGGATAACAAGATCGGTTTCATCATTAACGTCTTGATCGCCATTCCCTTCAATGACGATTGATTGTGTAGTGGCTCCATCATAAATCTCTTCCAGGGAATAAGTGCCGTTTATCAGAAGGCTATCTTCCCGGCAATTATCGTAGGTTGTTGTACTTTTAAAGCCGCCACCGTCAGGTTTTTCGACATAATCTTCTGTGAGTGTCCCCCCCCCGGGACAAACCGAGACAGCAGACTTTTGCACCGTCATTGCTGGCGCCGCCTTGGCGAGAAAGGTCTGGATGACAAGGAAACTCTTGGTCTCCGGCAAATTTTCGTTGGCGATTCGTGCGCTAAAAACCTTTGCCGAACTTTCCACTCCGACCGGGGAAGAGATCAGATGACTGAGCCCGTCGCCCCTCACCAGCAAGAAAGAGGCCGCGGCCTGCCGGGCTTGCTCCGGGGTCGTGATTGGCGCTGCACTCGGGCCACCCCCACCGCCGCTGCCACCACCACAACCGGCAAGGAGGAGAGAAGCCAGCGACACACCCGACAAAATCTTCATCCAACTCATCCCTTCCATTTTAACCTCCCACTCTTTGCTGAAATTATTGCGTCTGCACAGAACATCCTGTTGTGACGACTATAATTTACAAAGTGAAAGGCGCAATGACCCCAAAGACCATTTCATTCAAGCGAAGGGATTAAACAGAAAAGACAGAGAACTGCGGAAAGGTTTAAGGTCTCGACTAACCTTTAGTTTTTATTCAGCAGACTTGACAAACAGGATCTGCCCCTCCCGCCCTTGTCCATCCAGCTTCGAGGCGCATTACCACTTTCTTTCCTATTTCTGCATCGGATCAAGGATATACGTTGCCATCCACTTCTCCTCCATCCAATCCTCCGGCCGCACCGAGACCCCACCGACCAACACTTCAAAGTGAAGATGATCGCCGCCGGACATCCCGGTATTGCCGCTGCGGCCGATCTCTTCGCCGCGGATCACACTCTGTCCCACCTGAACGCCGAGATTGCTCATATGCCCGTAAAGGGTCTGGACACCGAGACCGTGATCCAGGATGACGCAGCCGCCGTACAGGCCGAAATAGCCGGCAAAGATGACTTTACCGGGGTTGGCGGCGAGAATCGGTGCCTGCGCCACGGAAGCGAGATCGGTGCCGAGGTGGGTCTGGTGGTCGATCCGTCGACCGCTATAAAAGTAGTCCCGGGCCTCGGCGTAAGCACCGGTCGTCTTGGCGCGCGGCATACGTAACATCGGCGCACTCCACAGGGGGGTGGCGCTACTCTGGGCCGCAAGTTCGAGGAGGGTCTTGCGGTTCTCGGCCCGGATGTCACGGTTGACTTTCAAAAAAAGGTCGATCCCGCTCCCGCCCGGCACCAACGCCTGAAACTCTTCGGTCTTGCCGGCAATAAAGGCGTCGGAGACGTTAATCTTCGCCTGCGGAAATTTACGGGCAAGAAGCCGCAATCCGGGACTGACGCGCGTCTCATTCCCGGCAAGATCGACAGCCAGCAGCTTCGGCGCATAAGTTGCCGGATTGGCGTCGACCGGAAAGGGGACGATGCAGAGATAACGACCGTCAGCCTGACGGTAGCCGGCAAAGAACAGGCCGTCGGCCTCAACGCCACTGCGGCCGGTCTCTTCGGAAACTTTGTAGACAATCGTCGCGGCACCCCCCTGCCAGACCGGGGTGAGAGCACTGATCCGTTCGATCTGCGGCGGTTGCCGATCCAGGGTCAAGGTCAAATTCTGCTGCGTGCGGTTGCCGTTGCCCCAGGGGAAGAGAGCCTGATCGCGCACCTCGACAGTGAATTCGACACGGCCGTCACTCAACCCCGTCTCTTCAAACTTCAAGACGACTTCACGCCTCTTTTCGCCGGAAAACTCCTGCTGCGTTAATATGGTCTCCTGGCCATTTTGCCGAGCGATCACCCGCAACGATTTCAAGCCGCTGCCGCTGTCAAGGAGACTGAGCGTCAACGGTTGCCGGGCGGAGAGGAGTCCTGAGGCCGGAGAGACCTTAATCTCGGGGGATTTGAGATCGCGCAGATAGCCATAAAGGCCGGCAATCACGACAAGGAGGAGTAGAAAACGCAGATAACGCAGGCCATTAAAGGGACGGGAGGGGCGGGACGGACGAAGCAGGCGGTTTTTTCTCACGATTTTTCCTTGCAGAGTGGGGCCGAAAAGGACGGTGAACAGCAGTTATTCCCAGTTACCGTCCCGGTTGCGGCGCAGTTGGACAGCTCCTTGAACCTTGCCGTCTTCCCGCACGAACAGATTGAGAAAGGCGCTGATAAAAGAGATAAAGATGGAAGCGATGAGGGCGGCGAAAAACCCTTCAACTGTAAAGCCCTCAATCACCAGGGACGCCATTTTCAGCAAAAATGCGTTGATCAGAAAGGTAAAGAGCCCGAGACTGAGGATGTTGAGGGGGAGTGTCAGCAGGAGCAGGAGGGGCCGAACAAAAGCATTGAGGATGCCGAGAATTGCCGCGGCCGCCAGGGCGGGGACAAAACCGGTGACATCAATCCCCTTGAGGACATAAGCGGCAGCTAGAATCGCCAGGGTCAGAATCAACCAGCGCAGGAAGAGACCTTTCATCGTTTGTGCTCCAGCAAATAAAGTGAATAGGGGACCAGACGGAATTTTTATAGCACTAACCGGCCAGCGCGGCAAGGGGGGGGCGGGGAATCTGCTTACACCGTCGGCACCAACAAAAAGACGTGCCGACCAGGTTGAACTGTGGCCGACACGTCCGTATTGCGGTGCAGATGGAGTGTTATTATTCGCCGGTAACGATCACCTTGTAGTTGCCGATGATCCCCAGGATATTATTGGCCTTCCAATCGACGCTATAGACCTTGGTAATGCCAGCGTTTTTCTTGGCAGCGTCGATGCTGCAGTCACCCGTCGCTATCAAACTCAGGACACTAGTGCACTTGGCTTCTCCGACCTTCGCGCCCTTGCCAAAGTTTGCAGTCGCGTTGATCGGGAGTGAGACATCGGTAAATATTGCTCCAACCGGATAGGAACTGGCACAACCGGAAAGCAGCGCAGCAGCAAGCAAGGCAACCAACAATTTTGTCTTCATCGTATCCTCCTAAAATGGTGAACGCAGAGACGAATAGGGATGACGATCATCCTCCACTCCCCTGACAATAAGAATTAAAATATGCAAAGCGACAAACATTGTCAATCTTTAACAACCGCCCTCAACAACAAAAGCCAGGCGCTGAGCCGGGCTTTTGTTGTTGTATCATGGTTGTACAACGCTTAGTTGTTGGCTTTGTCGTATGCCAATTCGTCTTCTTCGATTGTAACCAGAACCTGCTCTTCGACAGCCACCTTCTTGGCGCGCAGCGACAGGGACATGACCGCTCCGATCAGGAGGAGGACACCGGCCGAGACAAAGGAGATGGTGGCGCTGCCAAATTTAACATTGAGTGCGGATGAGATCTTGACCAGAGCAAAGGCGCCGACGCCCCAGGCCGAGAAGAGAAGTCCGTAGTTCATGCCGTAATTCTTGGCCCCCCAGAAATCTTTGGCAAAGGAAGGGAAGAGACAGAGGTTGGATCCGTAATTAAAGCCGATAAAGGTTGCGAGCAGGACGACGATAATCGGGCTGGCAGTGGCGCTGCCGACAACCGGAATGGCGGCAAACATGAGGATCGCCTGAAACAGGAGCATGATCGTCAAAGTCGCACCGCGACCGATCTTGTCGGAGACCAGGCCGGCAACGACGCGTCCGCCGGCATTGCCGATGGCCATGACCGCCACGGCGACAAAGGCATACTCGCCCATGCTCTGCTTGGCCATCCCGGCCATGCTGCCGATAACCATCAATCCGGCGCCAGCGCCGATAAAGAAGGTAACCCACAGGGTGTAGAGGCGGCTGTCGCGCAGCACCTGGCTCGGGGTCATATCGGCCACAGCAGATTTCTTCGCGGCCGCGCTTCCGGCCCCTTCGGCAACAAAGCCGGCCGGAGGGTTACTGACCAGCAGCGCCATGCCGCAGACGATGCCGAGAAAGGCGATGCCAAGGATCAACATGGTTTGATGCAGACCGTAGGCGCCGAGGAGGTACTGACAGACTGGTGCCAGGTAGACCGGCGCGATGCCGAAACCAGCCACGACGATGCCGGCGATGAGGCCGGTCTTGGCCGGCGGGAACCACTTCAGCGCCGGCGGGGTAGCGGCGGAGTAGCCGAAACCGAAGCCGAGGCCGGCGAGGACGCCGAAGCCGAGGACCCATCCCCAGTAGCTGGAGGTTTGTGAGCAGAGGATAAAGCCGGCGCCGACAAAGAGGCCGCCGATGATGGCGGTGACACGCGGGCCGATTTTGTCCTGGAGCTTGCCGCCGATGATCATCGATACGGCAAAAGAGAGGCAGGCCACGGCGTAGGGGTCGCCGGATCCGGCGAAGAGCTTGCCGATGTCGGCTTTGAGCATGCTGTAAGCGTACAAGATGCCCAGGGCGAGGTTGATGCAGGTACCGGCGATAACGACGGTCCAGCCACGGCTAATCGAAAATTTACTCATCTGTTTTTCCTCCTTGCGTTTGGGGGTCGATTGCAGACCATTATGGGTGGAGAGACAATGTAAACGGTGGGTTAATGACCAGCGAGCCTTGAAGGGTTTGACCACGGGACGAGAGGGGACAGGGACATAAGCGGCAATCGCCGGAGTTTTCTCCGCTGCCGGAAGCGGAGGAGTCACCGGCGCGCACACCGGCGCGTTGGCAACAACTTCGGGAAAGCGCTCAGCCAGTTCCCGATACTTCATACAGTCACTGCAACGGTTATTGCAGTAGGCGACCATCATGCGGACGTCGTGCGGTGAAATGTAGCCACAGCCGACATCACACACATCATCATCCTTGCCGAAAAAAGGGCAGATACTGTTGTTCGCCATGTCTTTGTTTCCTTACCGTGATTGCTGCGCGATTCATTCCGACTGCCTTCGTCGTAATCCTGCTTAGAGCAACCCCTGTACCAACTTTTTACAAAGACCTTTGTCTAATTTTTTTCTCTTTATTTACGGGGAGTTAGTGGTGAGCTTGGAAGGATTTTCCCAACAATTTACGGCCGGGAGGATTTTGCAGAATTGATAATCGAGAAGGGGAAAGGGCGGGGAAGAGCATGATAAATTGCGGAAAAAAGACACAAAATCCAATGATTTCAAGTCTCTAAAAATTAATTTGCATAAATGTTCTTAGCGGGTGGGGGCTTTTTTGCAGAAATGCAAAAAGAGTGGCCAGTTGGAGGGCGGGAACGTCCCGATCAGGCGTTCAAACCTTTACGAATCTGATAAAGATCGTCGATCGCCAGTTCATTGAGCTCAAAATATTCCCGTTCGAGCTCTTCGACATAGAAGCGGTCCAGGCCGCTGTTTTCAAGGAAATCCTCCCGCAGCGCCGTATCACGCTGGGCAATAATCTGCGGCAGGAGATTATGCAGATAGATCGCCTCGGTCTTGATATTTACGACGACATCGCGAAAGACCTGCGGCGGGATAGGTTCAGTCAGCAATCCCTTGTTGTGCAATTCCTCCGAAACTTCGATCAGGAGCGCTTCCTGCTCGGCGCGGCTGTTATACAGGGAGTAGAACTTACTGATCCGCTCCTTGATGTGACTGAGGAGGAGAGCGTACAGGTTCTCTTGCGCGTCAAGCTCCCGCATGGTCTGCAGCAACTGCTGCACGGTTTGACGATCCGCAATGATGGCGGCAAGGCCGTCCCGGAGGGTGATAATCTTCTTGCGGCCATAGTTGCTGATATATTTGTTGTTGAGGATATCGCCGAAAAAGAGCGAGGCAAAGAGCCCGGTCGAGAGCTCCTCAAAGGCGCGCAGGCTGCCGAGCAGGGAGCGAATCATATCTTCATTGAAGCGACTGTTCGGCATGAAGGCGAGCTGGCTGATGTGGGCCGAGGTCGTATCGTAACGGTCGAAGAAGGTGATGATATAAGAGAGGCTCTCCATCAAGGAGAAATCAGCGCCATCCCGGATCATTTCGTCACAGGTCTTGCCGGTATCGAGGAGAATCTGCTCGAAGGTGTGATCACGATTTTCGCTGGCACGGCGCTTGGCATGGAGGAGGCGGGTCATATCCTGCTCATCGATACTCGCGTCGATCTGCCGTTCGTGCAGAAAGATGCCATCGAGAATCTGCCGTGTCTCGGAGATGTAATCCTCCTCAAGATCGACCTGCTTGTCATTTTTCAGCATCTCGTCGAGGGTATAAAAGAGCGCTGCCGGGATCTTGTTGCGCACCGAAAGGGTCTTCAGCCGGGTAAGACGGGCATTTTCAAGTTTGTTGATGCTCCCTTTGCGATCACAGCTGATAAGGATATTTTTGTATTCATCGACGATACGGCGGTTCTCGGGATGCTTGTACATGATATCGACGCGAATCCGCTCCTGCTGGTAGCCATCGATCTCGAGTTTATCTGCTAATTCCTGCAGCGCCGTGAATTCATGGTCGGGAATGGCGCGATAGGTATGATAAAGGCGCTTGAAGGCGTCGTAATACTCTTTGTGCCTGGTGTTGATGAGTCGAACTAAATAAAGAGAGCTGCGCAGGCCGAGGAGACCGAAGATCTCCTGGATCAGGGGGGTGTCATCGGCGCCGCCGACGTGCTCACTCCGCTTGAGGAGTTTACCGAGAAGACGGAGAATCTCTTCCTGCTGCGTCTGCACCGGACCCGAAAAGGAGCCGGAGATAAAGAAGAGGTAGTTGCAGACGGCATTGCCGTCAAAGAAGATCCGCTCAAAGGTCATCCGTCCTTTGGTCTGGCGGGTAAAGCGCAGGGTGCGTCCGGCTTCCTCGTAGGTGGTGCCGTAAAGGACCAGGCGGTTGCGGACTTCTTCCTTGGCGAGGTCGGCCAGAGGCATATCGACCCCGAACATATATTCACAAAATGTCCCGCCATTGCCGTTGTAACTGACCCCTTCACTGTCGATACGCAGCTCATTGCCGGGGGAGAAGAAGCGGAGCTGCCCACCTTCCTGAAATTCATAGAAGTAGCTGCGATAGATGTCCCGGGCCGAGCCCGTAGAAAAATATTCCACGGAGGCATTGATTTGGCCGTGCAGGCGAATTTCCTGAAGCATCAGTCGATTTTCTCCTGCAGATCAGGAAGGGGTAAAGAGTAAGGGGATAACCTGCCCATCGTAAGCGAATTCAATTCCGGCGGGCAAGGCGGCACTGTGCTGCCGGGCATCAACGTCGTGACTCAAATGGGTGAGGATGGTCCGCTCTATCCCGCAGCCCTGAGCAAAGGCGATCGCCTCGGCAATGGTAAAGTGGGTGGGGTGCGGTGAAAAGCGCAGCGCATCGATGACCAGCGTCGAAATCCCGGCCAAGGCCGCCTGCGTGGCTGGCGGGATGCGATTGCAATCGGTCAGATAAGCAAGATCGCCGATACGGTAGCCAAGGATCAGATCATCGCCATGCACAATCGGCAGCGGGATAATCGGGACCGTGCCGACGGAAAAGGGGCCGGTGATCGTTTCGAGGTGCAAACGCGGCCGGAAGCCACCCTTGTCCCCCGGCGTAAAGATATAAGGGAAACTCCGCTGCAGTGTCGCCACGCTCTCCGGCGAGCCATAAAGGGGGAGCGACTGCTGATTGCGCAGATTAAAGGAGCGCAGATCGTCAATACCGTGCACATGGTCAGCATGGGTGTGGGTATAAAGGACCGCATCGATCTGCTTCAGCCCCTCGCGCAGCGCCTGAAAACGGAGATCCGTGGCGCTGTCGATAAGAATCTGCTTCTCACCAGCACGGATCAGGGCACTACAGCGACTGCGCTGGTTGCGCGGCTCGTCAGAGCAACAGACCGGGCAGCGACAACCGATCATCGGCACGCCGGTACTCGTCCCGGAACCGAGGATTAACAGGGTGCCGGCGCTGCGGTTCATACCTTGAAGGCGCCGACTTCACCTTCCAGCGCTGTGGTCTGGCGCGACAGGATCTCAACCACCTGATCGAGCTCGGAGGTGCGCAGGGTCGTCGATTCGGAAACAGCACGGATGCTCGACACCGCTTCGACGACCTGGCGGGTCCGCTCGGTCTGCTCGCGGGTCGCTTCATCAATGCGCTCAATCATCGAACGAATCCGCTCCATGCTCTGATTGATCTGCCGACTCCCCTTGGCCTGCTCGCCGGTGGAGAGCTTCCCTTGCGCGGCAATCTCCTTCATCGCCTCCGAAGCCCGGGCGAGCTGACGGGTCCCCTCACTCTGCTGTTTGATCGCCGAAGCGATCTGATCGAGCATCGACGCCACCTGGTTGATCGAATTGGTAATCTGACGACTGCCGCGCGATTGCTCCTGGGTGGCACGGACAATCCCCGAGACCTGTTCACGCGCCTTCATGGTACTGCTGCGAATCTTGTCAAGAGCATGACCAGCACTCTTGGAGCGCTCCACTTCCTGATGCACCCGCTCGCTGCCGGCGGCCATCGCCCGGACCGCGTCGCTGGTGCCATTTTGCAGATTGTTGATAATAGCGCCGATCTCCCGGGTCGAGACCGCAGTCCGTTCAGCGAGCTCACGAATTTCGTCGGCAACAACCGCAAAGCCCTTGCCGTGCTCACCGGCCTGGGCGGCAATAATCGCCGCATTCAGGGACAGAAGACTGGTCTGATCCGCGACTTCATCGATGACCGTAAGGATCTTGCCGATGGCGTTCGATTGGCTGCCAAGATCCTGAATAACCGCACTGGCGCGATCGACCGATTCGCGGATGGCGAGAATCCCCTGAATCGTTTCGTCGACCGTCTCTTTCCCTTTCTGGGCATCGACCGCCGCTTCCTCCGAAAGGCGGCTGGTCTTTTCCGCGTTCTCTTCGATCTCTTTAATCGAGGCGTCGAGCTCGGTAATCGACGAAGCGGTCACCTCGGTCGAAGAGGAAAGAATCTCGACATTCTCGGCGATCTGCTGGCTGGAGACCGACATTTCGCTGATCGAGCTCGAAACATCCTCCACCGTCGCAAAGAGCTTCTCCATCTGATGGGCGATCTCTTCGATGGTTGCCCCGAGTTCAAGGGTGGCTGACGAACTCTCCTCCGCCGCCTCCACCAGCGACCCAGTACTCTCGGCGATGCCGGAGATTGACCCTTCGATCGCCTGTACCGCCAGATACGATTCAGCCAGCGAAGCGGATTGCTGCTGGGTTCCGGCGTTGACCTGGTTCGAAGAGTTGCGGATCCGGTCGGTGGCGACGTTGAGATCGACGGAGACATCGCGGGTACGGCGGACCATGTCGCGGAGACGCTCGGTGAAAGAGTTAAAGCTGGTGGCCAGCTCACCGACTTCATCATTCGAGTTCACTTCGATGGTTCGGGTCAGATCCCCCTCCCCTTCTGCCATCTCCTTCAAGGTCGAATTCACCAGCAGTAGGGGCTTGACGATATCGTGAGAAATCGAATTGCCGACGACAAAAGCCAGGATTCCGGCCCCGACCAGCAAAACCAGGATGGAGATCCGGAAACGCATCCGCGCCGTATTGCCCTCGGCATTGTTCAGACCGAGAATAATGCCGGCATTGTTGCCGAGCTCACTAGCAAAGAGGAGGTGGTCGGCACCGCCAAGTTCCAGCTCGCCCCCCTTTTTTTCGAGGACCTCGCCAAGATTCGCATTTTTGAAATCCGGATTGGATGTGCCGACGAACTTTTTGTTATGAAAAAAAGCGACTTCCGCGCCACTCTCTTTCTGCAGCGGCCGCGCAAAGGCATCGTCAAGGTAAATTGCCCCGACGGCGAGGCCGATCTGTTCCTGTTGCAGGCGGATCGGCGCGGCCGAGAGCAGAACCAGACGATCGCCAAAGAGACCGATCCCCTCGCTCATCGTCCCGCCCAGGGCGGCCTTGACTGCAGGGCTATCCAGCAGCGTGGTGCCGGCGTTCCCGTCTTCTTCACTGCGACGCCCCTCGAAGATCGGCTGTCCGCTTTTGTCAAGGATGACCAGCAGATCGGCACGGGACTCCTTGATCGCTTCGTCGGAGATCCCCTGAATCTGCTCACTATCGCCGGTGAGGGCCGCATAGTAAACCGCATTGACGAGATCGGTATTGCGCGAAAAGAAGGTGACAAAACTGCTGATCTCGCGGGTACTGACCTCAATACTCTTCTTGACGTAAACCATGATCTGGTTGCCGCGTTTTTCGATCTCGTGCGTCATCTGCCTTTCGACCATGGTCGAAATGATCACCAGTGTGATGATCAACGGCACCAGGGCCAGCGAAAGGAGTGCAGTCAGAATCTTGCGGCGCAAGTTAAGCCGGCCATAAAAACTTTGCAATTTCATTGATGGCACCTTGAGTTAAAGAGTTTATTGCGCGGCCAGGGGGATAAATTTTTTGGCGATAATGGTCTGGCCTTCCGGACTTTTGGCAAAGTTGACAAAGAGGTCTAAAGCCCCCCTGGCCTTCCCTTTGGTGACGAGGAGCAGAGGCTTGATCAAGGGATATTGGCCGGAGGCGACCGTCGCCCGATCCGGCAGAAAACCATCGACCTTGACAATTTTGATGCGGGCGGCATCGACCATACTGCGACTGGTCACGGTAAAGCCGGCGGGCAAAAGCGATACATTCTTGTCGGCATCAGCAACCACCAGACTGATGATCGCCTGGGAAGAGATGTGTTGTTCCTTTTTGAGGAGAAACTGCTCGACAGCGTCACGCACCCCGGAGCCGGGCGGTGCGGCAACCTGCACCAGCGGCAGATCGCGACCACCGATCTGATTCCAGTTAATCACGGTGCCCAGGAGCATACGCCGCAAATCTTCACTGCTGACATTCTCGACAGGATTACTGCTATGCACGACCACGACCAGGGGATCCCAGCCGACCAGATACTCAACTAAACCCGCGGCCTTCTCTTTGCCAGTCAAAAAACGGCCGCTGCCGGCGAGATCGATCCCACCGGCGCTGAGCGCTTTAATTCCGGCATTACTGTTCCCCCCCTCAAGCTCAAAGAGGACATCATGCGTCGCGCCGAACTTATGGGCGGCCTCGAGCATGAAGTCGCGCTGCAGTGTCGTTGCCCCGGCATAACGATAAACTTCCGCACCGGAGGCATGACTGTCAAGAAGGATCGGGAGAGCACAGGCGCAGGCAAACATAAGTAAAAAGCGGAACGGTACGACCATGCACTTCTCCATAACTGGCTAATGTTCGGACATAAATAACATTTCAGCTTCAGGCAGGCAAGTCCCTTCTCTCTTTACTCCCCCTTTTTCGCCGCGGAAAAAGAAATTTTGACGTCTTCGCGATGGGCCGCATCGATCGCCCAGAGTTTGCGCGGCGTGAAGTTGCAAATGCGGGCAATCACCAGATCGGGGAGCTGATCGAGGCGGATATTATAGATATTGACATACTCATTGTAGAGCTCGCGACGGTCGGCAATCTGGTCTTCGATCTCGCTGATGCGGTTGGCAAACTGGCGAAAACCGGCATCGGCTTTGAGTTCCGGGTAATTTTCGGTCACAGCAAAGAGAGAACGCAAGGTTTCACTGAGAACATTCTGGGCCGCGAGCTGCTCGGCGCCACTCCCGGCGCTGGAGAGTTGGGCGCGGGCGCGAATGACCGCCTCCAGAGTCCGCTGCTCGTGCTGCATATACCCTTCACAAACCTTGAGTAACTTGGGGAGTTCATCATAGCGCTGCTTGAGAAGAAGGTCGATATTGCTCCAGGCTTTGTCAATATCATTCTTCATCTGGACAAAGCCGTTGTAAAGGATGACGCCGTAAAGACTGACGATGGTACTGATCGCGAGCAGGACGCCGAGGGTAATCAATGCGGTCATTTTTCTCTCCTGTTAGTGGCCCGCAACGGGCAGAAATTGAAAAAGTTGCTGTAAGGCCCAAAGACTCACCACCAGACCGGCCAGGAGGAAAGCAAGCGCCTGCCACCACAGGGTCCGGGTGACCGCCTTTTCGTTGAGCGTCTGCGCAATCAGGAACGGGAGGGAGCGGCGGGGCGGGGCGCCGATGACCAGGGACTCTTCCTGCTTGCGGCGCTCCTGCTGCCCTTGCAGCCGGGAGCTGGCCACTTCGCCGGCAATGACCCGCCGTGCCTCGTCCCACTCGTCGGCATCGATTTTGCCGTCGTTATTTTTATCAAAACGCTGGTGCAGCTCAGGGCTCTGCTTCAAGTCCCGCAGTCGTACGCCGGTCGCTTCCTGCAGCGACTCGCCACTGCGCCGGCGCGGCGCGGCAAAACCGAGGACATACAGCATCTCCCCTTCCGGAATACTCTCCTCCACCCATTTCTCATCACTGTCCGGCTTTTGTTCCCGTCCGAAAAAGGCGTTGTTCAAGCCGACACCACTCCCTTCCTGACGATGAGCGGGACGAAGATCGGCCGCCAGCGGATCGATCAGGACCTTGCCGGTGGCGTCGCTCAGCCAGAAGGGATGCAAGCCGCTGCTGCGCTGGGCGGTGAGCCGCCAGGTACCATTACGACTGTCGCGACGATAGCGCAGCAGGCGATAATAGATACAAGGGGTCTGGGTCACCGGCGCAACCAGGGCATAACAACGCTCCGCCCGGCCGAAGACCTCGACCATGCCGGAGGCGAGGGAGCGGATGCGGCTGACCGGAGTGTTCTCGATCAATCGCTTCAGGCGCACCGCAGTCAATCCCCGCCAGAGGAGAAAGCCCGCCAGCAAGGCAGCCAACAGGCCGCTCTCCACCCCCTGTTGCCACAACCAGGGCCACCAACTGCCCGATCCTTTCTGAGCCATAGACCAGCCGCTAAAGAAGAAGAGAGCGAGGATGCCGTACCACCAGGATCGAAAACCGGCGTGCGGTACGGCTCTCCTCTCTTCCGGCGGCGCCGGGAGCGGACGCCCCGACGCTGCCCGATCGGTTTCTTTGGAAGTTGCGGCGACACTCTCGTTCTGCTGCGGCCGCCCCGGCAAAACCGGGAGATCCTGAATCAGCGGCAATCCGGGAAGGAGCGGCGACGACCCGCCCCCCTTCGCTTCGGCAAAACCACCCTGGCCGACAAATTGCGCTGCCAGCGCCCCGAACCGACTGAGAGCCACAAGATTCTTGTCAAGATTGGCATCCGTCAACGGGGTATCGAGCTGGCAGCCGGGGAGATTCGACAGACCGAAATCGCTGCGCAGGGTCAAGCTTTTACCACAGCAGCGCGCGACTTCAATCAGCGCCAACAGATTCAAGCCGGCACTGAGGGTACGCGCGGCGCCGAGTCCTTCGGGATCGTAGCGGCCGGGGAGAGCGCGCACCCCCCCCAGCATTTTCCCCTGGGCATCGAGAAGATAAAGATCAAGGACCGGCCGGGCCCGACTGATCGCCCGGCACAGCGCTTCCTCATCATGACGTTGTGCCGCCGCGGCGGCGGCTCCCTGATAAGCGTTCCGGACGAGGAGTTGCTTGACACCGTTGGCAACGACGCTGCCGGAAAGATCGGCGAAGACCGCGACAACCTGAACTTCACTGTCAATCGTCAGTTCGCTGTTATCAGCAATCAGGGTCAGGACCTTATCGCCGTGCCGCAGGCTCTGCAGTTTGAGCGGATGGCTCTTCGGCCGCTGCGGCGCCAGCAGCTGCGCCGGAATCGCCCGGGCGTGCAGCAGTTCGAGGAGAGGGGCGAGTTTTTTATGGCTGCCGCGTAAAAAGAGGCTGTACCCCCGTCCGAGCAGGCGTTGCCGGGCGGTATAAGGATCGACTCCGAAGCGGCGCTCAATCTCGGCCAGCAGCGTGGCAAAGTCGGCCGGCGGCGCTGCCAGCTGATCGACCATCAGCCAATGCTCCCGGTCAGCCGCAGTCGGGGCTGACGGCGCAGCGGAATCTGTAGGCATTGCTGTCATCAAAAGAGCCCGGCCAGGGGGCCGTTTGGCCCGGCCAGGGCTTCGATCTTGCGCACCAGCGCCGGATCTTCGATCAGCGGAGGCGCATGGTGCGGCTTGGCGCGGGCATCGATGACCAGCGAGCCGCGACAGCCCCAATGACGGGCGACAGTGGCAGCGCCGAGACCGTAAATATCCGACGCCGGATTGGCGCGGGTGAAAGTCGTCCAGACAAAGTTGTCAATGCTGGCACTGACAAAATCACTGTCATCGACCAGAATAATCAGCGGAAAGCGATTGACCGAATGCTCTTCCGGCAAAGCGGCGCAGAAATCTTCGATCAGCGGATCAGGGAGGCCGCGCTGACCCGCAGCCGCAGGGGCGCTCAGCACCAGAACGCCGGGGAGAGCGAGGCGCGGCGCGCCGAAACCGGCGGGGAGGCGAAGATCTTCCGGAATCGTCGTCGGCAGCTCGCGCCGCACCGCTCCGGCGGCCGCAAGGACGACTTTCGATCCCTGATTAAGGCCGCTGCCACTGTAGTCGAGAGTATCGATGGTGGTGCTGGTCTGAAAGTGCAGATCCTGCTGCCAGTCGACCCGCTGCAAAAAGGCGATCAAAAAACTTTTGACATCGTGCAGATCGAGCCCCGGTACATCCTCTTGCGCCATGATAATCAGGAACTTGGCAAGGGAGAGTTGTCCCTGGCCGAGGATGGCGTTGGCCTGGGTGAGGAGCTCCATCGGCCGCCGCCGGGGGGCGTAGGGGACGTAACGTTCACTGCCGAGCGCCAGAAGGAGGGGATGAACACCGGCGGCATCGACGGCATGCACCGCTTTGACGCCGGAAAGGACGGTCGGAATCAGCGGCCCGGTGAGCTCATGGATAAAGGCGCCGAAGACCGTATCTTCCTGCGGCGGCCGACCGACGGTGGTAAAGGGCCAGATGGCGCCGGGTCGATGATAAACGGCTTCGACGTCCAGTACCGGGAAGTCGTGCTTGAGGCTGTAGTAGCCGAGATGATCGCCAAAGGGCCCTTCCCCTTTGGTGCGCTGCGGATCGAGACTGCCGACGATACAGAAATCGGCCTCAGCCGGGATCGGCAGGGCGCCGGGTCGATGAATCATCGGCAAACGCTGGCCACCGAGAAGGCCGGCAAAGGAAATTTCGCTCATCCCCTCCGGCAGCGGCATGACCGCCGCGACGGTAAGACTCGGCGGCCCGCCGACAAAGATATTGACGCGCAACCGCTCATTGCGGGCGATCGCCTGGGCATGATGGACACCGATGCCGCGGTGAATCTGGTAATGCAAACCCACCTCCCGCTCCGGATCGTAATCGTTGCCACTAAGCTGCACCCGGTACATACCAAGATTCCCCCCGGCGGTACCGGGACGGTCCGGGGCTTCGCTATAGACCTGCGGCAGGGTAATAAAGGCGCCGCCGTCATCCGGCCACGATTTGAGTTGCGGCAACTGCGCCAGAGGGATGCGCTGCGCCAGAGCCGGACCGTTGGCGACCTTCTTCGGCAGCAGCTGCCAGGCCCCGCGGACGGCGGGGAGGAGAGTGCCTGGATGGCGCAGCAAAGTCAGGGGATCGACCTTGCTCTTGACCAGCGCCTCGATGCGGGGGAGCGCGTCGCGAAAGATGAAACGGGTGCGTGCCATGGTGCCGAAGAGGTTACCGAGGAGGGGAAAGGCGCAGCCGGAGACGTTGGTAAAAAGGAGGGCCGGCCCCCCGGCCGCAAAGACGCGGCGCTGAATCAGGCCGATCTCCTGATTTGCCGAGAGTTCAGCGTCGATGCGGCGCAGTTGGCCATTCTTCTCCAGATCATCAACGGTCTCTTGCAGATTGCGATACCCCACGGCTGACCCCTTAGTAAAAAGCGGGATGACGCATGCGCCATCCCGCTGTTGTGACTTTATAACTTTCCCAGTTACGCCGAGACGCTGAGAAAGACCAACCCTTCATCCCCGTTATTCTCGATACCGTGTGACTGACCTTGGGGGGCAACGAGGATCGTCCCCGGTTCGACCGAGCGTGGTCCGCCGTCGCCGAGAAAGTTGCCGACTCCTTCGAGGATGATCCAGATATGATCCCCTTCATGGCCGTGCGGATGGATATGCTGGCCAGGGAGCAGACACCATAAGGTTGTGCGGGAATCAGGCGTCTCTTTGAGCAGTGCCTTTCCCGGTTTTTCTTTATCAAAAGTGATCTGGTCTTTGTAATCCCAGAATTCTGTCCCGGTCATTTCTCAACTCCAGCAAGAAGGTGGGGCTCGTCAGGGAACGATCAAGCTTTACTGATCGCCACCGTCTCGGCATTGGAACCAAAGGGCAGAATCGCCTGCACATTGACATCTGCACAGTTGTAAGGGACAAAACAGAGTCCCGCCGGTACCGTTGCCGCAAGCTGCGCCGGCCCTTCGAGGGCTCCCAGGCTTGAGGTGACCTTGACTTTTTCGCCGGCCTTGACACCCAACCCGGCGGCATCGACGGGATTGAGGGCAATGTATCCGCCGGGGACGACCTCATGGCTGGCCGCCGAAGCGCTGTTGGTCGCTGCCGCATAATACAAATCTTTACCGGCAAGGAGAACCG
Organism: Desulfuromonadales bacterium; assembly: GCA_014859605.1. GTDB lineage: Bacteria > Desulfobacterota > Desulfuromonadia > Desulfuromonadales > UBA2197 > UBA2197. The sequence goes on from JACUTW010000011.1 coordinate 28,634, forward strand.
GCGAGGGGAGCGGCTCAGCAAGGGGCATGGCTGCCGCACGGAGAGTTCCAACCGGCGCAGGGAGGGCGCTGCAACGCTCGACCTCGGCGCTTAACTGCGCCGCCGACAGGAGCGCTGACGGAGCAACCCGGGCAAGGAGATCGCCGAGAATCTGAAGATCAGGGCGGGCATCGCCACAAGTGGCGATCGCCGCAGCCAATGGACTGATGCGATGGGCCGAAGAGGTGACAGAGCCACTCTTCTCGACAAAGGTGACGCCAGGGAGGACGATCGACGCCATGTCGGTGAAGTCTGAGGCCAGGCAGTCCTGGACGATCAGAGTTTCAAGCTTTTCCAGAGCCTTTTGCCAACGACGGCTCTCCGGAAAGGCCAGGGGATTGGCGCCGGCGACAAAGAGGGTGCGGACTTCGCCGGACTCGATGGCGCTGAGGATCTCCTGCAGGTCGCGCCCCTTGGTCGGTGCTGGCTGGCCGCCGGGGAGGAGATCACTGGCCACCCCCATCTTGAGCAGACCCTGGCTGTTGGCCCCGGCCCCGATCGGATAGAGACCGCCGGCCTCCCCCTGCAGGGCGCCGCTGACCAGAGCGAGATTGAGAACCGCACCAAGCGTTCCGGCAAACTGCGATTCCCGATAGATGTCGCCGCCAAAGACGATGGCAACAGAGGGAGCACGGCCGAGGAGATCGGCCGCTTCTTCGAGGAGAGCCCGGCTGACGCCGCAAGCGGCTGCAGCTTGATCGATATCGACCGCGGCAAGGGCAGTGCGGAGCTCGTCCAGGTTCGCAACGTTGGCGCCGAGCCAGCCAGCGTCCGCCAGTCCCTGATCGAGGATGAGGCGGGCGATGGCGCCGGCGACGATCCCTTCGCTGCCGGGACGGCAGGTCATCGGCACGTTGGCGTACTGGCTGAGTTTAATGGTGCGGGCATTGACGACAACCATCTTGCCGTCATGCTTGCGACAGGCCTTCTGGCTCAGCCAGTCGACAGCCGGAGCTTCGGCGGTCGGGTCGGCACCGATCACCAGGACCGCGGCCGCGGCGGCGATCCGCCCGAGACCGGCTGTCCCGCCCTGCATGCCAAAGTGGTGCTGCAGGAGATCATAGGCGCGCTGCAATCCGAAACGGGCTTCGCTGTCGAGATCGTTGCAGCCCAGTCCCTGGCGAAAGAGGTGCTGGAACAGAAAGGCTTCTTCGTTCGTGAGCCGATTACCGGCAATAGCGGCGACCTTGCCCCCCTGCAGAGCGGTAGCCGCAGCGCTCAAGGCTTCATCCCAATCGACGCTGCGCTGGGTATTGCCACTTTTCAGCAACGGCGCGGTCAGGCGCAGCGACGAGTGCACATAATCACTACCGAAGAAACCGTTAAAGCAGAGATTGCCGTCGTTGATCGTGACCCCGTCCTGGGAAGTCACCCGGAAAAGGCGATTATTTTTAACATGCAGATCGATCTGGCACTGGCTGCCGCAACTGGTGCAGGTGCTCGCAACCTTGCTCAGCTCCCAGCCGCGCGCCTGAAATTTGAAGGGTTTGGAGATCATCGTCCCGGTCGGGCAGACCTGAACGCAGTTGCCGCAGAATTCGCACTTGGTGAGGTCTTTGTCGATAAAGGCCCGATCTCCCTTAAGATTGACGCAGAGGGCATCGGCACCGACAACTTCGTGACAAACCTTGACGCACTTTTCGCACATCACGCAGCGGTTGGGAACCTGTTCGATGAGCGGCCAGCCGGTGATTGCATCGGCGTTGACATCCTCGGCAACAAAGGGCTGAGTCGTAACGTCGTGCTCATAACAGATATTCTGCAGCTCGCACTCGCCGGCCGCGTCGCAGACCGGACAGTCGAGGGGATGGTTGACAAGGAGGAGTTCGATCACCTGTTTGCGGATTTTACTCAGGCGCGGCGACTCGGTGGTGACCTCCATCCCTTCTTCGGCCGGGGTATGGCACGAGGCCATCGGCTTCTCCGCCCCTTGGACATCGACGACACAGATGCGGCAGGCGCCGGTCGGGGAGACCTTCTTGAGATAGCACAAGGTCGGGATGCGAATGCCGGACTTCTCGGCCGCCGCGAGGATGGTGGCGCCCTTTTCGATCTGGACCGTCTGTCCGTTAATCTTCAGAGTGATCATGAATCGGCTCTCTCGTCTTTAAGCAAAAGTTCAACAAAGGATTGTTCCGGTCAAAGGCGGCACCGAAGCAGGGCGATCTCAGGCGACTGCCACCATACCGACACGATAGCAACGCAGACAGCGCTCGGCTTCGCGCACTGCCTGGCTTTCCGGCATGGCGAGTTCGGTCTCAACGTAACTCTTCGCCCGTTCGGCGCCACTGATCTTCGGCTGATGTTCGCGGTGCAGATGGCCGATGATCCCGACATTTTCGTTCGGATCGAAGGCGCCAAAGTTGTTGACGATATCCTCCATGGCATCCTCGTCGTCAAGATAAGCTTTCCCTTCAGTGAGGTAGCGATGCATGGCGCGCGCGGCGCGACGGCCGTGTCCGACAGCAACGACAACAGTCATGGCGCCGTACTCGCAGTCGCCGCCGGCAAAGACCCCGGCACAGTCGGTCATCATCGTGCCACCTTTAGTAACGATACTGCTCCACTTCGTCATCTTGATGCCGAAATCTTCCGGACCGAGATAATCGAGATCGGGATCCTGACCGATGGCGGGGATAACCAGATCGCAGGGGATGACATATTCGCTGCCGGGGACCGGTTTCGGGCTGCGTCGACCGGAAGCATCCGGTTCACCAAGAGCCATGACCACTACCTCGACGCCGACGACCTTATTATTTTCGGCGATCAGGCGGGTCGGATTGCGCAGGAATTCGAATTGGACGTTCTCCTCCTCGGCGTCATCGACCTCGTACGGTTCGGCCGGCATCTCCTTGCGGGTGCGGCGGTAAACGAGGATCGAATCTTCACACCCTTCACGCAGGGCAACGCGGACGCAGTCGATGGCGGTGTTGCCGCCGCCGACAACGATAACACGCTTGGGGGTGACGATCGGCTCACCCAGGGCGACCGCCCGCAGATAGTGGATGCCGCCGGCGGAGAAGCCTTCGTAACCGGCATCTTCGCCTTCGACTCCCATCGGTTTCGACTTGAAGGCGCCGGTGCCGAGGAAGACCGCATCATACTGCTCTTTCAACTCTTTAAGGGAGACATCACGGCCGAGTTTGACGCCGTATTCAATCTCGACCCCGAGGTCGGCAATGATCTCGGCATCGCGGCGCAGCAGATGACGCGGCATGCGGTAATCGGGGATCCCGACCGCCACCGTACCGCCCGGCTCGCCAAGCATGTCGATGATCTTGACCTTGTGCCCTTCAAGGGCCAGGTAGAAGGCGCAAGTCAGGCCGGCAGGGCCGGCGCCGACAACGATGACCTTCTTGCCGGTCGCCGCCTTGGGGACCATCGGCGGCTGCTTGTGGTGCATCCACTCGTGGTCGGCAGCGACCCGCTTGAGGACCATAATATTGACCGGTTCGTCGACCAGGGCGCGGCGACAGGCTTTTTCACAGGGGTGCGGACAGACGCGGCCGCAGACCGCCGGGATCGGCATGTTACGGCGGATGGCGCCGAGGGAATCGTCAAAGCGGTAGCTTTTGATCTCTTCGATGTAGGCAGGAATATCGATATGGGCCGGACATCGGTCCATACAGGGAGCGGTCAGCTTCTCTTTATAAACTTTCGTCGCCGGCAACGACCGCTCGCCGCGGAGATAAGCGAGATAGTCGCTACGATAGTGCTTGACGGTATCGAGAACCGGTATCACCGAGGTCATGCAGAGAGTACACTTGCAACTTTGCAGGAGATCGGCGACCTCTTCGATAGTATCGAGATCCGATTCCTGCCCCTGACCGCTGACAATCCGCGTCAGCGTATCCTGCAGGATGCGGGTACCGCGCTTGCCGGGGGTGCATTTGGCACAGCAGTACTTCTCCTGCACCCGCGTCATATATTCGGCGGCCATGGCGACAACGTCGGTGGCGCGATCAAGGACGATAATTCCATCCCAGCCAAAGAAGGCGCCAACCTTCCCCTGCTCGAGATAGCTATCCGTCAACTTCAGCTTGAGCGACGCAAGATCGGCATCGCCGCCGCTCACCCGATGATCGACAACCTTGCGACCCCAACTGGAAAAGACAACCTGAGACAAAGCAACCTCCTGTCCGGCCCGGATAAAAGTGACCCATCCATCCGTACCGGCTACAGATGACAGATGGGGAAATCGGCCTGCCGCACTAAGCGCAGACGAGCCCCATTCTTGTATACAAGCAGTGAGCTAAATAGCACATGAGGGGGAGCAAATCAAGGAGAAACTTCCCCGCGGCTGTGCTGGATAAGGTGATAAAATCCTGTAACTTTCCTCTTTTTACCTGCGTTTTGCCTGTAACTCGTTTGCCTCAGGGAAGACGGCTCAACAACGTTGAAATCTGCCAGCGACAGGGTTGTAGCGAGCCGCCTTCGACACAAATCCATTCCAGTGGGATGGTCACTGTCTTCACCGAGACCGAAGGTGTACGATAATACTCGATTGCCAGCACCCCCTGCGCCTTGTCCCCGGCAGCCGGGCCGCTGGCATCATGGCGGACATTGGTTATTTGCAGCGCTGCGCCGGTATCACTGTAAGCGTTGAGAAATTCGCTCCGGGCGCTGGCCGTGAAGAAGGTCGCGGCTAGATCCGCCCCGGACCAGCGTAGGGACTTGGCAAATTCACGGCCGATCTCCGGCCATTCGTCACGGGGCGACCGCAACAGATTCGTCGTGCAGCCGGCAAGGACGACCGTGAACAGAACCAGTGCAAGGATGCGGCGGATCATCTCCCCACCCCTTCGACGGCGTTTTGCCGCAGCAGTGCAATGGTTTGCCCGTAATCCGGGGTCGAAAAGACGGCACTGCCGGCGACAAAGACATCGGCCCCGGCCGCAGCCATACGGCCGATATTGTCGGCCTTGACGCCGCCATCGACTTCGATCTCGACCTTGAGACCGCGCTGGTTTATGCGCTGGCGCAGCTCAGTAATCTTGGCGAGAGTCGCCGGGATGAAACTCTGGCCGCCAAAACCGGGATTGACGCTCATGAGCAGGACAAGATCAAGATCGTCCAGGATGACTTTCAGGGTCGAGACCGGCGTTGCCGGATTGATCGAGACTCCGGCTTTCTTGCCGAGACTCTTGATCAGCTGAATCGTGCGGTGCAGATGCGGCACCGCTTCCTGATGGACGGTGATCAGGTCGGCGCCGGCCCTGGCAAAGTCCGGGATATAACGATCCGGATTCTCGATCATGAGATGGACATCAAGGGGCTTGCTCGTGACTTTGCGCACCGCATCGACCACCAGCGGACCGATGGTGATATTCGGCACAAAGTGGCCGTCCATGACATCGACATGAATATAATCGGCGCCGCCGACGTCGATAGCGCGGATCTCTTCACCGAGACGGGCAAAGTCGGCCGAGAGGATCGAAGGGGAGATTTTGATCATAGGGAACTCCAGAAAAGAGGATGGCCTTAAGCGGAATAATAGCTGACCAGGGCTGCGGCCAAGGCCTTAAGGGTATATTCTGCCGGTTCGATCGCCACCGGCAACCCCAGCTTTGTGCAGCTCTTGCTGGTAATCGGCCCGATCGCGGCAATCGCCAGCGGTGCCAGCAAACGATGGAACCCGGCCGCACCGAGGATGGTGTAAAGATTCTCAACGGTCGAGGAGGCGGTAAAACAGACCGCATCGATTCCGCCCGCTTCCAAAGCAGCCAGGGCGTCGGCCGGCAGAGTAGCCGGGAGAGTATTACAGTACAGGACCGGCGCCAGCACCTCAACGCCGCGGCCCGAGAGACCGCTGACAATAACATCACGGGCCTTGTCGGCCCGGGGGAAGAGGACCTTTTCTCCGGGCTGCAGCCGGGGAACCAGAGCCTCAACCACCCCTTCCGCCTTATAGTCCGGCGGCACCAGATCAGCATGAATCCCGAAGGTGCGGAGAGCGGCGGCGGTCCTGGGACCGACAGCGCAGACGCGGCAGCGCCCGAGAGCGCGGGCATCGAGTCCCAACGCCGCCAGGCGGGCAAAGAAGAAGCGGACGGCATTCCCCGAGGTGAGGATCAGCCAGGAACAGTCCGGTAAAGCCGTGATCGCCGCATCGAGCCCTGTCGAATCCGCGACCGGATCGAGACGAATCGTCGGACATTCGACCACCTGGGCGCCGAGATCCTGAAGCATCGCTGAAAATTCCCCGGCCTGTTCCGCCGCCCGCGTCACCAGGATGGTGCGTCCAAAGAGGGGCTTGCGATCGAACCAGCTCAACTGTTCGCGGAGAGCCACGACCTCACCGACGATGATAATCGCCGGCGGTTTGAAGCCGGCAGCGGCGACGACCGCGGCAATTTCGCACAGCGGCGCAACGAGGGTCTGCTGCGCCGGGAGGGTGGCCCAACGGATCACCGCCACCGGGGTCTGCGGGGCGCGGCCATGCGCGATCAACTCTCTGGTAATGGTGTCGAGATTGCTCATCCCCATATAAAAGACCAGGGTGCCGACGCCGGTGGCAAGCTTGGCCCAATCGAGGGTCGAAAGTTTCTTGGCGGGATCTTCGTGGCCGGTAAAGAGGCCAAGACTGGTGGTGTAGTCGCGATGGGTCAGGGGAATCCCCGCGTAAGCGCCGGCCGCAAAAGCAGCGGTGACCCCGGGAATCACCTCAAAAGGGATGCCGGCCTGCGCCAGACAAAGGGCTTCTTCGCCGCCGCGGCCAAAGACATAGGGATCCCCCCCCTTGAGGCGGGCAACGATCTTCCCCTGCCTGGCCAACTTCACCAGCAGGGCATTGATCTCATTCTGCGGCAGGTGGTGCAGTCCCTTGCTCTTGCCGACATAGATCGTCTCGGCCTGAGGCGCTTCGCGCAGCAGCAGGGGATTAGCGAGATAGTCATAAACGACCACTTCGGCGGCACGCAGGCAGTCGCGGCCGCGCACAGTCAGCAGCCCGGGATCGCCGGGGCCGGCGCCGATCAGGTAGACGCGTCCCGGCTTCATCTTTGCTCTCGGCCAAAAAAGCGAGGGGCACGGCGCACCGTGCCCCTACAATGATTCGTGAAGGTCAGAGAATCAGACATCTTCCCGATTCACGTTAAAAGTTTCATGCTGGTAGACCTCGTTGAGGATCTTGCCGGCGCCGAGGATAAGGAGATCGTCGCCGAGCGAAATGCCGGTCGCTTCCGCGGCTTCGACCGGACAGGTCACCGTCTTCTTCAGCATCTGCTTCCCTTCGACATCAGAGACGAAGCCGGTGAGGGTGAGGGTGCCGCCATTCACCGAACCGAAGGCACCGATCGGCACCTGACAGCCCCCTTCGAGGCGGCGCAAAAAGGCGCGCTCGGCCTTGACCGCCCAGGCCGTCGGCGGATGGTTGAAAAAATCGATGATCTCGTTGATTTCGGTATCGGCAATCCGGCTCTCGATGCCGAGGGCGCCCTGGCCGATGGCCGGAATCGACAGCTCCGTCGACAGGTATTCACTGATCTGCTTCTCGAAGCCGAGGCGATTCATGCCGGCAGCCGCGAGAACAACGGCGCCAAGATCATCCTCGGTCAATTTACGCATGCGTGTCTCGACATTGCCGCGGATATCGACCATGACAAAATCGGGGCGGAGATGGAGGAGTTGCGACTTGCGGCGCAGCGACGAAGTGCCGATACGGGCACCGTGCGGCAACTCCATGAAGCTTTTGACGCCGGGGGCAAGGATGAGGATATCGCGGGGGTCTTCGCGCTCGGTGATGCAGCGCAGCCCGAGTCCGGGGGGGAAGATCGTCGGCACGTCCTTCATCGAATGGACAGCAATATCGATCTCGTCACGCAGCATCGCTTCTTCGATCTCTTTGACAAAGAGCCCCTTGCCGCCGACCATCGCCAACGGCACATCCAGAATCTTGTCCCCTTGCGTCTTGATCTTGGTCAGGGTGACTTCCATCTCCGGATAGCGCTTGTTAAGTTCGGATTGAACCCAGTTGGCCTGCCAGAGGGCGAGTTGACTGGCGCGGGTACCGATACGCAGAAGTTTTCTTGCCATCTTTTTATCGTGCTCCTTTTATGGGGATAATCTGAAACATCGTAGGTCGGGTTAGCCCGCAGGGCGTAACCCGACATGTCAAGTGCTCACCGAACGTCGGGTTACGCTTACGCTAACCCGACCTACTTTACTCTTATCGATTTTCTGCCGAGTCATCGAGGTCTTCGAGTTTCCCCTCGGGCTTCGGCGGTTCGAGATTGAACAGGGTGCGGACAGCATGAACCGAGCTGTCGGTGGAGTCGTCGTTCTGCTCCTGCTTGAGGAAGGTGATCGGGGCGTGCAGCAGCTTGTTGATGATCGCCGCGGTCAGGGCTTCGACGGAGCGCCGCTCCTTATCGCCGATGTTCTTGAGAGCGGCGCCAAAGGTCTTGTCGACCTCGGCGCGGCGGATCTCTTCGAAACGGCTGCGCAAAGCGACGATCGTCGGCACGACATCGAGGGTCGCCAGCCAGCGGTCAAAGGCAGTAATCTCTTCCTCAATAATCCCTTCCGCCTTTTTCGCCTCTTTATGCCGTTCTTTAAGATTAGCTGCAACCACCCCCTGCAGGTCGTCGACATCGTAAAGGTAGACGTTATCGACATCATTCACCCGCGGATCGATGTCGCGGGGGACCGCGATATCGATAAAGAACATCGGCTTGTTCTTGCGCTGTTTGATCACCTCTTCGACCTTCTTCGGGCCGAGGATAAAGGTCGGGGCACCGGTCGAGGTGAGGACGATATCGATCTGATGGAGATGATCGGGGAAGTCGTCAAAAGCGATCGCCCGCCCCTTGAACTCTTCGGCGAGCTTGACCGCCCGCTCGAAGGTGCGGTTAGTAACGTGCACCTGCGAAACGCCATTATTGATAAAGTGACGGGCCGCAAGTTCGCACATCTCGCCGGCGCCGATCAAGAGGACAGTCTTCCCCTCTAAGGTGCCGAAGATCTTGCGCGCCAGTTCGACGGCGGCAAAAGCGACGGAGACGGCATTACCGGCAATCGCGGTCTCGGTCCGTACCCGCTTGGCAACAGAGAAGGCTTTATGGAGAAAGCGGTTAAGGATCAGCCCGGCGGTCTTGAACTCGGCCGCATAGCCGTAAGAGGTCTTGATCTGGCCAAGGATCTGCGGCTCGCCGATCACCATCGAATCGAGGCTGGAGGCGACCCGGAAGACGTGGCGGATCGCTTCCTCCCCTTGATATTCGTACAGGTTTTCGTCGAGACTCCCGGCTTCGAGGCCGTGGTAAGCGGTCAAAAAACGCCGCAGCTGGCTGAGCGCTGCTTCGGGCTCACGGCTGGTGGCGTAAAGCTCGACGCGATTACAGGTCGAGACGATGATCGCTTCGCTGATCGCCGGCAGGGCGAGGAGTTCGTGCAGAGGACGCTCCATGGCGGTCGGTGCGAAAGCGACCCGTTCCCGCACCGCCACCGGCGCGGTTTTATGACTCAAGCCAACAACAAGAATATTCATGACGTAGCGACTCCTGCTCCCTTATTCCCCACGCAGTGATTTGAAGGTGTGGGCGCCGTCGAGGAGGAGATTGACTCCCAGGAAGCTGAAAACGAGGGCAGCGAAGCCGATAATGGCGAAGATGGCGGCACGGCGGCCGCGCCAGCCGATGGAGAGACGCCCGTGCAACAGCGCCGCGTACCAGAACCAGGTGATCAGCGCCCAGGTCTCCTTCGGATCCCAGCGCCAGTAGCCGCCCCAGGCCGAATTGGCCCAGACCGCGCCGGAGATAATCCCCAGAGTCATGAGCGGGAAACCGAAAGTGAGACATTTATAGTTGATACTGTCGAGAACATCGAGGGAGGGGAGCTTGTAGTACAGGGCCGAGAAGCGTTTGCTCTTGAGCATCCGCTCCTGCAGCAGGTACATGATGCCGGCGGCAAAAGCGACGCCGAAGACGGCATGACCAAGAAAGGCAAAGGTGACATGCACCGGGAACCACTTACTCTGCAGCATCGGGTTGGCCTGCTGCGGTTCGACCCCGCCGATAATCACTGCACTGCCGACCAGCATCAGGATTACCGCCAGCGGACAGACAAAGGCGCCGAGGACCGCGAGACGATAACGCAGATCAAAGAGGATGAAGATGGCGACCAGCGCCCAGGCGAAGAAAGAGAGGGATTCATAGAGACTGGCGACCGGCGTGTGCCCGACCTCGATGTAGCGAAAAAAGAGGGCCGCACAATGAAAAACAAAACCTCCCCAGAGCATCCAGCGGGCAACGCCGGATGTTTTGAGATGGCGGGCCGAAACCTCGACAAGAAAGAGGATGGTCGCGATGAGATAGAGGAGCAGAGTGACATTAAAGAGGAGGATGTTGAAGCTCATATCGTCCCTTTCCCGAAGTGAATGCCCAGATCGGCGAGTGTCATCTTTATGCCGGTCACCTGCGTGAGCAGGCGATTGATCGTTGCTTCATCCTGGCGGGCAAGGAGGCCAGGGAGATCGGCGGCAAAGAGGTCGCTGACAACCGCGCGATTGTATGCGCTTGCCTCCCCCTCTGTCAATCGCTTTTGCCGCAGCGCCGCCGCCACCGCACAGAAAAGTTCCCACTCGGGGCCGAGTTTTGTGGCGAGTTGATCGCGCAGCTCTGCGGCAAAGGCCGGACTGCCGCCGCCACTGCTGATTGCGACCAGCAGGTCGCCGCGCGACAAAGTTGCCGGGAGGTGAAAATCGCTGTCCTCCGGATCATCGGCAATATTGACCAGCGCCCCTTGCTGCCGCGCCGCGGCCGCGACCGCGGCGTTGACATCGCGATCATTGCTGGCGGCAAAGACAAGAAAGGCGCCGCACAGATCGTCCGGCAAAAAAGAGCGGCAGCACAGTTCAATCTCCGGCGTCGCCAGCAATGCGGGATGAAGATGCGGCGCAATCACCTGAACCCTGGCGCCCGCGGCCAAAAGCCCTGTTGCCTTGCGACGGGCGACCTCGCCACCGCCGACCACGACGCAGCGGCGACCGGCGAGACGGAGAACGACCGGATAGCCGCCACCCTCAGTGCTCAAAGAGCTCCGCCTCCACCAGTTCGCAAAGGAGATGGGCAAAGACCACCGCGGTTTCGACAATCCGGCCGGGACTCGAACTCTCCAATCGGAAAAAGATCTGCGGCGGCACTTCGCCGGCCAAAGCAATCTTGGCGGGGGCTACGGCCGCCGTCGTCATGCCGATCCGTTCGGCGGTAAGCAGGGCTTCATTGAGGGCCGGATCAGGGTGGAGATCGGAAAAGAGCAGGAGGATGTCGCTCTCGGAAGCGAGGGGACGGAGCTGCCGGGAAAAGATCTGGCGCGCCAGCCCGTCGCGACTAAGGGAATAAAGGAGAGTGGCATCGTGGCAAAGGGAGATGACCGGTAAGGCGGGTCGTTCGAAGCCGAGGCGGTAAAGGAAGAGATTAGCAGTGAGATCAGCGACCACCGTCATCGGGCCGCTGCCGCAGATAAAGAGGCGTCCTTCCCGCTGGAAAGCTTCGCAGAGGCGTGCGGACAAAGCCGTGAGAATGGCTTCCTGCGGCACAACCGCATCGCGAATCAGTGCCACATGATCCTGCAGGGCGCGGGCCAGGCGTTCGTTCTTCGGCATCTTCAAGGCTCCTCAACAGCGGCGGCAATCTTCCCTTGCCAACTCCGCAGCTTTGATTATACTACTGATTAGCGCTTGTCTTTTACCCCGCTGCCGTGCCAACATATCGCGGCATTCATTGCAGCCTTATCCCGCATAAAGGAGAGATAAAACCGATGGCAGGAGACAAAGTTATTGAATTGACCGACGACAGCTTTGACGTCGAAGTTCTGAAATCGACCACCCCGGTCCTCGTCGACTTTTGGGCCACCTGGTGTGCCCCGTGCAAAGCGATCGGCCCCCTCATCGACGCCCTCGCGGTCGAATACGACGGCAAGATCAAGATCGGCAAGGTCAACGTCGACGACAATCCCGCCACCCCCGGCAAATACGGCGTGCGCGGCATCCCCACCCTGATCCTCTTCAAAGACGGCAAGATTGTCGACCAAGTCGTCGGCGCCGTGCCGAAGAACCAGCTCGACGCTCTGCTTCGTAAAGCCCTGTAAAAAAACAGCAGAGAGACAAAGCAAGGGGAGCCGACCGGCTCCCCTTTTTTATTCACCAACTACATCTCGATCTGCTTGATAAAGCGGGCCCCGACCTCGATGGCAATCCGCTTGACTGTCGCTTCGTCCAGAGGCGAATCGATCGAGAAGACCACCATCGCCTCCCCTTCCTCTTTGCGCCGTCCCAGATTCATATTGCCGATATTGATCCCCGACTCGCCGAGAATGGTACCGATCTTGCCGAGCATCCCCGGCCGATCCTGGTAGTGCATGACCAGCATGTGCTCTTCCGGGGTGAAGTCGGTGAGGAAATCGCGGAGTTTGACGATCTTGGCAATCCCCTCGAACATCGTCCCCGAGATTGTCCGCTTCCCTTCCGGCGACTCCATGACCAAGGTAATCAGATTCGAGAAGGATTCCGACTCGGTATTGCGCACCTCTTCGACGACAATCCCCATCGTCTCAGCCACCAGGCGGGCATTGACCATGTTGACATCCTGATCGGTGCGGCGGTTAAGGAGGGCAGCAAGGCCGCAGACGGTGAGGGGTGCGCAATCGTAGCGGGCGAGCTTGCCGTTATAGATAAAGGTGACTTTACCGGCGTGGGCCGGGGCCAGCTGCGCCAGGAAACAGCCCATCTGCTGAATGAGATCAAGGAAGGGCTTCATATGTTCGAGGAGATCGGGATCGAAGCGGGGGATATTGACAGCATTCTCCATCGGCCGACCATCGACATAACTGACGATCTCACGGCTGACATCGACGGCGACATTCTTCTGCGCTTCAAAGGTATTGGCGCCGAGATGGGGGGTAACGATCATTTTCGGATGACTTATGAGCTTTTTCAGAGTCTCGGTCGCCGGCGGTTCTTCGCTCCAGACGTCAAAGGCCGAGCCGCAGATTTTGCCGGATTCGAGGGCAGACAGCATCGCTTCTTCGTCGATAATTCCGCCGCGGGCGCAGTTGATGAGGATGACGCCATCCTTCATCTTCGGGAAATGTTCGGCATTGATAATCCCGCGGGTTTCGGCATTCAGCGGCGTATGGACGGTGATAATATCGGCATAGCGGACGAGTTCTTCGAGGCTGACGAGCTTGACACCGAGATCGTCGCCGCGCTTTTCAGCGATGTAGGGATCATATGCGATCACTTCCGCTTCAAAGGCCTTGCAGCGGGTGGCGACGCGGCCGCCGACCTTGCCGAGACCGATGATCCCGACGGTCTTCCCCTTGACTTCGTAACCGGTAAAGGGGGCCCGCTTCCATTCGCCGGCCTTGAGACTGGCGCTGGCCATCGGCACATTACGGCAAATTGAGAGGAGGAGGGCCATAGTGTGTTCCGCCGCCGAGTTGACATTACCGTAGGGGGCATTAACAACGATGATCCCCTTCTGGCTGGCATAGTCGACATCGACATTATCGATACCGACGCCGGCGCGGGCGATGATCTTGAGATTACGACCGTGGTCGATGAGAGCGGGATTGACCAGAGTGCCGCTGCGGGTGATCAGCGCTTCGTAGCCGCCGATGAGTTGATGGAGTTCGGCCACCGGCAGGCCGAGGCGAACATCGATCTCCATGCGGGGATCGTCGAGGAGGGGCTGCAGCCCTTCCTGGGAAATTTCGTCGGTAACAAGGATCTTCATCTGGGGACCTCGCAAGGAGAAAAAGAAAAATGAGCCGGCAGGACCGGCGCCAGAAGGGAGACAATTTACGCCTTTCGCCCTGTCATGTCAATCAACAATGCGGTCAAAAACGTCGCAACCCGCTAATCTTCCACCAAAAGCCGGCGCAGAACATCGTTGAGCAATCCCCCCTGCGCAAAGGAGACAACCTCATCGGCGGTATCGATGCGACTGAGGACCGGCAGCTCAAAGGTCTCGCCAGTGGCACGCTGAATCCGCAGTAACAGTTGCTGCCGGGGCTCGATCGTCGCAGCGGGGAGGAGGTCGATCTGTTCGCTGCCATCGAGGCCGAGACTTTTGCGGCTGGCACCGGCAAGAAACTGCAGCGGGAAGATCCCCATCCCGACCAGGTTGGAACGATGAATCCGCTCAAAGCTCTCGGCGAGGATGGCACGGACGCCAAGGAGCTTGGGCCCCTTGGCCGCCCAGTCGCGGCTCGACCCGGAGCCGTACTCCTGACCGGCGATCACCAGCAGCGGCACCTTCTCCAGGGCATAGCGCTCGGCGGCATCGAAGATGGTCATCATCTCCTGCGACGGTTGATGGCGGGTAAAGCCCCCTTCCCGTTCGGGGATCATCTCGTTATGCAGGCGGACATTGGCAAAAGTGCCGCGCATCATCACCTGATGATTGCCGCGCCGCGAGCCGTAAGAATTGAAATCGGCCGGCTTGACCCAGTGCTTCTGCAGATAGACGCCGGCCGGACTGTCGGGACGGATATTCCCGGCCGGGGAGATATGATCGGTGGTAATCGAATCGCCAAGGAGGGCGAGAACGCGGGCGCCGGAAAAACCGGCCAGCGTCGTCGCCGGCTCGGTCAGAGCGACAAAGGGGGGGAGACGGATATAAGTGGAGTCGCCATCCCAGGGGAAGAGGGTGCTGGAGGTGACCGGCAGCGACTGCCAGGTTGCATCGCCGTTAAAGACGTCGGCATAACCGTCGCTAAACATCTGCGGCGTGAGCTTCGCCAGTTCGGCGGCTACTTCGCTGCTGGCCGGCCAGAGATCGCTGAGATAGACGAGGGTCCCGCTACTGCTCACGCCGAGAGGGTCGCGACTGAGATCGATGCGAACCGTGCCGGCCAAGGCGAAGGCGACGACCAGCGGCGGCGAAGCGAGCCAGTTGGCCTTGACCTGCGGATGGATGCGTCCCTCAAAGTTACGGTTGCCGGAAAGGACAGCGCTGACCGTCAGCATCCCTTCCTGAATGGCCTGGGCAATCGGCGGTGTCAGAGGGCCGGAGTTGCCGATGCAGGTGGTACAGCCGTAGCCGACAGTTTGAAAGCCGAGGGCATCAAGATCGTCCTGCAGGCCGGATTGCCGCAGATAAGCGCTGACCACCTTGGAGCCCGGCGCCAGCGAGGTCTTGACCCAGGGTTGGCATTGCAGCCCGAGAGCCCGCGCCTTGCGGGCAAGGAGACCGGCGGTGAGCATGACCACTGGATTGGATGTATTGGTGCAGGAGGTGATGGCGGCGATGACGACATCCCCCTGGCGCAGCGGTTGTTCCTGGCCGGCGACCGCCATCTCTTTTTCGCGCTCATGAAGGGGCTGGGTTGCATCAAAGGCCGCCGTCAGGGCCGAAAGAGGGACGCGATCCTGCGGCCGTTTCGGGCCGGCCAAAGACGGCACCACGCTACCGAGGTCAAATTCGAGGGTAGCGGTAAAGAGGGGCGTGGGGCTGTCGGCGTCCCGCCACAGCCCCTGCGCTTGGGCGTAGGCGGCGACCAACGCGATCGTCCCCTCATCCCGACCGGTGAAACGCAAATAATCGAGGGTCACCTGATCGATGGGGAAGTAGCCGCAGGTAGCGCCGTACTCCGGCGCCATGTTGCTGATCGTCGCCCGGTCGGCAAGGGGCAGATGATCGAGGCCGGCGCCGAAAAACTCGACAAACTTGCCGACAACGCCAAAGTTACGCAGCAGCTCAGTAATAGTGAGGACGAGATCAGTCGCCGTCACCCCCGGCTGCAAGGCGCCTGTCAGTTTGACGCCGATTACTTCCGGCAGCAGCATCGACATCGGCCGGCCGAGCATCGCTGCTTCCGCTTCAATCCCCCCGACTCCCCAGGCCAGGACACCGAGACCGTTGACCATCGGCGTGTGACTGTCGGTGCCGACCACCGTATCGGGGTACGCCAGGCGCCGGCCGTCGCTGTCGCTGCTCCAGATCACCTTCGACAGATATTCGAGATTAACCTGATGGCAGATCCCGGTCCCCGGCGGCACAACCCGGACATTGGCAAAGGACTGCTGTGCCCAGCGCAACAGGATATAGCGCTCGCGGTTGCGCTCCATCTCCACCTGGACATTAGTGGCAAAAGCATCGGCGCTGCCGGCCCGCTCCACCGTCACCGAATGGTCGATGATCAAATCGACGGGGATGCGCGGATTCACCCGCTGCGCGTCGCCACCGGCCTTGACCGCCGCGGCGCGCAACGCCGCGAGATCGACGATCGCCGGCACGCCGGTAAAATCCTGCATGAGAATGCGCGCCGGCATAAAGGCAATCTCCCGCGCCGAGGTGCGCTCCTTTAGCCAGGTGGCAAAGGCGGCAATATCGTCAACCGTGACGGTTTGGCCATCTTCAAAGCGCAACAGATTTTCCAGCAGGATACGCAGGCTGAGGGGGAGGAGACGGAGATCACCGATGCCGGCGGCCTCGGCGGCACTGATGCTGAAGTAGTCGTACTCCAGATTGTTTACGACGAGAATACGGCGGGTACGCAGGGTATCGAGACCGGCAGAGACCACGGAAAACCTCCTGACAGAGAAAGAGTGGTAATCATTCTTTACATTGAAAGTTTACCGGCTTCCGGCAAAAACGCACGGAAAAATCCGGATCCTGTTCTCAACCCTGGCCCGAAGTGTAACCAAGACGTTTCTTCCCCGCTGTTGCTGCAACGCCGCGATGAATTGACGCCTGCGAACCATGACGATAGCCGTGGTCAAAATGCTCGCGGTCAAGGAGCGAACCCCGCCAGCCGCTCTTGCCCACCTTGTGGTCCCGCAGATAAGCGGCTTCGGCGGCATGACGCAGCTGCGCATAAGCACTGAGCGGCACCAGACCGGCTTCCTGGCGGCGATCCTCGACGATCCGGGTCAGGCTGGTGAGCTTGTCCTGCACACCGTTGCAGAATCCGGCGCAAAAACCGTTGCTTTCAGCACTCAACATGGGCCTCCCATAACGCTGCCGCAGCTCAGTCGCGGTCCGGCGGCGCGCCCGCTGCATTTGCTCGACGAGGATACCGTACATATAGATGGTGTTGGTGACATCGGCATGCCGCCCGTAAAGGATGTAACGGGTCGTCTGTTCCTGGCGATAGACCAGATAAGTGCCGTTAAAGCGGGCGACCATGTCGGCAATGCGGATGCGATACTTACCGGCCCGGGCGTAGCCGCTGTCATGTTCGCAGCTCGCAAATTCGTCTTCCGGCGCAGACAGTTCACCAAGGGCGATCTCGTGGCGCAGCAGCAACTCTTCCGCCTTCTGCCGCGCCGCGCTGATCTCGCCGGCGTGGGTGGAACTCTCCGCCAG
>JACUTW010000090.1 GCA_014859605.1 Desulfuromonadales bacterium
AGGTCGGCATCCGCGGCCTCTACAATGATGATTATGACACCAAGCTGGTTTCCGGTGAAATCGATTTTCTCGGCAAGCCCGGTGATATCCCCGGTCTGACCGCAGGCGTCGGCTTGATCGTTTGGGGTGGTGAAGCAGTCCGCGGCGGTGATTTTGATCTCGTGTCCCTCGGGCTTGGCGCCAAGGTCGGATTTGCTCCGCCGCAGTTGATGGGGGTCGGTATTGATGGCAAGTTCTTTTACGGGCCGAAGATTTTGACCGGGGGGGATGCGGATCGTGTCTTTGAAAGCGGTTTGCGGCTCTCTTACGCCTTTATCCCCAAGGCCCGCCTTTTTGTCGAGTATCAGAAGATTCACGTCGATGTTGATGGCGGCGGCGACGGCGATATTGATGACGATTTGCGCATCGGTTTTGAAGCCAAGTTTTAAGAAATATTCACAAACTTTGATTTACTCTGCACCCGCCGGATCCCCCGGCGGGTGTTTTCGTATCTGCGCGATCGCTTTTTTTAAAGTGGTGAGGTCGGGTTCTGCCTCGGCAATGGTCACGGTGATCCGCCGCTCGGGACAGGTGTGGCGATACAGGGGATCGTAATACAGGAGCATCAGCTCCCGCGTCAGATCCTCCCATCGCCCGGCTTCGAGATAGCCGAGGAGGCGGTCATGATTCTCGCCGCCGAGGCGGGGGCGGATCAATGCCAGCGGGCGAAGAAAATCTTTTTTCAGTTCGTCGCGGGCGGGATAATCGTCAAGGGTAATGCGAACGCGCGTTTCGATGGGGGCTTCGATCCAGAGGCTGGTCTCCACCTGCAGGGCCGAGTAGACGCGGGCGGGGAGGATAAGGCGGCCAATATGTTTGCTCTCCCCTTCGGCCAGAGCATAACCGTCCACCGGGATGCGGCGCATTTCATCCCAGAGGAGGGCTTCAAAGTAGGTTTGCGACGGTTGCGGCTCCAGACCGAGATTGCCAAAGGCGCTGCCGCGGTGATTGGCGAGTCCTTCGAGATCGACGACCGGATAGCCTTCTTTCTGCAACATCTTCAGCAGTCGCGTCTTGCCGACGCCGGTCAGACCCCGCAACACCAGCAGGCGCCCCCATTCTCCTTGCGTAAAGAAGTCTCGCACCAGGGCGCGAAACGCTTTATGCCCCCCTGCAATCTGCATGGTCGGAATGCCGGCCAGATCGAAGAAGGTGGCCAGGGCAAAGCTGCGCATGCCGCCGCGCCAGCAGAAGACCAGAACCGGTCCTTTTCTCCCCTCCATCGCCGCTTCGACCTGATCAATCAGCCCCGGAATCTTCGGTGCGACCAGCTCGACCCCTAAGCGCTTGGCCTTGTTTTTCCCTTCGATTTTGTAAAGCGTTCCGACCCGGGCGCGTTCGGCGTCATCAAAGATCGGGATATTGATCGCCCCGGGAATCGTCCCCTCGGCAAACTCCGCCGGGGAGCGGGCGTCGACGAGGAGGGCACCGCGCTCGCGCAGGGCCAGGGCCTGTTCAATGGTAATTATTTGCACCGTTGTCAATATCCTTGGAAAGAGATGGCGGAAGCGGTGCTGAATCTATCCCGCCGCTCGTATTAATGCAATGGCTCTTCAAAGACTTCATGGAAACCATGGGTGCCGAGTTCGTGCACCTTCATCAGATTTGTCGAGCCGCGCGTCTCGATCGGGATCCCCATCGTCACCACGATCAGGTCGCCATGACGGAAGCCGACGGCCAAAAGTTTCTTCTCCACCGCCGCAATCTGCTGATCGGTATTCTCCATGATGCCGACTTCCGTACAGTGGACCCCCCAATAGAGCGAGAGGCGGCGGCGGATTTCGGCCGAAGCGGTGAAGGCGATGATCGGCGTGGTCGGGCGGAAGGCCGAGATCAGGGCGGCAGTGCCGCCAGAGCGGGTGAAGACAGCAATCGCCTTGGCCTTGAGGATGGCGGCGGCATGACAGGAGGATTCGGCGACAGCATGAGCAATACTCGAACCCGAGCAGGTCGGCTTCTCCTCTTTGAGGATAAAGGTGGTGTTTTCGACATCGTGCGCTATCCGCACCATCGTCTCCACCGCTTCCAGCGGATAATCGCCGGAAGCGGTCTCGGCCGAAAGCATAATGGCGTCGGTGCCGTCGATAATGGCGTTGGCGACATCGGAGGTCTCGGCCCGGGTCGGCCGCGGGTGGCGAATCATCGAGTCGAGCATCTGGGTGGCGGTGATGACCGGTTTGCCGGCCTGGTTGCAGGCATGGATAATCTTTTTCTGGTAGATCGGCACCTTCTCCGCTTCGATTTCGACCCCAAGGTCGCCGCGCGCCACCATCACCGCATCGGTCGCCTCGAGAATCGATTTGAAGTTGCGCAGTGCTTCCGGCTTCTCGATCTTGGCGACGACCGGGGTATCCATCCCTTTGGCGGCGATGATCTCTTTTAGTTCTTCAATATCGGCAGCAGTGCGGACAAAGGAGAGGGCGATAAAGTCGACCCCGACCGCCAGGGCAAAGTCGAGGTCGATCAGATCCTTTTCCGTCAGGCAGGGGGCTGACACTTTCACCCCCGGCAGGTTGATCCCCTTGTTGTTTTTCAACAGGCCGCCGTTCACCACCAGACAGCGCACCTGCTCCCCTTGCAGCGCCGTGACCCTCAGTTCCATCAAACCATCATCGAGAAGAATGCGCGAGCCGATTTGCACATCGTGCGGCAACGAACGGTAGATGGTCGGAATAACACCCTTCTCGCCGAGGACGTCGGCGGTGGTGATGACAACCTCCTGCCCCTTGGAAAGGAGCATCCCGTCTCCGGCCATCTTGCCGGTGCGGATCTTCGGGCCTTGCAGATCAGCGAGGATGCCGATCTGCCGGCCGATTTTGTCGGAGGCCTGGCGGATGACATTGATGAGTTCCTGTTTTTGGCTATTCTCACCATGGGAGAAGTTGAGGCGGAAGATGTCGACACCGCTCTGAATGAGTTTTTTGACCATCTCGGGGGAGGAACTCACCGGGCCGAGGGTGGCGACGATCTTGGTCTTGCGGGTTATTCTGGGCATGTTGACTCCTTGTAGATAAAGCTGGTCGGGTTGAGAAGTGAGGTTTTTGTTATGGGAACTTGTGTTGAGAGTCTGGCAGAGGAAATTACCAATGTCAAACGCGGCTTGCTTCCATTGATCGGGAAGGGGTGACGCGGCCAGGAGATTAAAGTTAGTGATTTGCATCCTGCTGTACTCCTGCTATAATTCGAAAAAAAAGGAGGTACAACTTTATGCACTTATCTCGGCTCTTCCACAAAACGGCTCTGCTCCTGGTTCTCCTCATGTCTTTTCACACGATCGTTGCTCCCCTTGCCGGTGCGGCCCTGATCGAGACTGAAGCGCTGGTCAGCACTCAGGAGGTGGACGCGAGTCGCGACCGTCTCGCTGCGCTTCTGGCTCGCGAAGATGTCGGTGCGGCGCTGCAGGAGCATGGCGTCAGTCCTCAGGAGGTCTTACTCCGGGTTAACAGTCTGACCGATCAGGAAGTGATGCGGTTGGCGCAACAGATCGATGTCCTGCCGGCGGGCGCGGATGGTGGTGTCGGCAGTGTGGTCGGCGCGATCCTCTTTATCTTTCTCGTCCTGCTCTTTACCGATCTTCTCGGCTTGACCGATGTCTACCCCTTTGTGAGAAAATGATCTCGCGGACAGTCGTGAGCGCGGCCCTGACCGGGGTCGCGCTCCTTTTTTTCAGCGGTTGTACGTCATTAGCACCGATCACTTATCCTGCTGCCCCTTCTCACCCGCGCTTGGCCGTCCCTTATTTCCCGCAGGATGATTTCCAGTGTGGTCCAGCCGCCGTGGCCATGGTCATAAATTTTAACGGCGGCGGCGTCCCGCTGCAGACTTTGACGGCTGAAATTTACTCGCCGGCGCTGCGCGGTAGTCTGCAACCGGCGTTGGTCGCCGCCGGCCGCCGGCACGGCTGGCTGGCCTGGGAAATTTCCGATTACGCCGCGATTCTGCAGGAAGTTGCCGCCGGTCGTCCGGTGATCATTCTGCAAAACCGGGGGCTCTCCTGGAAGCCGGTCTGGCACTATGCCGTGGTGGTCGGTTTCGATGCCGCTAACGGGCTGACCTATCTCACCTCCGGGCGGGAAGAGCAGCGGGCGGTGGCGACCCGGACAGTGCTGAAGACCTGGGAGCGGGGCGGGAGCTGGGGCCTCCTCCTTCTCCCTCCCGGCGAGTTGCCGATTATTGCTGATCCCGACCGTCTTCTGGCTGCCCTGGTCGGATTGGAGCGTAGTGATGCTGTTGCGGCGCGGCCGGGTTATGCCGCAGCGGTGGCGCGCTGGCCCGCTCATGCCGGCCTCTCTGTCGCTTACGGCAACCTGCTGCGCCAAGCTGGCGAGCCTCTGGCGGCAGAAGCCGCTTACCGCGCCGCGCTGACAGAAGAGCCACAGCATGTGCCGGCCCTCAACAACCTCGCTGATCTTCTTCTCGAACTCGGACGTCTCGACGAGGCCTACGCCGCTGCAGTCGCCGCCGTTGCCGTTGATGGCCCCTATCGTCGCACCGCCGCTGCCACTTTGCGTGAAATCGAACGCGCCCGCGGGCTTCCCGACACGCCCTGACCCTGCTTGCAAACCTCCCGGCGCCTGCTAGACTTTTAAAAACAGCAGGCGTCAAGTCGTCCAGCGTGACCGGCTGGCTTCAAGGATGATGCCGATCCAGCAAGGAGGTTCTATGGCCAGAATACATCTTCCCCCCTCAAGTGCAGAGTCCGCTGATCTCAGACAAAGTCTTGTTCGTGGTGAAAAAGATCTCGACATTCTCGAAGTTCATGCGGCGGAACTGTCCGCGGTCGAGAATGAAATTCAGTTGGATATGAAACGGAAAGACCGCGCCTACAAAGATACCCATTTCCATAGCATCCCCAAACCGATCAAGCACACCAGACCCTGAATACTTTGCGGCCCCCTTCTTTGGAAGGGGGCCGCAAAGTAACTATCCCGAAAATATCCCTTGATTTCAGGTTGATTATATTTGCACCCTTTGAGGTGTTGTTCTCCTGTACGGACCGACCTACAGGGATGGGGGCGGGGGTGTTTCCGTCTCCCCCTCAACCTGCTGCAAGCGCCAAAGGCGGGCATAAAGGCCGCCGGCGGCGAGGAGTTCTCTGTGGCTGCCGGCTTCGCGGATGCGGCCGCGCCGCAGGACGACGATGCGGTCGGCGTGGCGGGCGGTAGCGAGACGGTGGGCGACGAGGAGGACGGCGCGACCGGCACTCGCTTCCTGCAGGCCGCGACGGACGACGCCTTCGCTTTCGGGATCGAGGCGGCTGGTCGCTTCGTCGAGGATGAGGAGTTGCGGATCGCCGGCCAGGGCCCGCACCAGGCAGAGGAGTTGGCGCTCGCCGGAGGAGAGGTTGCGGCCGCGTTCCGAGAGGATGGCGTCGAGGCCGCCGAGGCGCTCAACGATGGCGGCGGCGCCGCAGCGCTGCAGCAGAACCGCGAGCTCATCGTCGTTGTGGCGGCCGGCGGGGTCGAGATTCTCCCGGACGCTGCCGGAGAAGAGGAACGGTTCCTGACCGACCCAGCCGATGCGCTGCCGCCAGCTGTTGAGATCGACAGCGCCGAGGGCGATGCCGCCAAAGCGGATGGTGCCGCTTTGCGGCAGGTGAAAACCCATGATCAGGCGGGTGACGGTGGTCTTGCCGCTCCCGGAATCGCCGACCAGCGCAATCGTCTCCCCCGGCGCCAGACGGAGATCGATTGCTTGCAGCACCGGGGTGTTGTCGTCGTTGTAGCTGAAGCTGACGTTCTCCAACTCCAAAGTGCCGCTCCTTGGGACGCTCTGCGTGCCGCTGACTTCTTCCGGCTGATCGAGGAGTTCGAAGATCCGCTCCAGCGAGGCATTGCTGGTCTGGACCACCGAATATTTCGCCGAGAGGTCGCGCAGCGGCGTAAAGAACTTCTGGGCATAATCGATGAAGGCGACGAGGGTGCCGAAGCTGGTGGTGCCGCGCAGCGCTTCGCCGCCGCCGTACCACAGGATGGCCGCCAGGGCGATTGAGCCGAGGGTCTCGACCACCGCGTAGAGGGCGGCGTCGGCGTTGATCACCTTGATCGCCCCCTGGCAGTAATCGTCCTGCAACCGTTCGAATTCGCCGAGGGTGCGGCGTTCTTGGCCAAAGAGACGCACTTCGGCGATGCCGGCGATCCGCTCGGCGACAAAGGCGTTAAGGCCGGCAAGATGGGCGCGCACCTGGCGGGAAGCGGCGCGCAGGTTGCGGCGGAAGAGGGTGCCGGCGATAAAGAGGGGGGGGAGGACGATAAAGGTGACGAGGGCGAGCTGGAGATTCATCCAGAGCATGACGCCGATGATCAGGGTCAGGGTAACGATATCGCCGAGGGCGGAGATGATTCCCGAGCCGAAGAGTTCGCCGACATTCTCGACATCGCTGGTGATGCGGGTGACGAGGCGCCCGGAAGGATTCTTCTCGAAGTAGCTGGCCGGCAGGCGCGGCAGTTTGGCAAAGGCGGCGCCGCGCATATCGGCCATGATCTTCTGCCCGACCAGCTGCACCTGATAACCCTGCCAATACATGAGGAGACCTTCGAGGGCCAGAGCCACGAAGAAGAGGAGGGCAAAGAGGCCGAGGAGTTCGAGGCGGCCGGGGATAATGGCGCGGTCGATCGCTTCCTTGACCAGCCAGGGCTGGA
Organism: Desulfuromonadales bacterium; assembly: GCA_014859605.1. Taxonomy (GTDB): domain Bacteria; phylum Desulfobacterota; class Desulfuromonadia; order Desulfuromonadales; family UBA2197; genus UBA2197. Next base: position 6,681 of record JACUTW010000090.1, read on the forward strand.
CGAGCTTGGCCAGCGCCAAAATCGGCAGCATCCCGAGGGAGAGCCAGGCGGTCCGCCGGTAGGGGTGTACTGCGAGCAGAAAGCGTTTGAAGAGCTGGAGATCGAGGTGGCGGCCGCTGATCTCGTCGCTGTTCTCCTCACGAAAATGGCCGCTCATGCGATCTCCTCCACTTCGTCCCGTAACTTCTCCTGCTCGGCGAGGCGGGCGTAGAGGGGGGAACTGTCGAGGAGTTCGGCGTGGGTGCCGCGGGAAACGATCCTGCCGTTTTCGAAGAGGAGGATGGTGTCGACATCAGCGAGAAAAGAGACGCGGCTGGAGGTGACCAGCACCGTGCGACCGGTCAGGCGGTGGCGCAGCGCACTCCAGACAATGCGGGCGGTGGCGGCGTCAAGGTGACTCAATGGATCGTCCAAAAGCCAGAGGCCGCCGTCACGGGCGAGGGCGCGGCCGAGACAGACGCGCTGGCGCTGGCCGCCGGAGATCGCCACCCCGCCTTCGCCGACTTTGGTTTGATAGCCCTGCGGAAAGCGAGCAATTTCATCGCTGAGGGCCACTTCTTCACTCACCCGTTGCCGCAATTCATCATCACCCCCCGGCACACCGTAAAGGAGATTCTCTTCGATCGAGCCGGAGAAGAGCCGTCCTTCCTGCGGGACGACAGCGAGTCGGCGGCGATACTCCCCGCCATCGAGGGTGGCAAGATCGGCGCTGTCGATGAGAATAGTCCCGGCCGGCGGCGTATAAAGTCCGGTGAGGAGGCGCAGCAGGGTGCTCTTGCCCGAGCCGGTCGGGCCGACGATGCCGACCACCGCGCCGGCGGGGATGGTGAGATCGATCTCTTTGAGGACTTGCGGGCCGCTGTCGTAAGTGAAGTTGAGACCGTGGACAATAATCGCCGGCGGCGCCAACTCGGGAGGGGCGGGCGCTGCCGGTGGCGCGCCGCCGAGGACGGTGCTGAGTCGCTCCATACTGGCGGCGCAGCGCTGCATCAGGGTCATCACCCAGCCGAGGGTCAAGGTCGGCATCACCAGTTGGGCGAGGTAAGCGGTAAAGGCGACGAGCTCACCGAGGGTGAATTCCCCGGAGCTGACCATCTTGCCGCCAAAGTAGAGGGTGAGGAGGGCGCCGATCGGGCCGACAATGGTCATCACCGGCATGATCAAGGCCCGTAACTTTGCCAGATCAAGGTTGCGTTGCAGGTAGTCGGCATTACAGCCGGCAAAGTGGCGAATCCGGACGCCCCCTAACGCAAAAGCGCGCACCACTGTTTCGCCGGAGACGGTCTCTTCGACGGCCTGACTGACCCGGCCGAGACTCTCCTGGGAAGCGGTGGTGAGGGTCATCATCCGCTTGCTCATCTTTTTGACAAAGAGGAACATCAGGGGGTAGGGGATGAGGGCGATGGCGGTCAGGGTCGGGGAGAGGCGCAGGAGCATGACCAGGGTGACGGTGTAGACGAGGAGGGAGTTGACCATGGTCAGCACCCCGAAACCGGCCAGCATCCGCACGTTACTGAGATCGTTGGTGAAGCGGGACAATAGGTCGCCGGTGCGGTGGCGGTCGAAAAAATCAAAGGGTTTAGCCAGAAGACCGCGCATCAGGTCGGCGCGCAGGTCAAGCTCCACCGCCCGGGCGCTATGGAGAAAGCGGAAGCGGGACAGGAGGCGGGTGCCGCCGCGGACGATCGCCACCCCGCCGAGGCCGAGGGCGGCAAGGGTGAGGCTGTGCTGGTCCTGGCTGGCGATGGCGTCGATCCCGACCTTGAGCAGCCAGGGGAGCATGGCGCCGAGAATGTTGGTCACGGTCAGCCACAGGGCCCCGGCTAAAACCGGCAGGAAGTAGCGGCGCAGGTAGGGAGTGAGGAAGTGCAGAGCGTTCATCGTCGCCTGGTTGCTTGAGGATGGCATAGCTTATATGTTGAACGTCCGGCACGTCAACGCTGAATGTGGTATATGTTTAACTCTGCAACCAGCAACCGGAGGTGAGTATGCAACTTTTTTCCCCTTATCAACTCGGCGCGACAGCGCTGAAAAATCGGGTCGTCATGGCGCCGATGACCCGCAACCGGGCGATCGGCAATCTGGCGAACGATCTGATGGCCGAATATTACGGGCAGCGCGCTTCTGCCGGCCTGATCATCACCGAGGGGACCTCCCCCTCTCCGCATGGCCTCGGTTATGCCCGCATCCCCGGCCTTTACTCGCTTGAACAGACCGAAGCCTGGAAGCAGGTGACGCGCGCCGTACACATGCGCGGCGGCAAGATCTTTGCCCAGCTCATGCATACCGGTCGGGTCGGAAGTGTCCTTAATCTGCCGCCCGGCGCCGAGCTTCTCGCCCCCTCGGCGATTGCGGTCCTGGGCAGGATCTGGACCGACAGTCAGGGGGAGCAGCCCTATGGCACGCCGCGGGCAATGACGGCGGAAGAGATCCATCGTACGGTCGAGGAATATGCTGAGGCGGCAAAGAATGCCATCGCTGCCGGTTTCGACGGGGTGGAGATTCACGGCGCCAACGGTTATCTCGTCAACCAGTTCCTCGACCCCGCAGCCAATCAACGCCATGACCTTTATGGTGATGACAGCACCAACCGTAACCGTTTTGCTCTCGAAGTCGCGGTGGCGGTCACCACCGCCATCGGCGCCGGCCGGGTCGGGATCCGCCTCTCCCCCTACGGCGTCTTCAATGACATGTCCGGCGATTATGCCGGCATTGCCGGGCAATATACCGCGTTGGCCGCGGCGTTGGGGCATTTGCAACTCGTGTACCTGCATTTCGTCGATCACTCCTCCATGGGGGCGCCGAAACCGAATGCGGCGACGGTTCAGGCCATCTACCAGGCCTTTCGTGCGGCCGGCGGCGGGGCAGTGATCCTGTCCGGCGGTTACGATCAGGAGCGGGCGGAGACCGATCTGAGCCGCGGTGCCGCCGATCTCGTCGCTTTTGGCCGCCCCTTTATCGCCAATCCCGATCTGGTGGCGCGCCTGCAACAGGCCTGGCCGTTGGCGGTCCCGGACTCGGCCACTTTTTACAGCGCCGCTGCCGCTGGTTACACTGACTATCTCACGTACAAATCGTAGGGGCGGGTCTTGTGGGGTTGGGTTATTTCGATTTTGGCAAGAACCGCAGTCGTATCGAAGAGATCCGGGCGGAATTCAGTCGTAACATAAAAAATTAATAAAAAATGCTTGCATTTTATGGAACGTTTTTGTAATTTGCGTTCGCAATAAAATTTAGAGACAGTTACTCCGAACGGGCAAAACCAGAGTAATCTGGTGACGCAAAGCCACGGGTCCTGAGCTTCAGGATCGCCGGGTTGCCGAAGAGATGGGACATCGTATCTTGGCAACCGGTATTTTTACCGACACTAGGGCGCTCATCTTCGGCGAAGATGAGCGCCCTTTTTTAATGAATTGAGCTCCGTGTTTTTGTGCTCAATAAGTTAAAGACAATTTAAAAAGAACTCCGAACGGGCAAAACCAGAGTAATCTGGTGACGCAAAGCCACGGGTCCTGAGCTTCAGGATCGCCGGGTTGCCGAAGAGATGGGACATCGCATCTTGGCAACCGGTATTTTTACCGACACAAGGGCGCTCCATCTTCGGCCGAAGATGGAGCGCCCTTGTTTTTTTAATGAGATGTGCCACGCGGTTGCCTGGGGTTAAGAAAAATAATATCGAAATGCGAAGACGTTAAAGGGACCCATGTCGAATTTTTTGACAAAACTCAAGATGTCTGCAAACCGGAAGGCCTGGAAGTGGGAAGGTTTCCGTCTGGCCCTGCCGGCCCGCGCCGCCAGGCTCGGTCTCCCGCTGCTCCTCTTCTTCGCCTTGGTGCTGGGGGCGACGACATCCGTGCAGGCGGC
>JACUTW010000091.1 GCA_014859605.1 Desulfuromonadales bacterium
TATCCCTTGTATCCCTTGTATCCCTGTTAAATAGAATTTAGTTTTGGTTGTTCTCGAACATGTTGAACGGTTAAACTTTTTTAACTGAAGATTTTCTCCGTTAGTTGAAATTCTAGAAGTCATATCCAGCAGTGAACATGAGTGCGGAAATGCCGAGAAGCACGACTTGAGCACTGACGCGGCGGTATTGGTAGCCAGCTGCCGGGATAATACCGAGGCCGAAGCCGTTCCAGTTGACCGGGATTCGGTCTTCGTGGTCTCCGACATAGCCGAGGAGAGCTCCGGCGGTCAGTTTGCTGAAGAAGTGATGGTCTGAGTTGCCGTAGTCCCATCGTTTGTAGACATAAAGGTAGGCAGATGGTTGTTCATAGGAGTTGCGGAAATAGGCGGCTCCTAAATCGAGCGAACGGTTTGAATCCCATTCAATACTCACGAAATTCGGATAGTTATTATGATCTTTCCGGGGGTTGAAATGATACATATAGGGGCTATAGGTGAGGGTATAACGGTCCTCTGCCGGCAGAATGGTCGTGCATCCTGACGGAAGGGCCGCAATAAAAAGCAGGTAACCAGTGATCATCAAACGCCCGATAAGTCGCATGCTAAAACTAGACAGGGAATGGCGGTATTGTCAAGCAACGGTTGGACTATTTCCATAGATATTAACGGCCTTCAGATCAGAACAGCCCATTCCTGAAAAAGGAAAAGCCTCTGATTTCTCAGAGGCTTTTCCTTTTTATTTATCCGATATTGGTTGTCTCGGATGTTTAACTGGTGATCCCTGCGGGAATCGAACCCGCGTTACCGACGTGAAAGGCCGATGTCCTGACCGCTAGACGAAGGGACCACTATCTTTTTCAAGCGACGATGTCGCTCTGAACCCTGGCTGGGGAGCTAGGATTCGAACCTAGGAAATGCCGGTGTCAGAGACCGGTGCCTTACCGCTTGGCGACACCCCATAAATGAGGTGCAATATTTAGCAGAAGGGGATATGCAGGTCAAGAAAAAAACCTGCCTGTTTGTTATTTTAATTTTGCCGGTTCAATTCGCTCCGGACCACTTTTAATCCGTCCGCCACTGGCCGCAGCAATCCCTTTGAGCATGCCGTTAAAGACGAGATGATGGGCAGGGAGGACGGAATACCAATAAAGGATGCCGGCCAGTCCCCGTGGCATAAACCGGGCGGTCTGCTGCAAGCGAAAGATTCCTTCACTGACCTTGATGATGGTGAATTCGAGGGTTGCAACGCCGGGAACCTTCATCTCGGCGACGAGGAGGAGACGGGTCTCTTTCTGCATCTGCGCCACTCGCCAGAAATCGATGGCATCACCGATGCGCAGGTCGATGGGGCAGCGCCGGCCACGCTGCAGGCCGACCCCGCCAACGATCCGGTCGGCTAATCCCCGGATTTGCCATAAAAAATCGGCAAAATACCAGCCTTGACTTCCACCCAGGGAGGTGATGGCGCGCCAGAGGGGCAGGCTTTTTGTCTCTATTTCAATCGTTCGGGCATCGATATAGCAAGTTCCTCCGGCCCATTGCGGATCACTGCTGTCCCGCCATTCTGCCGGTGGGATGGTGCCGGTATCCCGCCAGGAGCTGACCACCTGTCCACTGCGAATCTCTTCCAGCGCCTGGTGAATTGCTTCCTTGCAGTCGAGAAGATGCTGCGGAATAAGTGTCCGAATCCGGGTGTCGTGACAGATGACCGGGTTGCGTAACCCCTCCACCAGGGGGCGGGCGAGGGCGGCCGGCAGGGGGGTGACCAGATTGATCCAGTAAGAACTGAGGCGCGGCGTCAGGACCGGCACTGGAATGACGATGCGGCGGCGCAACTGCGCTTCTTCGGCGTAGACTTCCATGAGTTTTCGGTAAGAGATGATCTCTTCCTGACCGATGTCATAGGTTTCCCCGATCATTTGCTGGGCGGTCAGGGTGCCGACAAGATAGTTGAGGACATTGACGATGCTGATCGGTTGACAGGGGGTATCGATCCAGCGGGGGGTGACCATGACTGGTAAGCGGTCAACCAGATAGCGGAGGATCTCGAAGGAAGCGCTCCCTGAACCGAGGATGACTCCGGCGCGCAGGATGGTGGCGGGGACAGCACCTTGTTGAAAGATATGAGCAACCTCAGCGCGGGAGCGAAGATGTTCGCTGAGTTGGTCCGATTCTTCACCGAGACCGGTGAGATAGATGATGCGTTCGACCTTGGCTTGGGTCGCCGCTTTGACGAAATTCTCGGCGGCGGTGCGGTCGACGGCAGCAAAATCCTTGACGGTGGCGGCCATCGAATGGACGAGATAAAAGGCGGTCTGGCAACCGCTGAGCGCAGCTTGTAAAGTGTCAGGATCAAGGACGTCACCTTGAACGATTTGCAGGCGGGGGTGTTGTCCCCAGGGTTGACTGGCGATCTTGGCGGGGGTTCGGGCCAATGTGCGGACATGATAGCCGGCGTCGAGGAGGCGGGGGGCGAGGCGGGCGCCGACGTAGCCGCTGGCGCCGGCAATGAGGATAAAGCGTTGTTGATCTGCGACCATGGCGCTTCCCTTTCGCAACTTCCGGGGGCTGTTTTTTCTCGCTTTAACGGATTATACGCAGATGACAAAGGGCGTTGACCCTGTTAGTATGCCACTCCAAAATGCCCTCTACAATGAAAGGAACACGTTATGCTCCGCACTCCGGTTGTCGATCAAGAGGCTTGTATCGGCTGTGAAACCTGCACCCTGGTTTGTCCTGAAGTCTTTCGCATGCAGGAAGAAGAGCATGATGGCCACAGTCATGGCAAGTCAATCGTTTATAATCCCAATGGCGCGCCGGAAGCGAAGATTGAAGCCGCCATGGATCAGTGCCCGGCTGCCTGTATTTATTGGGAGTAATAGCCCGGTTTAGCGAAGGCCTTGCTCCATAAGCCCGGCCAGGGCGAAGTTGACGAGATACTCCTGATCATCAAGACGATCACGATAAGAAAATATGACGCTCCAGCACTGGCCGCGATATTCGACGGCGGCACGATGCTCAAGAAACTCACTGCTCTCGACAGAATAGCGGATTTCATTGGCAAGGGAAATCTTGTCGGTTATCGGCGTGAACAGTTTCCCGGACAGGTAGTTTGCAGCGTTGTTGTCCTGATAGTAGTAATCGATGCTTAGTTCGTCCCGCCGCCGGTCTTTGAGTTGAATGCCGCTGACAACGGAGTTCCAGCGGTGTTCGCCGGCCTCAAGACCATAGCTGGCATCAGAGCGCAAGCTCAGCCACTCTGCGACACTCAGTAATACTTCACTGCGCAGGGGGAGAAGGGTTTCTGGTGCAGTGGTGTCAGTACTGAAGGCGTAACCGCTCGACAAACGCAGCCAGAGTCGCTCCCGCCGAAGGGCGCTGCCTTCGGCATCGATCGTTCTTGTCACCAGGCGGTTGGTTAGGCCGAAAGTGATGTGATCGGTCGGGAGGAAAGAGTTCTCCGGAATCAGTTCTCTGAAGGTCGCTTGTCCGCCATCAGCGATATGGAGAAAAGTCACCTCCGGTTCAATGTCGTGACGAAGAGCGTATCCCTCTTCCTCGTTCGTAAAGATCCGTTGCCAGCGGGTTCCGAGACGGCTGCTGAAATCGAAAAAGCCGACATCCCCGGAATCCTCAGAGGTTTTCGACAGCATGGAGCGATAGCCGGCTTCAAGATCGAGACTGACCCCCGTGAAAGGTGAAAGCGCCAGGCGTGCAGCGGGGCGTAGCAAAAGCGTCTCTCCAACCGTATTTTGCCCTTGCTGAAGATGATTGCCCTGGAGATCGAGGCGTAAATACAGCGGGGTTGCCGCGACCCTTTGCGGCAGGAGTGCCAAATGAACGGCCGGCAGCTGTGACAGCGGGTAAGCGTCTGTCGATGTCGAAAGATTGCTGAGATATTCCCCTTGCACCGAGAGATCGGTCTTATCCCAGGCGCGGGAAAGGTAAAGATAGGATTCGACCAGTTCGCGATTGTAGTCCCTGGCGTCGACCGTAAAGTCTTTCAGATAGCTGCGATCACTTACATATTCCAGATCCGCCCGCAGATTTATCTCTCCCGGTAGAATGCCGCGATGCTGCCAGCGTCCGGCAAAGACATCTTTTTTCTCGTCAATCCTGCTGACATGATACAGAAAAGTTTCGCCAACATTCTCTTCTCCGAGGATATAGCGATATTCCAATCCCTTACCGAGACCGGCAGAGGAATAGGTATCGAGAAGGAGAGTTGCATCCATATTGCGACCCAGAACTTGATAATACGAGAGATAAGTCTCAAAGCCGCGTTTATCGGAAAGACCGATATGGGGAATGAGCAATCCCGATTCCCGTTCGGTTTTAACGGGATAAAGAAAGTAGGGGAGGTAAAAGACGGGGATATCGCGCAGATAGAAGACCATGTGTTTAGCGCGGGCATATCCTCCCACCTCGACATCGACGCTGCTGGCACCGAATTTCCAGGCAGGGGGAGTAGCGGTGCAGGCGGTAAAATCGCCGGAAGTCACCCGGTAATGACTTTCATCGAGTCGTTCGATGACCTCACCTGAGAGGTTGAAACCTTCTTCAGCGAGATGGGCCCTGGCGTGCGTGAGGCGGGCCCGTCCGCTGGTAAAGTTCAAGAGAAGATCGTCGCCAACGAGCGTCCCGCTCTTTTCCAGGAGCGTCACCTTTCCTTTGGCACCGGCTTCGTTAGTCCGTTTGTCAAACCAGATGCTGTCAGCATGGAGGGTGAGATTCTCCTGTCGCAGCGTCGCTGCGCCGATCGCCTCAAATTGTTCGTCGCTGTAGCTTCCGCGCATTTCATCGGCTTCAAGGCGCACCAATTGATCGAGATGAAAGGACATCAACGATTCAGCGTGAACGCTCGCGGCCAGCAGGCAGAGGAAAAGAGCAATCGGTAAACAATATTTCAAGATCTCTCCTCTTCTTTGCACAGGATTTCACGCGCGGCGCCGACCAGAAAGAGTGAGCCGGCGACGAGGATAATGTCATGCTGTTTGCAGGCGCTGCGGGCAGCCTGCAAGCCCTCTGCGACACTGGCAAAGGCTTGAGCCGGGACGTTGGCCCTTCGGGCGACGGTGACCAGAGTCTCCGGCTCTGTGGCTTTGACCTCCGGGGGGGCGACGGCATAAAACCGGGTCGTCAGCGGCAGGATAGCAGTGAGAATCTCGTGGAAATTCTTGTCATGCTTGACTCCGACCAGCCAGTGCAGGGCCGGGGCGTTCAAGTTTTTCAGGTACGCCGCCAACACGGCCGCTCCGGCCGCATTGTGGGCACCATCGAGAAGAATCTGACGTTTTCCTCCCCACCATTCGAGACGGCCCGGCCAGTAAACCCCGGTCAGGCCCTGCCGGATCGCGGCGTCGCTGATGTTGAGCCCTTGCTGCCGCAGGCGGAAGGCTGCCGTAATCGCCAGGGCGGCGTTGTGCGGTTGATGATCACCAGGGAGACCGGAGACCAGTGCCTGCAAGCGATGTTCGGCATGGTCTTGATAGTCAAAGCTTCCGGCATCATTCACCGTGACAGAGAAATCGCGTCCGGCACAAAGGAGCGGTGCGCGACAAATCGCGGCCTGTTGGCGGATAACAGCGATAACTTCTTCTTCCTGCGCACTGCAGATGACCGGTATGCCTTCTTTGATAATCCCGGCTTTTTCCCCGGCAATGGCCGTCAGGGTCTGGCCGAGATGTTCCTGGTGATCGAGACTGATCGGTGTGATCAGACTCAGGCTGGCGGTAACGGCATTAGTGGCATCAAGGCGCCCCCCCAGTCCGGTCTCAAGGATGGCGATGTCGACATTGTGTTCGGCAAAAGCACAGAGGGCCATGACCGTGGTGAATTCAAAGAAGGTGACGGGGATCTCTGCACCTAAGGGGCGGAGTCGGTTGGTCAGGATCGCAATTTCGGCTTCACTGATAGCTGTTCCGTTGATGCGGATACGCTCGCAAAAAGATTGCAGATGGGGTGAGGTGTAGAGTCCAACCCGATATCCGGCTGCCAGCAAAATAGCGGAGAGGAAGGCGGCTGTCGATCCTTTGCCGTTCGTTCCGGCGACGTGGACACATTGGAAATGTTGCTGCGGCGTCCCCGCACGCTCTAAGAGCGTGCGGGTATTCTCCAGGCCGAGTTTGATTCCGAAGCGTTGCAGGCCGTAAAGGAATTCCAGGCTTTCCCGGAAATCCATGCGCTTAGCTCTTGGTAAAGATGTGCAGGATTTGGGCGAGGCGATCTTTCATCTCGGCGCGCGACACGATCATATCGACCATACCGTGTTCCAGGAGATATTCCGAACGCTGGAACCCTTCCGGGAGGGTCTGGCGGATCGTCTGCTCGATAACCCGGGGGCCGGCAAAGCCGATCAGGGCACGGGGCTCAGCAATGTTAACATCGCCGAGCATGGCAAAACTGGCGGTAACGCCACCGGTGGTCGGGTCGGTGAGGATGGAGATAAAGGGGATGCCGGCGGCCTTGAGTTTGGCCAGGGCAGCGCTGGTCTTTGCCATCTGCATCAGCGAGAAGATACTCTCCTGCATGCGGGCGCCGCCGGACGCGGAAAAGATCAGGACCGGGCGACGTTCAGCGAGCCCTTTTTCGATGGCGCGGGTGATCTTTTCGCCGACGACCGAGCCCATGCTGCCGCCGAGAAAGGAGAAGTCAAAGACGGCGAGGGCGACGCCGAGGCCATGAATATCACCAGTACCGCAAATCACGGCATCGGCCGGGCCGGATTTTGCGACGGCGGCCTTGATGCGATCTTTGTAGTTTTTGCTGTCCGTGAAGTTGAGAATATCGACGGAAGCGACAGTCGGATCCATTTCGACAAAGGTCCCGTCGTCAATGATCAGTTCGATCCGCTCACGGGCAGAGATGCGGAAATGATATTCGCACTTCGGACAGACATTGAGGTTCCGTTCGATCTCTTTGGTGTAAATGATCTCGTTACAGTTTTTGCATTTGGTCCAGACCCCTTCAGGGATCTGTTTCTTGCGTTCTTCAATCGGCGTCAACGGCGCCTTCTCTTTACTGAACCAGCCCATATGCCTCCAGGGTGTGTCGGGATCTTCCGACACAGGTCGATATTGCTGTTGCTGTTGTCCAGGGGGAGGGATTGACGTCCTCGCCCGCGAAGAAACTTTAACGTTTTTTTCTGCTGTTATCCAGTCCGGCGCGGATCGCTGTCATAAAGTTTTTGACTTCGTCAAGCAGGGCCGAACTGTGCCGATGCTGGTGGATAATCTTGACCAGGGCACTGCCGACAACGACACCATCAGCAAAAGCACCGACAGCGGCGGCATCTTCCGCTGTACTGATACCAAAGCCGACCGCGACCGGCACCGGAGACACGGCCTGAAGATTTTCGACCTCGGCGCGAATGGCGGTGGTATCGATACGGGCCGTCCCCGTCACTCCGGTCATTGAAACGTAGTAGAGATAGCCCTGCGCTGCTGCGGCCAACTGGTTACGGCGCGCTTGCGGCGTCGTCGGCGCAATCAGGGTAATCAGCGGCAGATCAAGAGGATCTGTACAGCACCGCAGTTCCTGGGCTTCCTCGGGAGGGAGGTCGACGAGCAGGAGACCATCGACGCCGGCCGCTGCGGCATCGGCGGCAAAGCGCTTTGTACCATAGGCGAGAATCGGATTGTAATAGCCCATGAGAATGATCGGGGTCGCATTCGTTGCGCGGACTTTGCGCACGAGGTCCAGGACCCGGCTCAAAGTCACTCCTGCCAGCAGAGCCCGTTCGGAGGCCGCTTGTATGACCGGTCCATCCGCCATCGGATCGGAAAAGGGGATCCCGAGCTCGATGACATCGGCACCGGCAGCAGTCAAGGAGTGAATGATGGCTTCCGTCTTATCCAGATCGGGATCACCGGCGGTGATGAAGGGGACAAGGGCTGGAGTGCCGCGCTCTTTGGCGCCTTGAAAGGCACGGGTAAGACGATTCATAGTGACAGTGACCTTCAAAAAGATGCGAAGTTTATCCTAGAGCCGCTATCGGGTTCAAGGTTTTTTTACCCGCGGCCGGTTCCGTCCCGGGGCGCTGCTGTTATTGCCGGGGCGGGGCGGGCGCCCCTTGTCTCTGCCGGCTCCGGCGCCAACGCCGGGGCGCAGCGGGCTGCGGCGTTGCATCTTCGGTTTGTGATAATCCCAGCGGAAATCGCTCTCTTCCGGTATGGAACTGGGGATCTTCTGGCCGATATATTCTTCAATTTCCGGGAGATGAAAGACTAGATCTTCGTCGGCAAAACTGATGGCGATACCGGCGGCGCCGGCGCGGGCAGTGCGGCCGATGCGGTGAACGTAATCTTCGGCATCCTGGGGCAGATCGTAATTGAAGACGTGGGTGACGGCGTCGATATGCAGTCCGCGCGAAGCAACATCGGTGGCGACGAGGAAGGTGATTTTCCCGTCCTTGAATTCACTAAGGATGCGCATTCTTTTATTCTGGGGAATATCGCCGGAGATAACAGCGGCATTATAGCTGTTGGCACAAAAACAGTCGGTGAGGTATTCCGCTTCCCGCTTGGTATTGACGAAGACCATGGCGCGGGTGATCGTCGGATCCTTACGGATCAGGCCGAGCATGAGCGGGAATTTTTCGCGGCGACTGACGTGGTACAGAACCTGTTCGACCCGTTCGGCGGTGACCTGTTCGGGTTCGATGCGGATCTTTTCCGGCAGATCCATGAATTCCCAGGCAAGTTCCATGACCCGCGGCGAAAGGGTGGCAGAGAAGAGCATGGTCTGGCGATTTTCCAGACTCGGGAGTTTGCGGAGGAGATAACGCAGATCCTTGATGAAGCCGAGATCGAACATGCGGTCGGCTTCGTCAATGACGACCATCTCGACACTGTCGAAGGAGAAGACCTTCTGTTTGGCGTAGTCGATCAAACGACCCGGGGTGGCAACAATAACGTCAACTCCATCTTTCAGCGCCTGGCGCTGCTTGTCGTAGTCCATGCCGCCGTAGATTGCCTGCACTTTGAAAGGACAGCCGCTGCCGAGGGTTTTCGCATCAGCAACGATCTGAACCACGAGTTCGCGGGTCGGCGCGAGGATCAGGGCACGGGGATTACAACCGGTCTTTTTCGGGTGACGGAGGAAGCGGGAGAACATGGCGATCAAAAAAGCGGCGGTCTTGCCGGTGCCGGTCTGCGCCTGGGCCGCGACGTCCTTTCCATCGAGAGCAAAGGGGATCGATTCTTCCTGAACAGGGGTAAGATCGGTAAAGCCGGCAGCTTCGACCCCGATCAGGACTTCGGGCGGCAGGTTCAGTTCGGTGAATTTCATGAGTACCTTTCAGGTTTGGTTACGTCGTGGCAAGGCATGCCCCGCCACTACAATTCGACTCCCATCGCATCAGCGACAGTATGAATATCCTTGTCGCCGCGACCGGAGAGGCAGGCGACGATAATAGCATCTTTTGAAAGCTTTGGCGCGATCTTCATGACATGGGCAATGGCATGGGCACTTTCCAGGGCGGGAATGATCCCTTCGCAGCGAGTCAAGGTTTTAAAACCGGTCAGGGCCTCTTCATCAGTAATCGACATATATTGGGCGCGGCCGATTTCGTGCAGGAGGGCATGCTCGGGACCGACGCCGGGGTAATCAAGTCCGGCGGAGATTGAATGGGCATGGGCAATCTGGCCGTCGTCATCCTGCAGTAAAAAGGTCTTGTTGCCGTGCAGAACCCCGACTTTGCCGGCACTGATACTCGCCGCATGCTTGCCGCTTTCGATGCCGTGTCCGGAGGCTTCAACCCCGACCAGTTGCACGCTGCGATCGTTGACAAAGGGGTAAAAGAGCCCCATGGCGTTGGAGCCACCGCCGATGCAGGCAATGGCAATATCCGGCAGGCGTCCTTCCAGGGCGAGGATCTGCTCCCTGGTCTCGCTGCCGATCACCGCCTGAAAATCGCGGACCATTTCGGGGTAGGGGTGGGGGCCGGCGACCGTGCCGATGACGTAAAAGGTATCGCGCACGTTGGTGACCCAGTAACGCAGGGCATCGTTCATGGCGTCTTTCAAGGTGGCGGTACCGCTGGTCACGCCGTGCACCCGCGCCCCCAACAGCTTCATGCGAAAGACGTTGAGGGACTGGCGGCGAATGTCCTCGGTCCCCATGAAGACATCGCATTCCATGCCGAAGAGAGCAGCGACTGTGGCGGTGGCAACGCCGTGCTGGCCGGCACCGGTCTCAGCGATAACCTTCTTCTTCCCCATCCGCTTGGCGAGAATTGCTTGTCCGACCGTGTTATTGATTTTGTGGGCGCCGGTATGGTTGAGATCTTCGCGTTTGAGGTAGATTTTTGCCCCGCCTAACTGCTCGGTCAAGCGGCGGGCAAAGTACAAAGGACTGGGGCGTCCGACATAGTGCGTCAGATAGTAGTTGATCTCCTGCTGAAAGGCGGGATCCGCCTGCGCCAGCCGATATGCTTCTTCGAGTTCGAGAAGGGCGGGCATCAGGGTCTCGGCAACGTATCGACCGCCAAATTGGCCGAAGTGTCCTTTTATGTCGGGGTAGGTGTACATGT